>ONCN01000081.1 GCA_900316335.1 uncultured Eubacteriales bacterium | reverse complement strand
GGGACACCTCTCTCTACGGTTAATGTTTGTGGTAAATTCATTAAACCATATTGGGGTGCCCTCTGTCTTTATTTTTCCTACAATTATTTTACACTAAGGCGAAAGATGCGGAAAAACCTCTTTACAAACTCTGCGCGCAGGCGTATAATACCATGGCGCACAACCTTACACAGGAAGGAGGGTTTCTATGCGCGCGCTTCGTGCAAAAGTCGGCGGGTCCGAGGCTACTTTGCTTACCGTCGGCGACCCCAAACGGGTCATCACCGGGTTTGCCATGCCGATTTTTCTGAGCCAGTTGTTCCAGCAGCTATACAATACGGCCGATGCCTGGATCGTGGGAAAGTATCTGGGGGATCAGGCTTTTGCGGCAGTCGCCAGCTCCGGAAGCCTGATCTTCTTGTTTATCAGCTTTTTTGTCGGCGCCTCCATGGGTGCGGGCGTGGTGATCAGCCGGTATTTCGGCGCGGCGGACGCGGAAAACGTCTCAAAGGCAGTGCACACCAACGTGCTGCTGTCTTTGCTCTCTGGCCTGGTGCTTACGGCAGCAGGCGTGATCCTGACGCCCCACATTCTGGTGTGGATGCGCACGGATCCCGACGTGCTGCCGCAATCGACGCTGTATTTCCGCTACTATTTCCTGGGTGCGGTTTCGGTGGTCATGTACAATTCTCTCAAGGGCGTAATGAGCGCCGTGGGAGACAGCAAGCGGCCGCTCTATTACCTCATCTTCTCGTCGGTCCTCAACGTTTTTTTGGATTGGCTTTTCGTTGGCGCGCTGGGCCTGGATATCCGCTGGGCCGCGATTGCTACCACGATCGCGCAGACCGCCTCGGTCGGGCTTTGCCTCATTCAGCTCTGCAAAAAAGGGACGGTTTATGCCCTTTCCTGGCAGAAGCTGCGTCTGTCCGGCTCTATGCTGGGCCAAATTCTCCGCTTCGGTCTGCCGACCGGCGTGCAGAACTCCGTGATCGGCCTGGCAAACGTTCTTGTGCAGTCCAACATCAACACCTTCGGCGACGCGGCAATGGCCGCGTGCGGCGCATACTCCAAGATCGAGGGCTTTGCGTTTTTGCCCATCACCAGTTATTCTATGGCGCTGACCACATACATCGGCCAAAACCTGGGTGCGAAGGAGTATGACCGGGCACGTCAGGGCGCGCGCTTCGGGATCCTGGCGTCGGTCGTGATGGCTGAGCTTATCGGCTTTGCGGTGTTCTTCTTTGCCAAGCCCTTTATCTCCGCCTTTGTGTCAAAGCCCGAGTCTGTGCAGATCGGCATCTTGCAGTGCCAAACGGAAGCGCTGTTTTTCTGCATGCTGTCCTTCTCCCACTGTGTGGCCGGGATCTGCCGCGGGGCGGGCAAGGCGTTTGTGCCGATGCTTGTGATGCTGGGGGTGTGGTGCGTATTCCGCATCCTCTATATCACGGTTGCCATGCGTCTTAGCCATGAGATCGTGCTGCTGTTTTGGGCTTATCCCATCACCTGGATGATCAGCTCCGTCATCTTCTTGCTCTACTATCTGCGCTCGGATTGGATCCATGGCTTTGACCGGACCGTCCTGTGACAAATATCTCCGGTATTTCCGCGTGGAAGTACCGGAGATCGCTTCTTTTCGGCTGATTTGCCAGAAATTGTGGGAATGATGTTGCATCCGGGTGGCGGTTGTGTTATAATAGTAAGGATTAAAATTGGTATAATAGCGGGGTATGCCTATGAATATCATCGTCATCGGCTGCGGCAAGATCGGTGAGACCCTGATCCGCAGTTTTGTAAAGGAAGGACACGACGTAGTTGCTTTGGACAACCGCGACACGGTCATCCAGGACCTGACGAACAAATACGACGTAATGTGTCTTTGCGGCAACGGCGCAGATTGTCTGACGCTGCAGGAGGCCGGTGTGGAGAAGGCCGAGATGGTCGTGGCGGTAACGGGCTCGGACGAGGTCAATATGCTCGCCTGTTTCCTGGCGCGCCGACTTGGCGCGGCCCACACCATCGCCAGAATTCGCAACCCGGAATACAACGACCGGTCTCTTGGCTTTCTGAAAGAGCAGCTTGGTTTGTCTATGGCCATCAATCCGGAGCTTCTGGCCGCGCAGGATCTGTTCCACTCGCTCAAGCTGCCGGCAGGCGTCAAGGTGGAATATTTCTCCCGGCGGAATTTTGAGATGATCGAGGTCAAGCTCAAGGAGGACTCCGTTCTGTGCGGCACCAGCCTGATGGAGCTGCGCAGCAAGCATGACGCAAAATTCCTTGTGTGCGTGGTGCAGCGGGGCAACGAGGTCATCATTCCCGACGGCTCCTTCCGGCTGCAGGCCGGAGACAAGATCGGTCTGACCGCCAAGCCGACGGAGATGCAAAAGCTCTTTAAGAGCATGAAGCTCACAAACAAGCTTGCAAAAGACGTGATGATTTTGGGCGGCTCAAAAACTGCGTTCTATCTGGCGAAGATGCTCATCGGCTCCGGCACCAACGTCAAGCTCATTGACGTGGACCGCCACGTCTGCCGGAACTTCTGCGACGCGCTGCCTGCGCTTTCTGCCGTTCACGGAGACGGCACGCAGCAGGATCTTCTGCTTGAGGAGGGCCTGACAGACCAGGACGCTTTCGTCGCGCTGACCGGGATGGACGAGGAGAATATTCTGATGTCCTTCTTTGCAAGCTCCCAGAACGTACCGAAGGTGGTTGCCAAGGTCAACCGGGAAGAGATGGCCTCCCTGTCCGAACGGCTGGGGCTTGAGCGGATCATCTCTCCAAAGGAGATCATCGCAAACGTACTGCTGCGCTATGCCCGCGCGCTGCAAAGCTCTATGGGCAGCTCCATTGAAACACTGTATCAGGTCATGGACGGCAAGGCCGAGGCGTTGGAGTTTGCAGTGAACGGCAGCTCCAGTCTCACCGGAATCCCGCTGAAGGATCTGCAGCTCAAGAAGAATATCCTGATCGCCGGCATCATCCGCGACCGGAAGACCATCATCCCCACCGGCACCGATCAGATCCTGTCAGGTGATAAGGTCGTGGTCATCTCTGCGAGCCATCGCCTTGCTGCCTTGGCAGACATTCTGAAATAAGGGAGGCTGCTATGAACCGGAAAATGGTCCTCTCTTTGACCGGGCGCATCATTCTGCTGGAGGCCGCGCTGCTGGCTGTTCCGCTTTTGATCTCTTTGATTTACGGTGATCACGGTACTGTCCCGTTTTTGATCACGATCGCCATTGCCCTGGCCTCCGGCGGCGCGCTGACCCTGCTGGTCAAGCCCAAAAACCAGACCATCTATGCCAAGGAAGGCTTTTTGGTCACAGCTCTGGCCTGGCTGATCCTGTCCGCCATCGGTGCGCTCCCGTTTGTGCTCAGCAAAGAAATCCCTTCTTATATCGACGCGTTTTTTGAAACTGTCAGCGGTTTTACGACCACAGGCGCTTCGATCCTCACCGACGTGGAGGCCATGTGCCACTCGATGCTCTTCTGGCGCAGCTTTACCCATTGGATGGGCGGCATGGGCGTGCTGGTTTTGATGGTGGCGATCGTGCCGAGCCTGTCCGGCCAGACCATCCACGTGCTTCGCGCTGAGATGCCCGGGCCCACCATGGGCAAGCTGGTCCCGAAGCTCAAGGACACGGCAAGGATCCTGTATTTGCTGTACATGGCGCTTACGGCGCTTGAGTTTGTGATGCTGCTTCTTGGCGGCATGCCGCTCTTTGACAGCGCTATCCACGCGCTGGGCACGGCCGGCACGGGCGGCTTCGGCATCAAGGGTGACTCGATCGGCTCTTACAGCCCGTATCTGCAATGGGTCATCGCCGTGTTTATGATGCTCTTTGGCGTCAACTTCAATATGTATTATCTTTTGGTGATCCGCCAGTTCAAGCCTGTTTTCAAGAGTGAGGAGTTCTGGACCTACGTGATCGTGGTCGTCCTCTCTTCGGCGGTCATCACGGTGAACATTCTGCCTTTGTACGCGAATATGGCTGAGGCGGCAAGGCACGCCTTCTTCCAGGTGAACACCATCGTGAGCACTACAGGCTTCTCTACCGTTGACTTTGACCAGTGGCCGCAGGTCAGCCGGACGCTGCTGGTCCTGTTGATGTTTATGGGCGGCTGCGCGGGCTCTACCGCGGGCGGTCTGAAGGTCTCCCGCCTGGTTTTGCTCTACAAGACCATTCGCAGAGAGCTTCGCCATCTGCTGCATCCGCGCTCTGTGGGCGTTGTGCGGTTTGAGGGCAAGCGCGTGGACAACTCGGTTTTGGTGTCTGTGAGTACCTATTTTGCCCTGTATATGGCGCTGTTTGCAGTGTTCTTCATCATTGTCAGCTTCCAGCCGGGGTATGACTTCACCTCAAACTTCACCGCAGTGGCCTCCTGCTTCAATAACATCGGCCCCGGGTTGAACTTGGTTGGACCCACGCAGAGCTTTGCAGGATATACGCCGCTGATCAAAGTGTTTTTATCCTTTGCAATGCTCTTCGGCCGGTTGGAGATCTATCCCCTTCTGATCTCCCTCTCCCCTTCCACCTGGCTGAAAAAGTAAGGGAGGTTTCCCCATGAAAACGACCAACGGCAAAAAACGGACCCGCTGGGTCTGGGTGCTGGTCTTGATTTTGTGTCTGGGGATCGTCGGCTCCGGCGGCGGTTGGCTCGCCTGGTATTACTTCAAGCCCCAGGAGGATCTGAGCCAGTTCCGCTCCCCTACCATCCTGACGCCTTCTGTCCAGCAGCATCCGGACCAGAGCGGCACCACTCCGGATTTGGACAGCCCGGGCCTTGCAGATATCTCTGACGAGCCCTTGCCGGACAACCCGGTGGACTTTTACGGTCTGTGGCAGATCAACGAGGACGTGATCGCCTGGATCGTGGTGCCGGGAACAGACATTGATCTGCCCGTCATGATGACAAAGTTTGAGGTCAACGACAACTGGTATCTGCACCGGAATATCCGCGGATCCTATGACTACAAGGGCTGTCTGTACGTGCAGAAGCTCAATGAGAAGGACTTTTCCGACCCTGTCACGGTGATCTATGGGCACAACATGCTGGACACCACGATGTTTTCCAATCTGACGCTGTTTCAGGATCCGCAGTTCTTTGCAGACCACGACACCTTCACCGTGTATATCCCCGGCCATATTCTCACCTACACCATCGTTTCCGCCCATCAGTATGAGAAAAAGCACATCCTCAACAGCTTCGATTTCAGCCAGAAGGACGTGCTGCAGGAGTATGTGAATATCGTCCTCTCACCACCGGCGGTGATGGCCAACGTGCGTGAGGGCGTGAGCGTCACAACCGACGACCGGATCGTGACGCTGTCGACCTGCATTGAGCACGGGCGATACCGTTATCTTGTTCAGGGAGTTTTGACCAATGACCAACGAACAAACTGATCGCGCCTACGAAGGCAAATTTGTAAAAAAGGGCGGTGAAAAGCCGCCGAAAAAGCCGCATCGCGTGCTGCGGGTGTTTGGTATTGTTCTGCTTGCGCTGGTGGTTTTGGCTGCGGCTGCGGCCGGCACCTATTACTATATGTACAGCCAGGGCAAAAAGAATATGCTGAGCTATGACAACGTGTCTGTGAGCTTTCCCCAGGATGAAAAGCAGGTGGTGACGCCGGACGACGGCAACACGCTGGTTTATAAGGGCGAGACCTACCATCTGAACACCAATCTTACGACCATCCTGTTTATGGGCGTGGACAAAAAGGCGCTGGAAGAAGACGCTGTGATCGGCACCGCAGGCCAGGCAGACGCCATCGTTCTGGCCGCGATGGACACCGTTACCGGCGAGACAAAGCTTGTGAGCATCTCCCGTGAGGCTTATGCGCAGGTTGACGTCTACTCGATTGAGGGCTATTTCGTCAACACCACATTTGAACAGCTCTGTCTGGCATATGCCTATGGCGACGGCAAGACGACAAGCTGTGAAAACACGGTGAATTCTGTGTCCCGACTGCTTTACGGTCTTCCCATCTCCTCGTACGTGTCTTTGGATCTTGACGGTATCATCGTGGCGAACGACAGCATCGGCGGTGTGACGGTACAATCCATCTCGGATCTCACCCTGTCTGACGGCTCGTGGCTGCACAAGGGCGATCGGATCCATTTGATGGGCAAGGAGACCGAACGCTATATTCGCTCGAGAGATCAGGAGCAGTTGGACTCCAACCTCGAGCGTATGGACCGTCAGAAGCAGTATTTGATTGAATTCGCGAAGATCGTCACCTCGCAGGCGAAGAAGGATCTCATGGTGCCGGTCAATCTGTTCAACACCCTGCAGCCTTATATGGCCACAAATCTCACCACCTCGGACGTGGCCTTCCTCAGCACCTGCTATTTGCAGCACGGTGCGAGGTTTGATTTCCAGTCCATCGACGGTACCATCGGAAAACTCAATGGCTCTGCTGTTTATTATCTCGACGACGAGGATCTGTTTGAAACCGTGGTCGACGTATTCTATGTGAAAGACGAATGATGGAGGTGATCTGTGATGATCACATTAAGCAACCGTACCAGTCAATTCCAGGCATCCTTGATCCGAAAAATGACCCGGATCTCCAACGCCTGCGGCGCGATCAACCTGTCTCAAGGCTTCCCGGATTTTGATCCTCCGCAGTTTATCATGGACCGGATGGCCCAGGTCGCCTATGAGGGGCCGCACCAGTATCCCATCACCTGGGGCGCGCCGAATTTCCGGCAGGCTGTGGTTGACAAGCAGAGTCACTTTATGGGCCGGACCCTGGACCCCAATGAGAACATCGTGACTACCATTGGTTCAACTGAGGCTATGGTGTGCTCGCTCATGGCGCTGTGTGACCCCGGCGACAAGGTAGGCCTGTTCTCGCCCTACTTTGAAAACTATGTGGCTGAGATCGAAATGCTGAACGCCGTGCCGGTCTATGTGCCCTTGTCACCCCCGGCCTTTACCTTTGACCCGGAGCAGTTGGAGGACGCCTTCCGCCAGGGACTCAAGGCCTTTATCCTGTGCAACCCCGCCAACCCAAGCGGCAAGGTCTTTACACGCGAAGAGCTGCAGATCCTGGCTGACCTTGCGATCAAGTATGACGTTGTCGTCATCACCGACGAGGTTTATGAGCACATCATCTACAAGCCGCATGCGCATATCTACCTCAATTCCCTGCCCGGCATGTGGGAGCGCACGATCTCCTGCTCTTCCATGTCCAAAACCTATCATATCACAGGCTGGCGCCTGGGCTACGCGATCGCGCCAAAGTATCTGATGGATCGGGTGAAGCAATGCCACGACTTCGTCACCGTTGCGGCAGCCGCGCCTTTGATGGAGGCGTGCATCGCCGGTCTGCGGGCACCGCTTTCCTACTATGACGAGCTGCAAGCGCGTTATGAGCATATGAAGGAGCTCTTTGTAGGCGGCTTGAAGGAGCTTGGCTTTACCTATACCGAGCCGGAAGGCGCTTATTACGTCATGGTGGATATTGCGCCGTTTACAAAGGACGATGATCTGACCTTCTGCCAGTGGATGGCCGAGCATGTGGGCGTGGCTGCGGTGCCGGCGTGCACCTTCTTCCACGAAGACATCCACAATCTGATCCGCTTCCATTTTGCAAAGCGGGACGAAACCTTGTACGACGCCCTGAACCGACTGGAAAGCCTTCGGTCCAAGGTGAAATAATCCAAAGAAAGAAAAGGAGAGAATTATGAACGAAACGACATACAACGGCAGCCCTGAGCTGCAAACCACCGAGCGTGTCGGCGCAGGCATTCTCGGCGCGCTGCTGCTGTCCCTGGTGGGCGGCGCGATTTCCTTTGCGCTGTCCAGAGTCAACATCATCGCGGGTATCGCCGGCCTTGTGAGCATTCTGCTGGGTTATTGGGGTTACTGCAAGTTTGCCGGCGTCAAATACTCGATGAAGGGCCTTGTGATTGCGATCGTCCTGTCCGTTCTGGTGCAGATCGGCGCCTATTACTTCAGCCTGGCCTTTGAGCTGTGGATGCAGCTCAAAGACGAAATCCCCGGCGTCACGCTTGGCCTGTGCATGGAAAAGCTGCCGGAGATCGTCTCCTCCGACTCTGAGATCATGGGCGGTGTTGTAAAGGATCTTGGCCTGCTGCTGCTGTTTATGGCCATTGCTTCCTTCTACTACGTCCGCACGATCCTGCAGAAGATTAAGGCTGAAAAAGCAAATGAGCAGCCTGCTGCGCAGGAGAGCTTCCCTGATTTGGAACAGTAAGGCAGCCGCAAAAAGCCACCAGCCGCACGTTCGGCTGGTGGCTTTTTGGATGCTGTTCAAGCGCGTTTACTGCGAGGCAGCGCGTCGGGAGTCTTCTCTCTCAAAAGATGCCAGAAGTCTGCTTCTGTACCATACGCAAAGCGATCGGGATCAATCGACAAAAACTGATTTGCCTCGGTGCGAAGGAAAATCTTTCCGGCGTAAACGGATATGTGCTTGATCGAGTCATACTCCAATGACAGAAGCTCTGGCGTACCTTCGGACTCGATGCCGATGTGAGAGTCCATAAACCGGGCGGTCAGCTCGTAAGGTACGGGACGGCCCAACTCTTTGAGGCGGGCAACACTCTGCCTGGCCGCCTTCTTCGGGCGATAGATCAACAGGCGGTAGATGAAAAACGCCACCAGCAAAATCACTGCAACGGTAAACGCAATCAGATTGCCTGCCTCCGCCCAGCCATAGTGAACAATGACGGGCACAACCTGCTTCAGATCATAAACCAGCACCAGAACAAAAATGCCGGCCAAGAACCAGCGGAAGCCCCCGATGACGGCGGAAAGCCCGTCCCGCAGCACTTTTTCGTCCACAAGGCAGTGCGACTCAATCAAAATCTTCTCTTCATCCATGCTGCAAGCACCTCATTTCTTTGTGAAAACCATAAACTTACTGAAAAAATAGTTTAAAATCACAGTCAGAACCGACAGGAGAATCTTTGCGATCATAAGACCTCCGATGCCAAGAAGGGTATAGCTTGCAGCGTGAAACACATCACGGGCAAGCAGGAGCCCCAGCTCTTCCAGGCCGAAGGAGAGCAATCTTGCCGCAACAAACATGATCAGCTCCTTCCACACCACCTTTGGCGCCCAGCTTTTTGACTCGAAGACAAAAAGCTTGTTGGTCACATAGGCAAATGCAACCGCCGCAACAAAGGCGATGGCATTGGTCACAAGGACCCAGTGCTCAGTTAGCAGGCGGTTGAAGAGCCAGAAGACCACATAGTTGACCAGCGTTGTGAGCACGCCGAATATCAGATAGGTCAAGGTCTCCCGATTGATTAGTTTTTGCAGCAGTTTTTTCATGAAAGCTCCACCTTTGGTTTCTGCGAAAAAGTATACCACGTCTACCCTTCCCTGTCAAGTAAGACAAAGCGCCCCGTCGGTGTCAAGTTGTTGTAGGAAAAAAAGATGTACCTCAAAATGGTCTAAGAGCGTTGAACAATGGCGTGACCTTGTTTTGCCGGGCGGGGAACGCG
>ONCN01000060.1 GCA_900316335.1 uncultured Eubacteriales bacterium | reverse complement strand
TTTCGGCGGTCATATCGGATATGGGATCAGACCGTCTGAGCGAAGAAAAGGGTATAACAAGATCAATCTGTATCTTGCTTTGAAGGAAGCGAAAAAGATCGGCTTGGATCGCGTTATGATAGATTGTGCGGCTTCCAATATAGCCTCAGATAAAACGATACAGGCTTTAGGCGGGATACTGGAACGTTGTGAAAAAGATCCTGCGGATGATGAAATGACGAATGTCTATTGGATCAATGTCGAAGAAGCCCTGTCAGAATTAAAAGCAGTGTATGAGCCTTACATAAGTGCATCTGCCATGGCCATACAGGAGCTGACACTGAAAGATCTTCAGCCGTCGCAATTCTATATTTCCGAGAAAAAGCTTCATGATATCGAGATATGGCTGGATCCTGCAGATCTTTCCGGTTTTGAACCGATCCCGGTCAAAATACTGGATGGAATCCCCGTCATGACAGACGGGCATACGAGGGCTGCTGCAGCGCTTAGAGCTGGCCTAACTTCAGTACCTCTTGTTGCAGATGAAGATGATCTGGACTGGGAGATGTACAGAAGATGCGTTCAGGAATGCAGGAAGCGAGACATCTTTAGCCCCGCAGATCTGCTTGGGCGAATCATCCCGGGAAGCGAATATGATGAGAAATGGAACCGGTGGTGTGATCGCATGCAGGCAGAAGTTATAAGGGATCGTATTGTAATCAAAGAACAAGATCTGGATGATGCGCTTTCGGATATTCTGATCCGGCTTTCGACGGACTGGGAAGCAGAGAACAGCTGCTATGGATACCGGAAGAACGAGAAAGCGGATATAGAGGGCAACCGGATATTCATTGCCAAAGACGGTGAGGATGTCATTGGTTATCTGTTTGGCTATCTGGAGAAATCTGAACGATCCACATCCATCATGCCGGATGGAACGCCGGTCTTTGAAGTGGAGGAACTCTATGTAAAACCGGAATACCGCAGCAAAGGCATTGGGAAAATGCTGTTTGCCTATGCTGAGTCGGCTGTTCGGAATGAGGCGGATTATATCATGCTCAGTACAGCAACAAAGAACTGGAGGGCAATCTTCCATTTTTACCTGGACGAACTGGGGATGGAATTCTGGAGTGCCAGGCTGTTTAAGAAGGTGGCTCATGATGAGACTATTATTTGAACTTGACAGGAAAGATTACGGACAGTGTACACGTACCTATGTCCGTAATTCAGCCCGCAGTATTATGATTTCCTCCGGGCAGGTTGCTATGGTACACAGCCTGAAATACGACTATTATAAGTTCCCCGGCGGCGGGATCAGAAATGGTGAAGATCCGGAAGATGCCATGATAAGGGAAACCAAGGAGGAAGCAGGCCTCAAGGTCCTTCCCGAAACAGTTCGGGAATACGGAATCGTCCATCGTATCCAGAAAAGCACAGTGGATGAAAACGAATGTTTTATCCAGGACAACTATTATTATTTGTGTAAAGCGGCGGATACGGTAGCGTCACAGAATCTTGACGATTATGAAGCCGAAGAGCGGTTTACTTTTAAGTACATCGATCCGAAGACAGCGATAGAAACGAACCGCAGGACTGATCATGGTCCCAAGGATCCTGTCATGCTAGAGCGTGAGGCAAGGGTTCTGGAGATGCTGATCGCTGAAGGATTATTTGGAGAGGAACGATGATTACAACATACAAGCCCACATTGCAGGATCTATGGTTCCGGCAGCAGGATTGTAGGAGGCGGTTTCAAAGACTTTTGCGAGGGTGCTATCTGGTGGGTGTTGATAGCTATCGGCCTGGCAGCATCGATGACATATTTAAGTCAGACAGAGCCTAATGAGGATAGAAAGAAATCGTTATATTGACAAACCGGGATTTCATGAGGTGCTTTTATGAGCGAGAATAACAAGAACAACAAGAAAGGCAATCATTCATCCGGCCTTACGATTGGTATGTGTATAGGAATTGTAATCGGAACTGCAGTCGGAGTTGCAACAAAAAACATCGGTTTGTGGATGCCTATTGGTCTTTCGCTGGGAATGGGTCTCGGATTGGCCATAGGTCATAACAGCAATCATAATGGCGATGACGAAACGGGCGGTCAGGAATAGACAGACAAATTCCGGTTTTTCTGTCCGATTCTCTGAAAACTCGTTTTGATTCACCCTTGCGTGCCTTGTTGTTGTCTGCCGGTTTTCACGCTATGGTAGTTGGCAATGCCTGCGGATGGGAAAACGGGTGGATACTGCTGGGGTTCGCGACGGGTTGACGTGCGGTGCGCCGCTGGTCCCCCGGGCGTCATACTGCGTGACGCGTCGCGTTCGACCTCTACGGCAGGCGCATCCATATGCATGGGCGAGCATCGCGCGTCCGTGGGACAATCTCCCAATTGTGGAACACGCCGATGCGAATTCGTTAACCCGACCGGGTACGAAGTTGCATCGGCGTGTTCTGTTTTTAGTGGGTTTTCCCGCGGACGGCCGATGGCCGCCCCTACAAGGGTGTATAACCGGCGGTGCGTATCTCAGTGCAGGGGACGTTCACACATACAGCGCGACTTCGCCGGTGATGCCGGTGGGGGCCGCGTTTTTTGTGTTGCCGCGTTCGCGCTCCAATGTGGTGGCAACTTCGATCACAAGGCTGTTCTCTCCGTCCCGCGTCAGGCCGCGCAGATCATAGCGGAAGGGCGGCGCCACCTGGATGCCGGCGCTTTGGCCGTTCACAAAGACCTCCACGCCCTCATAGGCGTCGGTGATCTCCAGCATCTGCGCGTGACCGGTGAACCGGGTCTCATAGCGGATCAGGCCGGAGAACTTCTTGTCGGTCAAGGCGTAGCTTTCGGGCGTTTCGATCTGCTTCGCCGGGCCAAACTTCGGGTAGTCCGCCGCCTTGCAGACGCTCTGCGCAAAGCCCTCGAGCACGCGGCGCTCGGTAAAGACGGGCGGCGTATAGACGGGTTCCGCCGCGCCCTTCACAAGAAACAGGCTGTGGGACGGCGCGATGGTCAGCGCCTCGCCGTGCCAGGCAAGGCGGCGGTCGTGCCAGGCGTCGTAGACGTGGTATTCGCCGTCATCCGGCAGGGTGATCGTCCCGCGCCAGGGCTTCTTGCCCTCGTTGACGAGGTAGAAGAACTCCGGATCGCCCACATAGTGCATGGCGCGGATGCGGTCGTTGGCCGGGGCGAGCGTCAGCGTGCGGAACTCAGATACCTCGCCCAGCAGCTCGGAAAGCTGCACGACCTTCGTGTTCTGTTTTACGTCCTCCGGCAGCGCCTCCCCGGTGCACAGGCCGTCGGGATAGGCCTCGAGGAACAGCACCCTGCCGCCCCGGCCCGCCAGCTCGACCACCGCCTCGGCGGTTTCTCTTGTGATGAACTGCGCATACGGGATCACCAGCACCGCGTGAGACAGGCCGTTCACGGTCAGCTTGTCGGTGAGCTCGGTCTTGTAGAAGTCCCGCTCTGCGAACACGTCGGCGGGGACGTAGTGGAAGTCGATCTGATTGTCCAGCAAGACTCGACCTGGCTTTTGCATCAGCATGGCCTTGCCGCACCACTCCGCCTCGGCGTGGTATAAAATCGCCACGGGGCAGACGGCGTGGCCGCCCGAGAGCATCCCCGTCACCCGTTCTGCGTATTGCATCAGCGCGCCGAAGTGGCGGTACTGGGGGTTGTGGCCGTGGGCATAGAAGTGCGGCGGGCAGTCCTTGTCCGGGTAGGCCTTTGCGGTGAAGGCGTGGGGCACAAAGTGATTGACGCCGCGCACCATAAAGTGGTCAAGCAGGTATTTTTCCAGCCGCACGCCCTCCTGCCAGCCGTAGTTGCCGAAGATCTCGCACATGGTGCGGCCCTTCATATTGGGGTTCAGCGCGCCCATGGAGCTGCCCAGTTTGCCCAGGGCGTAGTGGTAGAACTCGCCGTCCTCCATATAACCGAACACGTTGCGCTTCCGGCGGTCCTCCATGCCGGGCTCCACCTGGCCGCCGATGTCGTCGATGCCGGCCATGGTCTGCCACTTGAGGCCGCGGAAGTAGTGCCCCAGGCTGGTGCCCGTGCGGGCGTGCTGGTTGTTGTCCTCCACCACGTGGCCGATGTACGCCACGCCATGCGCGCGGCACCACTGGCCGATCTGGTGCGAGAAGTCCTCCTCCACGAGCCTGGACACGCTGTCCATAAAGGCGTAGCGCACCTTGGCGGTCAAAAACGGGTCGCAGTCATTGGACCACAGCAGCGGCAAAAGGCCTGCATAGCCTGCGCCCAGCTTTTCCTCCAGCGCGCAAGCAAGCTCCCGGCTCCAGGGCAGATCCTGCTCGGTGCCGAGGGGGTTGTCCATCTTGTACATGGAGTTGTTGCCAAGCTCCGGCTCGTCGGAGAAGAAGCCCGCGATCACGGTGCCGAACTTGTCGGCAAAGTGCTGATAGTGCGGCTCGTACACCGCATCGATCTGAAGACGGCAGGACTCCCGGTCCATCATGTTGATATAGCTTCGGTGGGTGCCGATGTTGCGGGAGAGGTAGCATAGCTGCACCTCCCACTTGCCCTCCGGCGCAGCCCAGTCCAGCACGCCGTTCACGAGCTTACCGGTGAGGTCGATGGGTTCAACCGGTTTGTCCAGCCGGATGGCGGCCACGCTCAGAAGCGTGTCGTCGTCGAACCGGTTTTGCGGCGTCCTGTTCTTGTTGTAGACGTCTGTGAGGAGGTACATTTTGTTTTCCGGGATCCGCGGCGGATGCGCCTGTTTCGCGGCATTCAGATGGAGCTTTCCGCCCTTGACCGCAAAGCGCTTGTGCAGCAGCCCCTGCCGCCGCAGCGCGACCGGCGCTTTTTCCGCCGCACCGGCGGCATAGCCTGTGGGGAAGTGCTTGTCGTCCAAGATCCAGACGCGCATCCCGCGCTGTTCGGCCTCGTCCAGCAGAATGGCCATATCCCGCCACCAGGGCTCCTGGCAAAAGCCCTCGTGGGGCCGCGCCTCCACGCAGAAGGCCCGGATGTTGGCGTCATAGATGGCCTTTACCATCTCGCGGTAAACCGCCTCGCTCTCGCCGTGGACCCACAAAAAGGGCAGAATGCGGCGCTCAGGCTTGTCATTCATATGTGTGCTCCTTTCCAAGGCTGTGGAATTGATCTCGTATCCAGATACGGCAAAGGCTGCGCCTTTGGTTGTTCAGAACGAGAAGTCCAGAATATCCAGCCGGCCTTTGCCCGCATAGCAGAGGTACAGGGGATGCGTTCCCGCGCAGGGACGCAGGGCGGCGCTGTATGCGGTCCAGTCTTTGGAGGGGGAAATGGCAAGCGCAGCTAAGGCTTCGCCCTTCGGATCGGTGCGGACAAAGAGCGTTCCCCTTGCCGTACCCCGCACACGCACTGTGATCCGCTCGGCGCCGCTCAGATCGAAATACTTAAAGCCCGCAACAAGACCGTCTTTGCCGTTTGCAATGTACGACCTTGGCGGCGTACCGCCTTTATCCGGGTCGTAATCCGGTCCGTCCTGCGTGATATAGGGATGGCGGCCCATCATCGCCAGGGGATGGGAATAGGTGGGGGTCGCTTTTCCATAGAGATTGCAGGCGATGCCGGCGGAGAAGGTCCCCTCGGCCTTGAGGGGGCCGCCGTTGAGACCGCAGGAGGTCAGCTCCACCTGGGGGATGCTGCCGTCGGGCAGGATGGTGACCGCTTCGGCGCCGCCCTGGCGGGAGCAAATGCTGCGGTTGGTCTCGCGGTGGTAAAAGATATAGTAGTTCCCGTTGATCTGCTCCAGCCCGCCGTGGTTGTTGCCGAAGCAGTTGAGGGGCTTGCCCGCCTTGCCGGGGAAGAGATCGCAGTTGGACACCACCACGCCGCCGTAGCGGAAGCCGCCGTCCGGCCGGTCGCTCACGGCGTAGCAGAGCTCGTGGTTGGTGCGGGAGGAATAGACGAGATAATAGCGCCCGCCGATCTTGCGGATGGAGCTGGCCTCAAAGAACTCGTGCCCCGCAAAGCCGGTGCCCTCCGATTCGCCCAGCAGGGGCAGGAGCTTTTTCGGCTCTGTCTTCAGCGTGCACATATCGTCCTCCAGCGTCATGACCACAGAGGCCTTCGGCTCCTTGCCGATCTCCTTTTTGGTGCGGGGGCCGTTGCCGGAATAGAGATAGATCTGCCCGTCGTCATCCAGGAACACGCCGGGGTCAAACTGGATGGTGTCGCCCGGGCGCTCGCCCAGGATGCCGCCCTTCGCATCTTTGACCAAGCCATAAAATTCGTACTTCCCTGCCGGCGTGTCGCAGACCGCCACGCCGACGGATTTGATCTTGTCGTCCGGGCAGTAGTAGAGATAATACCGTCCGTCCTTGCCCTGCACCACGTCCGGCGCCCAGAGCTCATGCTTGCCGTCCGCCATGCGCGGATCCTGGGTCTTTTTGTAGATCACGCCCTCATAGCGCCAGTCGGTCAGATCGGTCACCGGCGCAGACCAGCAGACGTAGTCGTTCAGGCAGAACTTTTTGCCGCCGAACGCATCGTGGCTGCCGAAGAGATAGACGCGCTCACCAAACACGTGGGGCTCTCCGTCGGGAACGTATTCCCAAAGCGGAAGATAGGGATTAAAAACCTGCTGCATTGGCGCACCTCGGTTTACACGATTTGGATCTGGCCCAAAGCGGACGTTTTGCCGTCAGACGCGCTGAGCGTGAGCGTTCCTGCCTCGCCGGCGCGGACGATGGTAAGGCTGCGGCCGTAATAGGTGGTGAAGCTGCCGGTGTGATACTGCTCTTCGGTGCAGGGATTGGCCGAGCCGAAGGCCAGCAGCTCGCCGCCCTCGACCGTGACGGTCAGCTTGCGGTCGGCGTTGGACTCCACAAGGCCGTTGGCCCCTTCGATGTTCACCGGAACGAAGACGATCTGGCCGGGCTTGACCGTATCCTTCTCCGGACGCACGGCGATCGCAAAGGGACCGGATGCGGACGAAAGCTCAGTCGAGCCGGTCTGTCTGCCGGAGGCGTCGTAGGCCACGGCGGTGAGGGTGCCGGGCGCGTATTTGACCGTGAAGTGCGCCTTGCACGCCTTCACCTTCTGTTTGCCGACGGACTTGCCGTTGAGCAGCAGCTCCACGCTGGCCTGGTCGGAGTAGACCTCCACCTCGGCCTTGTTGCCCTCGCAGCCCGCCCAGCTCCAGGAAAGGATCGCGTTGGTGCCGCGCCAGACGGACTTGCTGGGCCGCACGCCGGGGTGGTTGACCGGGCGTACCGCGATGACCGGGTTCTGCTCCTGGCCCCAGACCGTGGAGGCGTATTTGCAGCTTCCGTCGGGGATGCCCAGAATGTCGATGACGCCTGCGCCGGCCAGGATCCACGGATAGGGCCGGTTGAAGGGCATGCCGCCGGTATAGCTCCACGCGCCGATGCCGGCCTCGCCCAGATAGTCCCAGCTCGTCCACATGAAGTCGCCCACCAAGTAGGGATACTTTTTCACCATCTGCCAGTTTTTCCAGATGTCCTGCGGGAAGGTCTCGCTGCCGAAGATCACGCGGTTGGGGTGTGCCTTTGCCTCCAGCGGATAGCGCCCGGAGGCATAGTTGTAGCCCGCGATGTCCAGCGCGTCGAGAAAAGGCGTGGTGACCGCGTCGATCTTCTTCGAGTTTGCGCTCTTGTTCATGCCGGAGCCCACAAACGAAGCGATCATGTTAAACATCAGGCTTGCGTTCTGGCCGTCCTTCTCCTTTTGCGCCTTCCCGCCGCCGGGCTGCTCGCCGTCTTTATACAGCGCGTTGCCCTTGGCCGTGCGGCCCATGATCATGAGATTAGCGCCGCAGGTCACGGGACGGGAGGGGTCGAGACGGTGGCACAGGGCGATCATCTTTTTGCCATAGTCCAGTCCCTTGGCCTCAGCGGGCTCGCCCACCTCGTTGCCGATGGAATAGAGGATGACGGAGGGATGGTTGAAGTCGCGCCTGACCATACTCGTCACGTCGGCTTCCCAGCACGTCTCAAAGTCTTTTCCGTAGTCGTGGGGGTTTTTGCGGTTGTACCACATGTCGAAGGTCTCGTCCATAACGTACATGCCGAGCCTGTCGCAGGCCTCCAGCATGGCGCGGGAGGCGGGATTGTGGGAAGACCGGATCGCGTTGAAGCCGTTTTCCTTCAGAATACGCACCCGGCGGTACTCCGCCTCGTCATAGGTCGCCGCGCCCAGGATGCCGCTGTCGTGGTGGACGCAGCCGCCGCGCAGCAGCGTCTCTTTGCCGTTGAGAAACAGGCCCTTGTTTGACCATTCGATCAGCCGGATGCCGAAGGGAATATCCAGCGTATCGCCGTCCCCGGCAGTGATATGCGCGGTGCAGAGATTTGGGGCTTCGCAGCTCCAGAGCTTTGCATTGGGAAGCTCCATCGTAAAATCGGTGCCCTCTGCCGCAACGCCGTCCACCTCCGCCTTCACGCAGATCGGCGCCTGTACGCGGATGCGCGGCGGGTCGATGGAAACGGTGGAGATCTGCACGCTCTCGGGGCGCAGACCGTCCTTTTCGCACACATGCAGCCACACCGGGCGGTAGATGCCGCTGCCGGAGTACCAGCGGGAGTTGGGCAGCTTGGCGTTGTCGGCAATCACCGTCAGGGTGTTTGCTTCCCCATAGTTCAGGCCGGTGAGCTCCACAAAGAAGTTGGTATAGCCGTAGGGATGGAAGCAGAGCGCCTGCCCGTTGAGCTTTACGGTCGCGTTTTTGTACACGCCCTCAAATTCCACCAAAACGACCTTGTCCGCCCACTCCGCTGCGGCGGTGAAGGTTCTTTCATAGGTATAGACGCCGCCGGGGAAATAGCCGTGGCCTCCGTTTGAGGTCTCGGCGCTTCGTTTCTCGCAGATCTGTGCGTCGTGCGGCAGGGTCACGGGCTTGCCGTTGCAGAGCCAATCCTTGTTCAGTTGATACGTCTTCATAGAAACCTCCTTGTCAGTTCGGTCAGCCGCGCTGCTTGCGGCATTGCAGGGCGAGTGTCAGAATTCTCTTGGCGCAGGCCTGGAGCTCAGCCAGAGACAGCTCCTTTCCGACGGCTGCGAGGATGGCGTCCACGTCCGCCTGAGAGCCGGGCATGGTCAGATCGTTGCCGGCCTTGACGCACAGCGCCGGGCTGGACGCGCCGTACTTGAAGCCGTCGGCGGCTTCGGTGGTGCCCCAATCGGTCATGACCAGGCCCGCAAAGCCCCATTCGTCGCGCAGCACGTCGGTGAGCAGCTCCTTGTGGTTTGCCGCGTGGACGCCGTTGACCAGATTGTAGGAGGTCATCAGCGCCAGCGGCTGCGCGTCCTTCACGGCGATCTCAAAGCCCTTGAGATAGAGCTCGCGCAGGGCCCGCTCTGTGCAGTGGGCGTTGTTGTGGGTGCGGTTGTCCTCCTGGTTGTTCAGGGCGAAGTGCTTGATCGTGGTGCCGCAGCCGGGATGCTTCTGCACGCCGCGGGTGTCGGCGGCGGCGCAGCGGCCGGAGAGCAGCGGGTCCTCGGAATAATACTCGAAATTGCGGCCGCAGAGCGGGTTTTTCTGGATGTTCATGCCCGGCGCAAGCCAAAGGGTCACGCCGAACTCCTCCATCTCCTCGCCCACAAGGTCGCCTGCCGCCTCAATCAGCGCAGGGTCCCAGGTCTGCGCAAGCAGGGTGGCGATGGGGATGGCGGTGCAGTACTGATAGTGGTCCACCGCGTCCGCGGGACGCGCCGGCGTCGGCATGCCCAAAAGCTCGCCGAGGTTTCCGAGCGAGGACTCGCCCAGACCGGGGATCACGTTGCCCTGCGCGTCTGCCACAAACACCTTGGAAAGCCGCAGACCGGCAGGCCCGTCGGCCAGCACCAGATTTTGGACGCCTCTGGAGTCGATGAGCCCGGAGGTGGTGTCGCCCGCCGCGCCGGGGCAGGCGGTGGAGGCCGCGCCGACGGTGGAATAGCTCATCAGGCCGCCGCGGGACGCGCCCACGACCAAAGAGGCAAGCTCCGGCACAGTGAGCTGCGCAACCAGCTCGTCCAGGCTCGCTCTGCCGCTTGCCACGTCGTCCATCGTGACGGGCTCGGTCTTGTCCGTGGTCAGCATGGCAGGGGCCGGGGCGTAGACCGCCGTCTTTGTGGCGATGGTGGCGGGGATGATCTCCAGCACCAGGGCGGAGGCCTTTTCGTGCGCCTCAGACGGATAGGAGCAGAAGCGCTCCGGGTCGGCGCGGAGCACGTCAAACGCGCAGTCCGGGCGGAGCTTGTTTTGCAGCCGCTCGGTGACGACGGGTTCGTCCAGCTTCAAGGCGGCGGCAACGTGGGTGTTTCTGGAATGGGCGCCGACGCGCACGTAGTACAGGCCCGGCTCGAGCACGTAGGCAGCCGCGGCCTCGTCATAGGAGGCCAGGGCGCGCAGCGCAAAGCTGATCGTGACCGTTTCCTCCTGCCCCGGGGCCAGGGTGCCGGTCTTGGCAAAGCCTGCGAGCACCTGATAGGGCTTGTCCAGCTTACCCTGCGGCTGGGAGACGTAGACCTGCACGGTCTGTCTGCCGCACGCAGCGCCCGTGTTCTGCACCAGCACGCTCACGCAGACGCGTTCGCCCTGGATTTCCGTCCTTCTGACCTGCATGGAGAAGTCGGTGTAGGAGCGGCCGTAGCCGAAGGGATAGGCCGGCATCACGCCGAAGCTGTCAAAATAGCGGTAGCCCACGTAGATGCCGCTGCGATACCAGGAATCGTCCAGATCGCCGCTGAGATAGCTGAAGCGTTCGGCAAAGGGGTAGTCGCTGTAGCTTTTTGCCCAGGTGGCGCTCAGCCGCCCATTGGGCGAGGCCTTGCCGGTCAGCACGTCTGAAAGCGCCTGTCCGCCGGCGCAGCCCGGCTGGCTCATGAGCAGCACCGCGTCGATGCCCTTGGTCTGTCTGAGGAAGGTTGTGTCGATCACGCCGCCGACGTTGAGCACGACGACGGTGTGGGCAAAGAGCGTTGTAAGCGCCAGAAGATTTTCCTTTTCCCGCTCGGTGAGCTCGTAGTCGCCCGGGGCCAGCTTGCGGTCCGATCCCTCGCCGGAGGTGCGGGCAAGCACGTAGATCGCGCAGTCCCGGTCCGCATCCTTGACGTCGTCTTCGGTGATCTCGGGCACGTCCGGGTCCCGGTAGGGGTTTTCCAGCGCCCAGTTGACGCCGGCAAAGCCCTGCTCCTGCAGGACCTTTTGGAAGCTTTGCATATACTGCCTGCCATATTCTGTGCAGTCGTTGTCGTATCGGTCGAGCCAGCGCTTGGTGCCGATCCCAAAGCCGGCCTCCTCCAGGCCCTGCTCTACGTTGACGACCGTTCTGGAATTGACGTCGCCGGAGCCGGTGCCGCCCTTGACCATGCGGCGCACGCCGTTTCCAAACACCGCCAGAAGCTGTCCCCTGTTTTGCAGGGGGAGAATTCCGTTGTTCTCCAAAAGAACCATACCGTCGGCGGCGATGCGGCGAACCTTTTCCATGTTGCGTGTTTCCCGCGCGCTGACCTGCTGCTGTGTGGTCGCATAAATCTTTGCCATTCGTTCTCCTCCGATTTTTATACGAATTTATGTATAAAAGCCTCTGATGCAATCATCTTACACAGACATTGTATCAGAGGGCTCTCCGCTGGTTCTACCAACTGTGTGACTTTTTTGTCAAGCATGTGCAAAACTCCTATTTTTTCAACGCTTTGCTTTCCGGTAGGCGTTCGGCGTCATGCCGTACCAGGTCTGGAAGCAGGCGCCGAAATAGCTCTGGGAGGAGAAGCCGTTGTACGAGGCGATCTGCGCGATGGGGTAGTCGGAGTATTGCAGCATCTGGGCGGCGTGGCGG
>ONCN01000041.1:31250-41004 GCA_900316335.1 uncultured Eubacteriales bacterium | reverse complement strand
CGCCCCGGCCCGCCGCGCCGAGGAAAAGCCCGCCCCCGCTCCCCTGCCCGAGCGGCCGCAGACGAAGTATCTGGTGGTGGACGGCTACAACGTGATCTTTGCCTGGGACGATCTGGCAGCGCTCGCGCAGACGGATCTGGAGCAGGCAAGAGAGCAGCTTATGGATATTCTGGCCAACTACACCGCCTTCACCCGCACCGAGACCATTTTGGTCTTTGACGCCTACCGGGTCAAGGGCAACGTCGGCCAGCGCTTTGACCACAACGGGCTGCACGTGGTTTACACCCGCGAAAACGAGACGGGCGACATGTATATTGAAAAGCTCTGCCACGACATCGGCAAAAACGAGCAGGTGCGCATCATCACCTCCGACGGGCTGATCCAGCTCTCGGCGGTGCGCTCGGGTGTGCTGCGGATGTCCGCAGCGGAGTTTGGCAAAGAGATTGACGCGATCTACGGCGATATTGCCCAGTTCCTCCAAAGCCTGCACAGCCAGCGGCTTGGCAGCGTGGGCGACAACCTGCGGGCAAAGGAGGACGGCCATGGAATATGAGGCTTTGCTGCGCCGCGCGGAGGATCTGCAAGGCCGATGCGAAAGGCAGAATATGCTGACCTCCACCCCCTTTCTGCGTCCTGCCGAGCAGGCGGCGGTGCTGGCTTGGGCAAGGACCCGGGCAGGCTGCCGCATGGTGCTGTGGGGCGGGCACGCAGAGTGTGAGCGAAAGGCCGCCTTCTTTCTGCCGGACTATCTGGACGAGACGGAGCTGGATCTGGAGGAGGAAATCTCAGCCATCGCCTTGCGCGCCTATTACGGCGAGCCGGGGCACCGGGATTATCTGGGCGCCATCCTGGCGATGGGACTTCGGCGGGAATGGATCGGGGATATCTGGATCCAGGGGCAGGACGCGCTGGTCTTCTGCCTGCCGTCGGTGGCGGGACAGATTTTGTCTCTCGAGCAAGCGGGCCGGGTCAGCGTGAAGACGCGGCAGATCCCGCTGCGCGAGGTGACTGCCCCGGCGCGCAAGGTGCGCCCCGTGCGCTTTACGGTGCAGAGTCTGCGCTTTGACGCGGTGCTGGGCGAGCTGTTTCGCCTGTCCAGAACGCAGGTGGTCAAGCTGATCGCTGCCGGCGCGGCCATGAAAAACGATCTGCCGGTTTTGAAAAACGACGCGCCGGTCGCGCCGGGAGACGTGCTGTCACTGCGCGGGTACGGCAAGGGGCGGATCGCAGAGGCGGGCGGCGCTTCGCGCAAGGGCCGCATCTTTGTGACCGGAGAGGTCTATGAATAGGGAAAGCACGAAAAAATCCCACAGCCGGTTTATCTGGCTGTGGGATTTTCAGTCTTAGACTTGTTACTTGGCCTCGAAAGCGCCCAGGATCTCACCGGTGCCGTCGCCGCCCACGGTGGAGGCGGTGATGGAGCCGACGTAGTTGCCGTTTTTCAGGCAGACCTGGGTTTCATACAGCGTCGTGCCGTTGATCTGGCCGGTGATGTACACGCAGGCATGCTCCTTGCCGGCAAACTGCATGGTGCCGAGCTCATACTTCACGTCGGTCAGGCCCATGGACTCCAGCGCGGAGATCACTTCGCCCTCGGCGGCCTCAAGAATGGCCTCTTCGCTGACAAGCAGGGCAGTCAGGCCAACATTCTGGATGTTGACGTTGACGGTGGCGCCGGTAGACTGGTCCGTGGCATACATATCGGCGTAGGTGCTGCCGTCTTCGAGCTTCTTGGCGATCTCTTCGTCGTCCATTGCCTCGCTGGTGATGCCGTAGATCTGATCGATCTCTTCCCGATTGAGGAAGTACCAGTTCTCATCGAGCGTGGCGGTGATGCCCAGAAGGCTGCTGGTGTAGGTGTTGTTTTCCACGGTGCCGGCCTCAAAATCGACCTCGGGCTCAGTGGACTCGGGGGCGGCGGAGTCGGTCGCGGGTGCATCGGCGGCGGGCTCGGTCGCGGTGTTCTGGTTTTCTGCGGGGGTGCTGGGGCTGCAGGCAGCCAGGCTCATGACCAGAAGGGCAGCCAGGAGCAGGGCGATCCATTTTCTCATTGCATAATTCCCTTTCTTCTTCAATATATGGCAATCAGGCCTCGGAAGGGTCTGTATTGTCCTGAATGTGCTGCTGGATCTGGCTGGTGATCATATTGAGCGCCACCAGATTTTTGCCGCCCTCGAGCACGATGACGTCAGCGTTTTTCTTGCTGGGCACCACAAACTGCTCGTGCATGGGCTTGACCGTTTCCAGATATTGGGTGAGAACAGACTGCAGGCTGCGGCCACGCTTGGCCACGTCCCGCTTGATCCGGCGGATCAGACGCACGTCGTCGTCGGTATCGACAAAGATCTTGATGTCCATAAGCTTGCAGAGCTCTTTGTTTTCAAAGATCAGAATGCCCTCGACGATGATGACCTTTCTCGGCTGGATCAAGGTCACCTCGCTTGTGCGGTTGTGGATGGTGTAGTCGTAGACCGGGCACTCGATGGTGCCGCCGGCCTTGAGGGCCTTGAGGTGCTCGATCATGAGGTCGGTCTCAAAGGCATCCGGGTGGTCATAGTTGAGCTTGCTTCGCTGCTCAAAGGGCAGGTCATCATGGGCCCGGTAGTAATTGTCGTGGCTGAGCACGGCAATGTTGTCACCAAAGCCGGCCATCAAATTCTTCATCAGGGTGGTTTTGCCGCTGCCGCTGCCGCCGGCAATGCCGATCACCAAAATATTATCCATGACACCCTCCATATTCTCTTTTACCCAAAAAATCACACCGACAGAGACAGGCTCTGTCGGTGTTGATTTTAACAGGTATTGTTTGGAATGTCAAGCCTTTATCTCATGCCCTTATCGTAGGGGATGCCCTCGGCCTTGGGCGCGCGGGAGTTCTTGGAGGTGAAGGCCAGCACGATCAGGCAGACGATGTAGGGCAGCATGTTGTACACAGCAGACGGAATGGGCAGGTTCTTGAGGAAGTCAAAGCCGTTGTACACGTTGCCAAGCGCACGGAACAGGCCGAAGATCAAGGCCGCACCGGCGATGCGGAACGGATCCCATGCGCCGAAGATCATAACGGCCAGGGCCAGGAAGCCGAAGCCGGCCACACCGTTTTCAAACTTCCAGGTGGAGACGCCGGCGGTGATGTAGGTGATGCCGCCAATGCCGCCAAGCAGACCGGAGAGCAGAACGCCGGCCCAGCGCATGGTGAACACGTTGATGCCCACAGAGGCCGCAGCCTGGGGATGCTCGCCGCAGGCGCGAAGCCGCAGACCGAACTTGGTCTTGTAGAGCAGGACGAAGACCACGATCAGCAAAACAACTGCCACGATCATGAACCAGTTGAGCTCGAACTTGCCGATATTGGTGAGGAAGGCCTTCTTTGCCTTGATGTACTCAATCTCGGAGGAGTGGTCGTCGGGGTTGAGCGCGGTGTTCATGGACTTGACCACCACAGTAGCCAGGGCCGTGCCCAGCATATTGAGCGCAGTGCCCACGATGGTCTGGTCCGCCTTGAGGTTGATGCAGGCCACGGCAAGCAGCGACGAGTAGATCACGCCGAAGGCCACGGCAGCCAGCAGCACGCAGAGGAACATCACAAAGCCGGTGGCAGGCAGGAACTTCATGACCAGCGCGCCGCCCAAAGCGCCGATGACCATGATGCCCTCAAGGCCCAGGTTGATGACGCCGGAGTGCTCAGACACACAGCCGCCCAAAGCGACCAAGAGCAGAACAGAGGCAAAAATCAGTGTGTATTGAATGAGCAATAACATTATGCCTTACCTCCTTCTTTATTTGCGTCGTTGGCCAAGGCTCTGGCCCTCTCGATCTTTCTCTCCTCAGCCTTGTTCAAACGCTGGTTGAGGAAGGTCTTGAAGAACAGCACGAAGCCGCAGAGGTAGATGATCACAGCGGAGATGAAGTCGGCGATCTGTGCGCAGTAGTGGCTCAGATCCACGTTGCCGCCGCCCACGGTGATGTGGGTGATGAAGTAAGAGGAGAAGATGCAGCCGATGGGGTTCAGGCCGCCGAGGAAGGCTGCGGCGATGCCGTTGAAGCCCATGCCGGGCACGGCGGAGGCGTTGACGTTCCACTGCTCCACGTCGGAGAGGAAGTAGAGCGCACCGCCCATGGCAGCCAGAGCGCCTGCGATGAACATGGTGAGGATGATGTTGCGGTTTTCCTTCATGCCGCAGTATTTGGCGGCGTTGAGGTTGTTGCCGGTGGCCTTGAGCTCAAAGCCAAGCTTGGTCTTGTCCAGCACGATCCAGACGATGATGGCCATAATCACAGCCAGGGGGATCGCAAGGGTCACATACTGGTTGTTGGAGAAGAGCTTATCCAGGCCCAGGGTGGGCAGGATGGCCTGCTTGGCCTTGTTGACCAAGCGGAAGGTATCCTTGCCGGCGGGGTCCATGCAGGGCTTGAGCAGCATGTTGGTGCCGTAGAGGCTGATCCAGTTGAGCATGATGCCCGAGATGACCACGTTGACGTTGCAGTAGGCTCTGAGCACGCCGCACAGCGCGCCCGACAGGGCGCCGGCAAGAATGCCCGCGAGCAGGCAGACGGGCCAGGCCATGCCCTTGGCAAGGGCAAGATAGAGCGCAAGCGCAACGCCCAGGCAGTACTGACCGGCTGCGCCGATGTTGAACAGGCCGACCTTATAGGCAAACAGGACGGACAACGAGCACAGGATCAGCGGTGCGGTCTTAGCCAGGGTGGAGCCGAAGTACTTCATCCGGGCCGCAGCGGAGGGGTATTTGAAGAAGTTTTTCATCACGTTGACGATGGCGTCCCAGGCGCCCTCGGCGTTGATGATGAGCAGGGCAAGATAGCCCACGATCAGACCAAGCAAAATGCACACGATGGAGGCGGCAAAGGTCTGGAAGCCATCATTTCTCAGAATAGACTGTTTTTCTTTCATGGTTTTGCCTCCTTCCCTTACTGTCTCTTGGCGCCTGCCATGTACAGGCCCATTTCCTCGACGGTGGTCTTCTTGGGATCCAGCTCGGCGACGATCTCGCCCTCGTACATGACCAGGATGCGGTCGGACAGGGCCATGACCTCGTCAAGCTCCAGGGAGACCAGCAGCACGCCGTTGCCGGCGTCGCGGTGCGCAACGATCTGGCGGTGGATGTTTTCAATGGCGCCGACGTCGAGACCGCGGGTGGGCTGCACGGCAATGAGCAGCAAGGGGTTTTTGTCGATCTCACGGGCGACGATGGCCTTTTGCTGGTTGCCGCCGGACATCGCGCGGGCGGGGGTGATGGGCCCCTGGCCGGAGCGGACGTCATATTCTTCGATGAGGCGCTCGGCGTACTTGCGGATGTTGTCCTTGCGCAGGAAGCCGGCCTTGTTGGTAAACTCCGGCTCAAAATAGCGCTGCAGGACCATGTTGTTCTCCAGGGAATAATCCAGAACCAGGCCGTGCTTGTGGCGGTCTTCGGGGATGTGGCTCATGCCCATGACCGAGCGCTTGCGGATGGGCATATGGGTGATGTCCTGCCCGTTGAAGATCAGAGAGCCGGACTTCAAAGGCTCGAGGCCGGAGATGCCGTAGACCAGCTCGGTCTGGCCGTTGCCGTCGATACCGGCAATGCAGACGATCTCGCCGCGGCGGACCTGGAAGCTGACGTCCTTGACCGCGTTGTTGTTGTGCGCCTTGGAGGCCACGGTCATGTTTTTGACGTCGAGCACCACGTCGGTGGGCTTGGCGGGGTCTTTGTGGACCACAAATTCGACGTCACGGCCAACCATCATGCGGGAGAGCTCTTCCTTGGTGGTGTTGGCGATGTCAACGGTGCCGATGTACTTGCCCTTGCGCAGCACGGTGCAGCGGTCGGCGACCTCCATGATCTCGTTGAGCTTATGGGAGATAAACAGGATGGACTTGCCCTCTTTGGCCAGACCCTTCATGATCTGCATGAGCTCTTCGATCTCCTGCGGGGTCAGAACAGCGGTGGGCTCGTCGAAGATCAGGATCTCGTTGTCCCGATAGAGCATCTTGAGGATCTCGGTGCGCTGCTGCATACCGACGGTGATGTCCTCAATGATGGCGTCGGGATCGACGTGAAGACCGTATTTCTCAGACAGGGCCACGACCTTTTCCCGGGCCTCTTTGGTCTGGAGGAAGCCCGCGGTGTTGGGCTCGACGCCCAGGATGATGTTGTCCAGAACGGAGAAGCACTCAACCAGCTTGAAGTGCTGGTGCACCATGCCGATGCCAAGACGGTTGGCATCGTTGGGGTCGTTGATCTTGACGACCTCGCCGTCCTTTTTGATGACGCCTTCCTCGGGCTGATACAGACCGAACAGCACGCTCATCAGCGTGGATTTACCGGCGCCGTTTTCACCCAAGAGTGCGTGGATCTCGCCCTTGCGCAGCTGGAGGGTGATATTGTCGTTTGCGATGATTCCGGGGAAACGCTTGGTGATATTGAGCATTTCAATCGCGTATGGTTTCTCCAAGCTAGCCACCTCCTGTTTTGATTACCTTTTGATTATACTACATCCCTATGGGTTTTTCAAACAATTTTTTCGCTATTTCTTCATTCTTTTTGGTGGAAACGACCAGCAAAACACAAAAAACAGGCGCGCACAAGGCGCGCCTGTTTGAAAGGCAGACAGATTACTTGATGTTGCCCTGATAGTCCACAGCGATTTCCACAGTGGGCTCGACAGTGGTGTCAGCGGAAACGGTGATGTTGCCGTTGTACAGGTCGGCAACCAGCTTGTTGTAGTCATCCTGGGTGAAGCCGTCGGCCCACTGCGTGGAGGCGGGCAGCTGCACGTAGTTGTCGTCGGAGTTCTCAGACACGAGGCCCAGGGTGGTGACGGTGCCGCCGTAGGTGTCCCACTTGCCGTCCTTGATGGCGGACAGCAGGGTCTTGACAGTGGCGCCCAGGCCCTTCATGGCGGAGGTAACGGTCATGCCGTCGGCATACTTGTCGATGGTGGGAGCCTGGTCAACGTCAACACCGATGACCTTGCCGCCGACCTTCTCAGCAGCCTCAGCAGCAGAGGCGTAGATGCCGCCGCCGCAGGCGAAGACGACCTGAGTACCAGCGTTGTACCAGGTGTCCATGTAAGCGGTGATGTCAGCGTCGCCATAGAACTGGTTGCCGTAGACATACTTCAGCTCGATGTCGCCAACATTGCCCAGCTCCTTGGCAGCGTCGTTGACGCCCTGCACGAAGCCGTAGCCATAGCGCATAACAGCGGGAACAGCCATGCCGCCCAGGTAGCCGATCTTGGTGTAGCCCAGCTTGACAGCAGCAACACCGGCCATGTAACCGGCCAGCTCTTCCTGGTAGACAGCGGAGAACATGTTGGTGGGGTAGGTCCAGGAGAAGTCCTTGGCAGTGCCGTGGGCATCCTGGAGGTCGAACTCGGAGACGTCCAGCGCGACGTACTTGACGTCGGGGTACATCTCAACGGTCTCAACGATGGCGCCGGCGAAAGCATAGCCGGGCAACAGCAGAACGTTGTAGCCCTCGGCCACAGCCTGGTCGATGGAAGCCACACGAGCCTCGGTGGAGTCACCGGTGGGCTTGTAGTAGGTGAAGTCAACGCCGTTTTCCTCGCACCAAGCCTTGGCAGCCTCGTAGGTCGCCTGGTTGAAGGACTGGTCGGTGATGTCGCCGTAGTCGGTAACCATGGCAACGCGGATATCGCTGGTCTCAGCAGACTGATTGTCAGCGGGCTGGCTGTCAGTGGGCTGGTTGTCAGCGGGCTGGTTGTCAGCGGGAGCAGAGGGCTGGCAGCCTGCGAACAGGGCAACAACCATGACAACTACCAGCAGAAGGGCAAAAAGCTTCTTCATTTGTGTAATTCCTCCAAATTAAAGTTATATTTGACAGACCGCAAAACTGGTCTTATCATCGTATGCATTATGACACAAGATCTCGAAAAAATCAAGTAGTTATTACAATTTTGTTAAATTTGCCGAATTCAATCCCGCAGATCTGCCGGTGAAAAGCTTAAGGGAAGCATTTCGCCCAAAGTTCGGGTTTCAAATTGATCGTTCTCCCGAGCCATATAGAGCTTGAAGTCGAGATCGCAGAACTCCCGCATCACCTGCCGGCACACGCCGCAGGGCGGGAACAGGCCGCTGACTTCCTCCCCTGCTTTGCCCCCGGCCACCGCGATGGCGGCAAACTCGCGCTTGCCGTCGTAAATGGCCTTGAAGAAAGCCACGCGCTCGGCGCAGATCGTGGGCCCGAAGGCGGCGTTTTCAATGTTGCAGCCCTGATAGATCGTGCCGTCGCTGCAAAGCAGCGCCGCGCCGACCGAAAAGCCGGAATATGGCACATACGCCCGGTTTCTGGCTTCCTTCGCCAGCCGGACCAGTTGTTCAGCGTTCATAGGAACCTCCAGTGTAGGGATGAAATGTCCCGCGGCAACGCCCGGTTTACAGGATCTCGTCTTTGAAGCTCTTGCCCTGTGTCTCAAGCGGCAGGTCGAACAGGTCGCAGATGGTTGCCGCGATGTTGGCAAAGCAGGTGCGCGTGCCGAGATTGACCGGCTTGACGCCCTTGCCCAGCACCAGCAAAGGGATATACTCCCGGGTGTGGTCCGTGGTGGCAAGATAGGCCGGGTCGCAGCCGTGGTCGGCGGTGATCATAACAAGGTCGTCCGGGCCCAGCTTTTCCATAAAGGTGGGCAGCCAGCGGTCAAACTCGGTCAGGGCCCTGGCATAGCCGTCGATGTCGCGGCGGTGGCCATAGAGCATATCAAAGTCCACCAGATTGATGAAGCACAGGCCGGTAAAGTCCCGGTCGGCGTAGGCCAGGGTCTTGTTCATGCCGTCGGTGTTGCCCTTGGTATAGACGTGCTCCGTGGTGCCGCGGCCGGCGAAGATATCGAAGATCTTGCCCACGGCGATGGAGTCGAGGCCGGCTTCTTTGAAGGCGTCGAGCATGGTCTTTGCAGGCGGCTCGAGCGAGAAGTCGTGGCGGTTGGAGGTGCGGGTGTAGTTGCCGTTGCCGCTGCCGACGAAGGGCCTTGCGATCACGCGGCCCACGCCGTGCTTGCCCTGCAGGATCCTGCGGGCAATGCGGCAGTATTCGTAGAGCTGCTCGATGGGCACCACGTCCTCGTGGGCGGCGATCTGGAAGACGGAGTCAGCGGAGGTGTAGACAATCAAATCGCCGGTCTTCACGTGCTCGTCGCCGTATTCGTTGATGACCGCCGTGCCGGACCAGGGTGCGTTGGCAAGGTATCCGCGGCCGGTCTGCTCGCAGAAGGGCTTCAGCACCTCCTCGGGGAAGCCGTTTGGATAGGTGGGCAGCGGCTCGGGCGAGACGATGCCTGCGATCTCCCAGTGGCCGATGGTGGTATCCTTGCCCATGGAGGACTCAGAGAGCTTGCCGTAGGCCCCGGTGGGATGGTCCACCGGCCCGAGGAAATCCAGCCCGTCCACATTGCCAAGCCCCGCCTGGCGCAGATTGGGGATGTCCAGGTACTTTGAGGTCGCGCAGCTTCGCAGGGTATTTACGTCATAATCCCCGAACTTGTGTGCGTCGGGCATTTCGCCCGCGCCGCAGGAGTCCAGGACAAAGAGAAAAACTCGTTTCATGATATTGCTTCCTTTCCGTTCAACATGTGGTATGCTGCGTGCAGCAGCTTTGGCGCCTCAGTCCTCCAGCTTGACGGCGGTTTCGAGCGCGACCTTCATCATCTGCTCAAAGCCGGTCTGGCGCTCATCGGCGGAGAGATACTCCTTACGCACGAGCTGGTCGGAGACCGTGCAGATGCAAAGCGCGTTCTT
>ONCN01000041.1:6955-31233 GCA_900316335.1 uncultured Eubacteriales bacterium | reverse complement strand
AGGGCGGCGGACTCCATCTCGATGGCCATAATGCCCATTTTCTGCCAGTTCTTCTTGGGATCCAGCGCCTCGGGCACGCCCTCGTCGTCGTCATAGAAGAAGTCGGAGGACAAAATGTTGCCCACATGGTAAACCGCGCCCAACTCTTCCGCGGACTGGACCGCTGCGCGGAGCATCTTGTAAGAGCAGATGGGGGCAAACGTGCCCATCAGATGGAACTGGGCCTGGTAGTTGGAGTCCATGCTGGCGCCCATGGCCATGACGATGTCCTTGAGGTTGATATCGGGCTGGATGGCGCCGGCAGAGCCGATGCGCATAATGTTCTCTACGCCGAAGGCCTCATACAGCTCGCGGGAGTAGATGCCGATGGAGGGCATACCCATACCGGAGGCCATGACCGAGACCTTAACGCCCTTGTAGGTGCCGGTGTAGCCCTGCACGCCGCGAACATTGTTGACCAGGACGGGGTTTTCCAGAAAATGGTCTGCGATATACTTTGCCCGCAGGGGATCGCCGGGCATCAAAACGGTCTTGCCGAAATCGCCGGGCGCGGCTTTGATGTGCGGAGTGGGATAATTCATAGAAAGACTCCTTTCTTTAGTGCGCGTGAAGCTTGATTTTCCGATGTTCTTCAATGGCCTTGATGTAGCAGCGGTGGCACATAGCGATATAGCTGTCGTTGCCGCCGATGAAGACCTGTGCGCCCTCCGTGACAACGTAGCCGTCGGCACTGATGCGGGCGTTGACCGTTGCCTTGGAGCCGCAGTCGCAGATGGTCTTGATCTCCTGGATGGAGTCAGCCAGCTCAAACAGCCGTTGGCTGCCGGGGAAAAGCTTGGTACGGAAGTCTGAGCGCAGGCCGAAGCAGAGCACCGGGATATCCAGCTCGTCCACGATGCGGCGAAGCTGGTCGATCTGCTCCGGGGTGAAGAACTGGCACTCGTCGACGATGACCACGTCGGTGCGGCGCTCGAGATAGCGCTTGTAGAGATCCACAGCGGGGCCGACGCTCTCCGCCTCAGACATCAGACCGATGCGGGAGCGAACCACCGAGGCGCCGTCCCGGTCGTCGGTGGCAGGCTTGAGCAGCCAGACCTTCAGATCGTTTTCTTCATAGTTGTACTTGGTGATCAGCGCCTGGGCTGTTTTGGACGATCCCATTGCGCCGTATTTGAAATAAAGCTTTGCCAAGGGGCATACCTCCACTATTTCAGTATACATATTATACTGCCCGGATTTCCACTTTTCAACGGGAAAGACGGGCAGTCAGGAATTTTCAGTGAATTCAACAGTTTCAGCGCGGCAAAATTGGCAGATTTGACAAGCCGCCCTGGGCACTACTTTTTCTTGCCCAGACCGAAGCGGAGCTTGTTGACTTTGGGCGTTCTGCCGCGATCTTGGCCTCCTGTGCGGGACTTCGGCTGGGCCTTGCCGCCGCCCGGGTTGAGCTTGGCGGACTTGGACGGCTTCATGCTTCCGCCCTTGGCGGAGCGTGCGGGGCGCTTGTCGCCCTTGGGCGCGTTTTTGGGCCGGATAAGGCAGTTGGGCCCGGTGCCGATGAGGTCTTCCCTCCCCCGCAGGGTCAGCGCCTCATAGACCAGATTGTAGTTTTTCGGATCGCGATACTGGATCAAGGCGCGCTGCATAGCCTTTTCGTGCGGATCCTTGGCCACATAGACCGGCTTCATCGTCCGCGGGTCCAGCCCGGTGTAGTACATCACCGTGGAGATGGTGGAGGGGGTTGGATAAAAATCCTGCACCTGCTCTGGCATATAGCCCATGTCGCGGATGTGCTCGGCCAGCAAAATGGCGTCGTCCAGCGTAGAGCCGGGATGGGAGGACATCAGATAGGGCACCACATACTGCTTGAGCCCGAGCTCGCGGTTGAGCTGCTCGTATTTTGCAACAAAGCGCTTGTAGACGCTGTTTTTCGGCTTGCCCATCAGCGCAAGGACATTGTCTGACACATGCTCGGGCGCTACCTTGAGCTGGCCGGAGACGTGGTGCTCGACCAATTCGCGGAAGAACGTATCCTTTTTATCGGCCAGCAGGTAGTCAAAGCGGATGCCGCTGCGGATGAACACCTTTTTTACCCCGGGCAGGGCGCGCAGGGCGTGCAGCAGCTCCAGATAGTCTGAGTGGTCCACCTTCATATTCCTGCAAACCTGGGGATAGAGACACTGCTTGGTGGGGCACACGCCCTTTGTCTTTTGCTTCTCGCAGGCTGGGATACGGAAGTTTGCCGTGGGGCCGCCCACGTCGTGGATATAGCCCTTGAACTCCGGATCCTTTGTCATGCGCTCGGCCTCTTTGAGAATGGAGGCGTGGCTGCGGGTCTGGATGATGCGGCCCTGGTGAAAGGTCAAGGAGCAGAAGCTGCAGCCGCCAAAGCAGCCCCGGCACGAGGTCAGGCTGAACTTCACCTCTTGGATGGCGGGCACGCCGCCCTGCTTTTTGTAAGAAGGGTGATAGGCATATTGATACGGCAGATCGTAGGTCAGATCCATCTCGTCCTGGGTCAGGGGCTTCTGCGGCGGGTTTTGGACCACGTATTCCCGGTCGGAATAGGGCTCGACCAGGCGCTTTGCCACAAAGGGATCGGTGTTGCAATACTGCGTGTAGAAGCTTTTGGCATATGCAGCCTTGTCCTCGCGCACCTGGTCCCAGGCGGGCAGCGTGATGGCGTCGTAGACGCTGTCCAGATCCTTTGCCCGGTAGACGGTGCCGTCGATGAAGGTGAGATCGCGGATATCCAGCCCACTTTTGAGCGCATCCGCAATTTCGACAATCGCACGCTCGCCCATGCCATAGATCAGAAGATCTGCCTGGGCATCGAGCAGAATGGAGCGCTTCATCTTGTCGGACCAGTAGTCGTAGTGCGCCAATCTGCGCAGACTCGCCTCCATGCCGCCGATGACGATGGCGGTCTGCTTGTAGGCCTGTCGGATCAGATTGCAATAGACGATCGTGGCATAGTCCGGGCGCTTGCCAATGGCGCCGCCGGGGGTATAGGCGTCAAACTTTCGGCGGTGCTTGAAGACGGAATAGTGATTGACCATGGAATCCATATTGCCGCCCATGACCAAAAACCCATATTTGGGCTTGCCCAGCGCCTTGACAGACTCCGGATCCTTCCAATCCGGCTGGGAGATGATGCCAACCTTATAGCCCGCGTGCTCAAGCACCCGGGAGATGATGGCATGGCCAAAGGAGGGATGATCCACATAGGCGTCGCCGATCACATAGACGAAGTCGCACTGCTCCCAGTGATGCTGGCGCATCTCCGCCTTGTTCATGGGGAGAAAATAGGACATAGCAGCCTCCTATCTGGTGCCGGTCGAGCCAAATCCGCCTGCGCCGCGCTGGGTCTCGGGCAGAGACGCACACGGGCAGAACTCGGCGGTGAGATACGGGACAAGAACGAGCTGGGCGATGCGTTCGCCGGGCTCCACAATTCTGGGCTCACTGCCGTGGTTATGCAGGGCGACAAAGAACTCGCCCCGATAGTCCGGGTCGATCACACCGACCTTATTGGCCGGAGCCAGGTCCCGCTTTGCGGCCATACCGCTGCGCGCAAAGACAAGACCGACCCACCCAACTGGGATGGCCATGGCAATGCCAAGCGAGATCATCCGGGTCTGACCGGGCAGAATGGTTGCAGGCTCCTCGAGACAGGCATAGAGATCTGCGCCCGCGGCGTCGTCAGAGCCGTAGGTGGGGACCCGCGCGCCGGGATGAAGAAGCTGAACGGAAACAGGCTGATGCATACAAAGCCCTCCCTTGTCAGTTGTATGGCACCATTATACATGATTTTTGCCGCCCGCGCAAGAGGCAGAACCGTACACGAAATACCGCACACCGTAGCAAAAGAAAGACCGCCGCAAAGCCGAAGCCTTGTGACGGTCTTTCTTCGTCGGTTCGAACCGGATTACACCAGCTCGATGACAGCCATCTCGGCGGCGTCGCCGCGGCGAGCACCGATCCGGGTGACTCTGGTATAGCCGCCGTTACGCTCTGCGTAGCCGGGGGCGATCTCTTGGAAGAGCTTATGAGCGACGTCTTCCTTGGTGATGAAGGACAGGGCTCTGCGATAGTTGGCCAGGCCGCCCTTCTTGCCCAGGGTGATCATCTTCTCGACAACGGGCTGGACTTCCTTGGCGCGGGTGAAGGTGGTCTCCAGCTTGCCATGCTCCAGAAGATCGGTGGTCTGCTGACGGAGCAGAGCCTTTCTCTGAGCGCTGGTCTTGCCGAGCTTACGAGTTCCGAACATTCAGGTTTCCTCCTTCTTTAAAGGTTGTACGCACTGGAGCGGTGCCGGGAGGACCCGGCGCGCCCCGATCAGTTAGTTGTTGTTGCCGGAGTCTTCCGTGGCCAAACTCAGATCCATCATGGCCAGCTTGTTCTGGACTTCCTCCAGGGACTTTCTGCCCATGTTGCGGACCTTCATCATGTCTTCCTCTGTCTTGGCGATCAGATCGGCGACGGTGTTGATGTTGGCGCGCTTCAGGCAGTTGAAGCTGCGGACGGACAGATCCAGTTCCTCAATGGTCAGCTCCAGCATCTTGTTGTGGGTATCGCCCACGTGCTCCACCACGGTGGACTTGCTGGCCACGGCTTCACTCAGATCGGTGAAGAGGGCCAGATGGTCGGTCAGGATCTTGGCGCCCAGGGAAACAGCGTCCCGGGCGGAGATGGTCTTGTCCGTCCAGATCTCCAGGGTGAGCTTGTCATAGTCGGTCATGTTGCCCACACGGGTGTTTTCCACGGTGTAGTTGACCTTCTTGACAGGGGTGTAGATGGAGTCAATGGGGATCACGCCGATGGGCATACCGGGTGTCTTGTTCCGGTCGGCAGAGATGTAGCCTCTGCCATGGCTCAGGTTGATCTCCATATTCAAGCTGGCATCGGGACCAAGGGTGGCAATGTGCAGCTCGGGATTTAAAATCTCCACATCCGCATCCGCCTTGATGTCGCCGGCCGTGATTTCGCACTCGCCGGTGGCGTCAATATAGACGGTCTTGGGCTCGTCGCAGTGGAGCTTGGCGATGAGGCGCTTGATGTTCAGAACGATCTCGGTGACGTCTTCCTTGACGCCGGGGACCGTGGAAAACTCGTGCTGTACGCCGGCAATTTTGATAGAGGTCGCGGCCGTGCCGGGCAGGCTGGAGAGCAGAATTCTCCGCAGGCTGTTGCCCAGAGTGGTGCCGTAGCCCCGTTCCAGCGGCTCTACGATATACTTGCCATAGGAGCCATCCTCAGGAGAGTCGATACACTCAATACGCGGCTTTTCAATTTCTACCATTAAACTTTTACCCTCCTATTAAATTTGCGATAGATCGCGCAGTGGTCAGAATGATCAGCTTATAATAACCGAGGGCAATATTACTTGGAGTACAACTCGACGATGAGGTGCTCAGCGATCTCGAAGTCGATATCGTCTCTGGCGGGCAGGGCCAGGACCTTACCCTGCAGGGTGTTCTTGTCGCGATCCAGCCACTTGGGCGCGGCCACGAAGGCGTCGTCTTCCTTCAACTTCTTGTAGAAGTTGTTCTGGGCGCTCTTCTCGGAAACGGCGATCACATCACCAACACGAACCATGTAGGAGGGGATGTTGACGCGCTTGCCGTTGACGGTGAAGTGGCCATGGTTGACGAGCTGTCTGGCCTGGCGACGGGTGTTGGCGAAGCCCAGACGATAGATGACGTTGTCCAGACGGCGCTCGATGAGGCTCAGCAGGACCTCACCGGTGTTGCCTTCCGCACGGGCGGCCTTCTCGTAGTAAGCACGGAACTGCTTCTCGAGGATGCCGTATACGAACTTGACCTTCTGCTTTTCGGTCAACTGCATTGCATATTCAGACTTCTTGGCTCTTCTCTGGCCGCCGGGGTTCTTCTTGGAAGTCTTGGAGTACCCCATCACAGCAGGAGAAACGCCCAGGGTCCGGCAACGCTTCAAAACAGGCTGCGTATTCTTTGCCATAGTTCTTATCCTCCTTCTAAATCAGACACGACGTCTCTTGGGAGGACGGCAGCCATTGTGAGGAATGGGGGTGACGTCCTTGATGGAGACGACTTCCAGTCCCGCGGACTGGAGCGCGCGGATGGCGGCCTCACGTCCCTGGCCGGGGCCCTTGACGTAAACCTGAACAGTCTTCAGGCCGCAGTTTTCGATGGCTGCCTTGGCGGCAGTCTCAGCGCACATCTGAGCAGCGTAAGGAGTGGACTTTCTGCTGCCGCGGAAGCCCAGACCGCCGGAGGAGGCCCAGGACAGCGCGTTGCCGTTGAGGTCGGTGATGGTGACCATGGTGTTGTTGAAAGAGGAGCGGATATGAGCGGCGCCCTTTTCAATATTCTTGCGCTCGCGACGGCGCTTGATGACTTTCTTTGCATTAGCCTTTGCCATAACTCAATACCCCTCCTTACTTCTTCTTGTTCGCGATGGTCTTCTTGGGACCCTTGCGGGTACGGGCGTTGGTCTTGGTTCTCTGACCACGGACGGGAAGACCTCTTCTGTGGCGGATGCCACGGTAGCAGCCGATTTCGGTCAGCCGCTTGATGTTCATAGCAACCTCACGGCGGAGGTCGCCCTCAATGGTGTAGTGTTTGTCAATGACCTCACGCAGGGCGGATTCCTGGGCTTCGGTCAGATCCTTGACGCGGGTGTCGGGGTCGACACCGGCGGCGGCGAGAATATCATTTGCGCTCTTTCTGCCGATACCGTAGATATAAGTCAAACCGATCTCGATTCTTTTCTCACGGGGCAGGTCAATACCAGCAATACGTGCCATTCTTTATTGAGCACCTCCTATTAGCCTTGTCTCTGCTTGTGCTTGGGATTTTCGCAAATTACCATTACGCGGCCATGGCGTTTAATGACTTTGCATTTTTCGCACATGGGCTTCACGGACGGTCTTACTTTCATAATGTGTTAACCTCCATTTGACACTGATGTGCCTATTTACTTCTCCATGTGATACGACCCAATGTCAGGTCATACGGTGACATCTGGACAGTCACCTTGTCACCGGGCAAGATCTTGATATAGTTCATTCTGAGCTTGCCGGAAATGTGTGCCAGAATGGTGTGCCCGCCGCCGATATCGACGGAGAACTGCGCATTCGGCAATGCATCGGTTACGATGCCCTCCAGTTCGATTACATCGTCTTTTGCCAAGATTTATTGACCTCCTTGGTTTTGACCTAGAGTCTGACGGAAAACCGCCAGCTCTCTACGTAATTCGCTGTTGAGTACCTTTTCGCCGGACAGGATCTTGTCGGCGATGCGGGACTCAAGCCGAGTGACTCTGCGAACATGCTTCAGCTTTTTCCGTTTCGGGTGTTCCAGCTTTCTTTCTTTTCCGTTGGCGAGCAGAACGTAGTCGCCGTCTATGCCGATGACATAGAACAGCAGATCCTTGTCCCGCCCGGCGGTTGAAATAATAATGTCCGAGATGGAGACTTCCATGTTAAAGCCCCTCGGTGACGGTGAGGATTTCCGGCTCGCCGTCGGTAATGAGCAACGTGTTTTCATAGTGGGCCGCCAGCTTGCCGTCGGCGGTGACGGTCGTCCAACCGTCCCGCAGTACGCGGCAGTCGTAGGTCCCCATGTTGACCATGGGCTCCACGGCGATGGTCATGTTCTTGACCAGCCTGGGCCCCTTGCCGGGTGCCCCGTAATTGGGCACGGACGGTTCCTCATGCAAATGCTCGCCAACGCCGTGACCTACGAAGGCGCGCACAACGGAGAAGCCGTTGGCCTCCACATACGTTTGAACCGCATGGGAGATGTCAGAGACTCTGTTTCCCTGACGTGCGAATTGAAGCCCTTCGAAAAAACTCTGTTTCGTGACATCAATCAGCTTTTGTGCCTCGGGAGAGATCTTCCCGCAGGCAAAGGTCGCAGCGCAATCCCCATGAAACCCCTTATAGAAGGCTCCCACGTCGACGGAGACGATGTCTCCCTCTTTGAGCACGCGCTTGCCGGGAATGCCGTGGATAATCACTTCATTCACCGAAATGCAGGCGCTGGCGGGATAGCCCTGATAATGGAGGAAGGAGGGTTTTGCACCCTGCGAGACGATAAAGTCGTGAACGGCTTTATCGATCTCACCGGTGGTGATGCCGGGCCTTACCATATCCCCTGCCAAGGCACGGGCTGCCGCGGTAATTTTACAGGCCTGACGCATCACCGCCAGTTCTCGTTCTGTTTTTATAGAGATCATACGCTGACTCCCAAAGCCGCCAGAATATCACGGTGGACAGCGTCGATGGCCTGATGTCCCTGGACAAGCTTCAGCTTTCCGAGGTCGGCATAGTAGCCTTTAAGCTGTTCCGTCATCTGGTGATACACGGCAAGCCTGGCGCGTACCGTCTCGGCATTGTCGTCGGGACGAACGATCAGGGGGCTGCCGCAATCATCGCAGATGCCGTCGATCTTGGGCGGATTGGCCTTGATGTGATAGCTCTCGCCGCAGCCGCTGCAAACGCGGCGGCCGGTCATGCGCGCTTCGATCACGGCGTCATCAAGCTCAATGGATACGACCTGGTCGATGGCCACACCAAATCTGTTCAGTTCTCTTGCCTGGTGCAGGGTGCGGGGCACGCCGTCGAGGATGTAGCCCTTCCGGCAATCATCCCGGGATACCCGTTCCTCGACGATGCCAATGATGACCTCGTCGGGAACGAGCTGTCCCTGATCCATGAAGCTTTTGGCCTTGAGGCCGGTCGGTGTGCCATTCTTGATGGCCTCACGCAGAATATTGCCGGTAGAGATGGTCGGGATCCCAAGCTCCTTGGAGAGGAATTCCGCCTGCGTGCCCTTGCCGGCACCGGGAGCGCCTAAGAGGATCAGCTTCATGAGAGGATCCTCCGCTTACTCCAGGAAACCCTTGTAGTGACGCATCAGCATCTGAGCCTCGATGGCCTGGACCGTCTCCAGCGCAACGCCGACCACGATGATGACGGAGGTACCGCCAATGGCGAGCGAGTTGATGCTGGGGAAGGCGATGCCGCCCAGGATGGGAAGCAGGGCCACGATGCCGAGGAAGATGGCGCCGAAGAGGGTGATCTTGTTGATGGTACGTGCAATAAAGTCCGAGGTGGGCTTGCCGGGACGATAGCCGGGGATGAAGCCGCCGTTCTTGCGGAGATTATTGGAGATCTCAACAGGATTGTACTGAATGGTCGCATAGAAGTAAGAGAATGCGATGATCAGAATGAGGTAGAACACGCAATACACAGCAGAATTGGTGCTCCACACGTTTTTGTACCAGGGGTTGGTATCCACAGCCTTGCCGACGAAGGCCGCGATGGTCGCGGGCAGGGTGGCAACGGACTGGGCGAAGATGATGGGCAGAACGCCGCTCATGTTGACCTTGATGGGCAGGAAGGTGTTCTGACCGCCGTAGACCTTGCGGCCCACGACTCTCTTAGCGTAGGAAACGGGGATGCGGCGCTCGGCGTTGGTGATGAACACAATGAAGCCGATGAGCAGGAGCATACCCACGACGACCAGGATGGTGGGCAGCCAGTTGGAGGCGAAGTCACCCACCAGGTTCTGCACCAGGGTGATGACCATCTGGGGCAGTCTGGACACGATGTTGGCAAACAGGATCATGGAGATGCCGTTGCCGATGCCGAATTCGGTGATCTGCTCACCCAGCCACATCACGAGGGCGGAGCCCGCGGTGAAGGACAGGATGATCATGGCTGCAGACCAGAAGCTCTGGGTCAGCAGCACGCCGCCGTACTGGGCATAGTTGATGGAGTAGTTGCGCAGCATCATCCAATAGGCAAAGCCCATGAGCAGGCCCAGGCCAACGGTGGTGTACCGGGTGATCCGCTCGATCTTCTTCCGGCCTTCCTCGCCGCCTTCCTTGGAGAGTCTCTCCAGGGCGGGGATGGCGATGGTCAGAAGCTGGATGATGATGGAGGCGTTGATGTAGGGCTGGATGGACAGAGCAAACAGGGTCGCTCTGGAGAAGGCCGAGCCGGACATCGCATTGTACAGGCCAAGCACGGTATTGGACAGCTGCTCGTTGAAGATCTGTCCCATCAGGGTCGTGTTGACGAAGGGAACGGGGATAACGTTACCAATTCTGTACAGCAGGATAATCGCAAACGTGAAAAGGATCTTCTTACGAAGGTCTGCGATCTTCCATGCATTGCGAATGGTCGTAAGCACTTACACCACCTCTGCCTTTCCACCTGCTTCTTCGATCTTGGTCTTAGCAGATTCGGAGAACGCCGCTGCTTTGACGGTCAGGGATTTGGTCAAGGTGCCATTGGCAATGATCTTCAGGCCGTACTTGCAATCAGCGAGAATGCCTTTTTCGATCAGGGCGGCTGCGTCAACCACAGCGCCGTTTTCGAAAGCGTTCAGAGCTGCCACGTTGACAGCAGTCAGGGGCTTGGCGAAGATATTATTGAAGCCGCGCTTGGGAACACGACGAGCCAGAGGCATCTGGCCGCCTTCAAATCCGACACGGACCTTGCCGCCGGAGCGAGCCTTCTGGCCTTTGTGACCACGGCCGGCAGTCTTGCCGTTGCCGGTGCCGGTGCCGCGGCCCTTGCGCTTGCCTACCTGGGTGGAGCCCAGAACGGGAGAAAGTTCATGCAGTTCCATTCTTTTCTCCTCCTTATTCTACTTCTTCGACCTGGAGCATGAAGCCGATCTTGGCGATCTTGCCGCGGGTCTGGGTGTTATCGGGCTGGATGGTCTCCTGGCCGGGCTTGCGCAGGCCAAGGGACTCCGCCGTTGCGATTTGCTTCTTGAGCCGGCCATTGAGACTCTTGACCAGCTTGATCTTTAACTGTGCCATTTCAAAGTCCTCCTTAGCCGACGATCTCTTCCACGGTCTTGCCTCTGATGGCGGCCACCTGCTCGGGGCTGCGCAGAGACATCAGACCCTGCATGGCTGCCTTCACAACGTTCTGCGGGTTGTTGGAACGCAGGCACTTGGTACGAATGTCAGAAATACCAACCGCTTCCATCACAGCACGCACAGCGCCGCCGGCAATAACGCCGGTACCAACGGCAGCGGGCTTCATGAGCACGCGGCCGGCGCCGTAAGCACCGATGACCTCATGAGGAATGGTGGTGCCGGACAGGCTGATGGTAACCATGTTCTTCTTGGCGTTGGCAATGCCCTTGAGGATGGCTTCGGAAACTTCGGAAGCCTTGCCCAGGCCATAGCCCACGGTGCCCTTGCCGTCGCCCACGACGACCAGAGCGGAGAACTTCATAACGCGGCCGCCCTTGACCGTCTTGGAAACACGGTTCAGGTAGACGACTTTTTCGATCATTTCGGGAGCGGTCTGCTCCACGTTGTCTCTTCTATAAGCCATTTTACTTCCTCCAATTAAAACTCGAGTCCGCCTTCACGGGCGCCCTCGGCCAGAGCAGCAACACGGCCATGGAAAATATAGCCGCCGCGGTCAAACACGACCACGCTGATGCCCTTGTCCTTGGCCCGCTGAGCCAGGGCCAGGCCGACCTTCTTGGCGGCCTCGGCGTTGCCGGTGGGACCCTCGAAGTCCTTCTCCAGAGTGGATGCGGAGGTCAAAGTGACTCCGTTGACATCGTCAATGATCTGAGCGTAAATATTTGCATTGCTTCTGAAAACATTCAGGCGAGGTCTTTCGGGCGTGCCGGAGATCTTGCCGCGAACTCTTACGTGGCGCTTCAGGCGCTGCGCATTCTTGTCGATCTTTTTAACCATTTAGGCACACCTCCTATTACTTCTTCGCGCCAGTCTTGCCTTCCTTATGGCGGACAACTTCACTGGCGTACTTGATGCCCTTGCCCTTGTAGGGTTCGGGAGGTCTCTTGCCGCGGACTTCCGCAGCGAACTGGCCCACGACCTGCTTGTCGTAGCCCTTGATGAGGATCTTGTTGGGAGCGGGAACCTCGATCTCAACGCCCTCGGGGGCTTCCATGGTCACAGTGTGGGAATAACCCAGGTTCATGACCAGCTTCTTGCCTTCCATCTGGGCACGATAGCCGACGCCGTTGACCTCGAGCTCCTTGGTGAAGCCCTTGTCCAGGCCCACGATCATGTTGTGCAGCAGGGTGCGGGTCAGACCGTGGAGGCTCTTGTTCAGGTGGGAGTCATCGGGACGCTTGACGGTGATGGTGGCGCCGTCCTTCTCGATGGTCATGTTGGGATTGAAGGTCTGCGTCAGGGTACCCTTGGCGCTCTTGACGGTGACGACGTTGTTCTCAGCGATCTCAACCTCGACGCCGGCCGGTACGGTGATAGCCATTTTGCCGATTCTGGACATACTGTTACCTCCTTACCAAACGAACGCAAGGACTTCGCCGCCGATGTGCGCCGCGCGAGCGGCCTTGTCGGTCATAACGCCCTTGGAGGTGGAAATGATGGCAATACCCAGGCCCTTGAGCACCTTGGGGAGCTCGTCGGCGCCGGCGTAGACACGCAGGCCGGGCTTGGACACGCGGCGAAGGCCGGTGATGACCTTTTCCTTGTTGCCAAGATATTTCAGGGTGATGCGGATGGTGCCCTGCACGCCGTCGTTGACCACGGTGAAGGCCTTGATGTAGCCCTCATCGAGCAGGATCTGGGCGATGGACTGCTTCAGCTTGGAAGCGGGCACGTCCACGGTTTCGTGCTTTGCAGCGTTTGCATTCCGGATACGGGTCAGCATATCTGCAACGGGATCAGTGATTTGCATGTGAGATATCCTCCTTATTGAAGTTACCGATCTGAAATCGGTTTCAGCACCGGGGTATCCGTGGGAATGCATCAGCCAGGACGGAGTCGCTGACCAAGCATTATCCCAGGGACTTCCGATGCCAGTTTACATTAAAATCAGATGCGCCTTACCAGCTGGCCTTGCGCACGCCGGGGATCTGGCCCTTGTACGCCAACTCGCGGAAGCAGATACGGCAGATGCCGTAGTCCCGGAGGTAAGCGTGGGGTCTGCCGCAGATCTTGCAGCGGTTGTAGCGGCGGGAGGAGAACTTTGCTTCCTTCTGCTGCTTGAGAATCATAGCTTTTCTTGCCATTTTTTCTTCCTCCCTGATTAGGCGTAGAAGGGAGCGCCGATCTGGGTCAGCAGCTCTTTCGCTTCTTCGTCGGTGTTGGCGGTGGTGCAGATGACGATGTTCATGCCGCGGATCTTGTCCACCTTATCGTACTCGATTTCGGGGAAGATGAGCTGTTCCTTCAGGCCCAGGGCATAGTTGCCGCGGCCGTCGAAGGCGTTGGGGTTGATGCCGCGGAAGTCGCGGACACGGGGCAGAGCCACGCTGAACAGACGGTCCAGGAACTCCCACATCTTGTCGCCGCGCAGGGTGACCTTGACGCCGACGTTTTCGCCCTCACGGACCTTGAAGTTTGCCACGGACTTGCGAGCCTTGGTGACAACGGGCTTCTGGCCGGTGATGGTGGCGATGTCCTTGCAGATGGCCTCGATCTCCTTGGCGTTGTTCTTGGACTCGCCGCAGCCCACGTTGACAATGATCTTGTCGAGGGTGGGGATCTGCATGACGCTCTTATACTGGAACTTCTTCATCAGGGAAGGAGCGATCTCTTCGGTGTACTTAACCTTCAGTCTAGCCATTTCTGAGTCCTCCTTCTTTAAATCTCATGACCGCACTTGGGGCCGCGGCCGATGCGGATCTTCTTGTCGCCCTCGACCTTGAAGCCGATGCGAACGCCCTTGCCGCACTTGGGGCAGTACAGAGCCACCTTGTCGGCACGGATGGGGATCTCCTTGCGGATGATGCCACCCTGCTCGCCCTGGCGGCGGGGCTTCTGATGTACAGTCGCCACGTTGACGCCTTCGACGATGAGCTTGTTTTCACGGGGCATGGCCACCAGGACCTTGCCCTTGGTGCCCTTGTCCTTGCCGGACAGGACGATGACGGTATCGTTCTTCTTAATGTTCATGATGAGCCTCCCTTAAACAGTTTCGGGTGCCAGGGAGCAGATCTTCATGAAGCCCTTATCACGAAGCTCTCTTGCCACGGGCCCAAAAATACGGGTGCCTCTGGGGCTCTTGTCGTCCTTGATGAGAACGGCAGCGTTCTCGTCGAAGCGGACGTAGGTGCCGTCGGCGCGATGGGTGCCCTTGGCGGTACGCACGATGACCGCGCGCACGACCTCGCCCTTCTTGGCGGTGCCGCCGGGAGCAGCCTTCCGCACGGAAGCGACGATGACATCACCGATGTTGCCGAACTTGCGGCGGGAGCCGCCCAGCACGCGGATGCACTTGATTTCCTTGGCGCCGGTATTGTCGGCAACCTTCAGATAAGTTTCAGCCTGAATCAATGTTGTCGACCTCCTTACTTAGCCTTCTCGATGATTTCCACGAGTCTCCATCTCTTGTCCTTGGACAGAGGACGGCACTCCATGACCTTCACCGTATCGCCGATGCCGCACTCGTTGTTCTCGTCGTGCGCCTTCAGCTTATAGGTTCTCTTAACGATCTTTTTATACAGCGGATGAGCCACGCTGTCTTCCACAGCGACTACGATGGTCTTGTCCATCTTATCGGAAAGGACCTTACCAACTCTGGTCTTGCGGAAAGCTCTTGTATTTTCACTCATGTTGCTTTACCTCCTCAGATTGTGGTCTCTTTCTCGCGAATAACAGTCTTGATGCGGGCAATATCCTTCTTGACAACGTTGATCTTCAGGGGGTTGTCAAGCTGGTTGGTCGCGTGCTGCATCCGCAGGAAGAACAGGTCCTTCTTCAGGTCAGCCAGCTTTGCTTCCAGCTCAGCGGTGGTCATATCTCTTAACTCTTTTGCCTTCATTGTTATTCACCACCATTCTCAGAAACTACTTCTTCCCGCGCGATGATCTTCGTGCGGATGGGCAGCTTGTGCTGGGCAAGACGCAGAGCCTCGCGGGCCACGGCCTCATCCACGCCGCCGATCTCGAACATGACCTTCTGGTTCTTGACCACGGCGACCCAGTACTCAGGGGCGCCCTTACCGGAACCCATACGGACGCCGAGCGCCTTCTTGGAGACAGGCTTGTCGGGGAAAATCTTGATCCAAACTTTACCGCCGCGCTTGGTGTAACGGGTCATGGCGACACGGGCAGCCTCGATCTGGTTGCCGGTGATCCAGCCGGGCTCCTGAGCCTGGATGCCCCACTCGCCGTAGGAGACCTTGTTGCCGCGGGAGGCGGCGCCCTTCATGCGGCCACGCTGCACCTTACGGTACTTGGTTCTTTTGGGCATTAACATTAGCGGCTGCCTCCTTCCTGACGGTCTTGACGGTTGTACGGTCTGCGCTCGCCGTTATTGTTGTTGTAGGGGCGGCGCTCACCGTTGTTGTTGTTATAGGGTCTGCGCTCGCCGTTGAAGTTTCTGCGGTCCCCGTTGCGGCGGTCGCCTCTGCGGTCGTTGCGGCGATCGCGGCGGGCGGGCTGCTCGGGCACAGCGGCGCGCAGGGTGGAGTTGAGGACCTCGCCCTTGTAGATCCAGACCTTGCAGCCGACCCTTGCAGCCGACCTTGCCGTAGGTGGTGTTGGCCTCTGCGAAGCCGTACTCGATGTCGGCTCTCAGGGTCTGCAGGGGGATGGTGCCCTCGTGGTAGGATTCGCTTCTGGCGATTTCAGCGCCGCCCAGACGGCCGCCGCAGGTGCACTTGATGCCCTTGGCGCCCAGACGGGTGGCTCTCTGCATGGCCTGCTTCATCGCGCGGCGGAAGGAAATTCTCTTCTCGAGCTGCGCTGCGATGTTCTCGGCCACGAGCTGTGCGTTCAGGTCGGGGCTGCGGATCTCGATGATGTTGAGAACCACGTTCTTGCCGATCATGTCGGCGACCTTCTGACGCAGCTTTTCGATCTCCGTGCCGCCCTTGCCGATGACAACACCGGGCCGGGAGCAATGGATGTTGATCTTAACTTTTGCGTTGTCTCTTTCGATCTCGATCTTGGCGATGCCAGCGGCGTAGAGGTTGGTCTTGAGGTACTTTCTGATGTTGTAATCTTCAACGATCAGATCGCCGACCTTATCCTCGCGGGCATACCAGCGAGAGTCCCAATCCTTGATCACGCCAACGCGCAATCCATGGGGATTAACTTTCTGTCCCATATTGTACCTCCTGCCTTAGTCCCGCTCGCTCACGCCGATGGTGAGGTGGGTCGTTCTCTTGAGAATCCGATTGTAGCTGCCCTTGGCTCTCGGCATGCCACGCTTCAGGGTGGGGCCGGGATCGGCAACAGCGCTGGAGACGAAGAGCTTGTCTTCCTCCATGCCGTGGTTGGTGGTGGCATTGGCGATGGCGCTGTTGAGGAGCTTGAGCATGGGCTCGGTAGCTGCCTTGGGGGTGGTCATCAGATATGCTCTGGCGGTTGCAATGTCCTTGCCCCGGATGAGGTCGCAGACGATCTTAACCTTGCGGGGGGAGATACGCACAAATTTCAGATATGCTCTAGCTTCCATGGTATGTCTCCTCCTTACTTGTTATTGCTGGTCTTGGAGCCGGAGTGACCACGGAACGTTCTGGTGGGAACGAACTCACCCAGCTTATGACCGACCATGTCTTCCGTCACATAGACGGGCACGTGCTTGCGGCCGTCATGGACAGCGATGGTGTGACCAACGAAGGAGGGGAAAATGGTGGAAGCTCTGGACCATGTCTTCAGGACTTTCTTTTCGCCTGTTTTGTTGAGCTCTTCGACGCGCTTGAACAGCTCGGGAGCAACAAACGGGCCTTTTTTAATGCTTCTGCTCATGATTCATTTCCTCCTTACTTGCTGTTTCTGCGCTTGATGATGAACTTGTTGGTCCGGTTCTTGGTCTTTCTGGTCTTCAGACCCATAGCGGGCTTGCCCCAGGGAGTGACAGGACCGGGACGGCCAACGGGAGCGCGGCCCTCACCACCACCGTGGGGGTGGTCGTTGGGGTTCATAACGGAGCCGCGGACGGTGGGACGGATACCCATGTGACGGGTACGGCCGGCCTTACCGATGTGGATGTTGGCGTTCTCAAGGTTACCGACCTGGCCGATGGTGGCCTTGCAGTTCATCCGCACATAGCGGAACTCGCCGGAGGGCATTCTGACCTGGGCCAGCTCGCCTTCCTTCGCCATGAGCTGGGCAGCGGCGCCGGCGGACCGGACCAACTGCGCGCCGCGACCGGGCTGCAGCTCGATGTTGTGGATGACGGTACCAACGGGAATGTTGGCGATGGGCAGGCAGTTGCCGGGCTTGATATCAGCATCGGCGGAGGAGAGGATCTTGTCGCCGGGCTTCAGGCCCACAGGAGCCAGAACATAGCGGCGCTCGCCGTCTTCGTACTCCACCAGAGCGATGTAGGCGGTACGGTTGGGGTCATACTCCAGGCGCAGGACGGTAGCGGGGACGTCCAGCTTGTCTCTGCGGAAGTCGATGACTCTGTACTTGCGCTTGTTGCCGCCGCCGTGATGACGGACGGTAATTCTGCCGTAGTTATTGCGACCGGAGTTCTTCTTTAAAGTCTCAACCAGGCCGCGCTCGGGCTTAGCCTTCTTATCTACACCCTCGAAAGCAGAAACGGTCATGTTTCTTCTGGCAGGGGTATAAGGCTTAAATGTTTTCAATGCCATTTTGCGTTACGCTCCTTTTTGAGATTTATTAGACCATGGACTCGAAGAACTCGATGGTCTTGGAATCAGCGGTCAGCTTGACCATTGCCTTCTTGTAGGAGGCGGTGCGGCCGGCGGGATAAGCGCCCTGGCGCTTGACCTTGCCGTCGTTGCGGAGGGTGTTGACCTTTTCGACCTTGACGCCGAAGATCTCTTCTACAGCAGCCTTGATCTCAGGCTTGGTGGCGGTGTGCAGCACGTAGAACACGTACTTCTTCTCTTCCACAGCCTCCATGGACTGCTCGGTGATCACGGGTCTCAGGATGATATCGTATGCACTTCTCATTACGCGAATACCTCCTCGATCTTAGCCAGAGCCGCCCGATCCAGAACCAGCTTGTTGGCGTTCAGGATGTCATACACGTTGATGAGGTTGGCGAAGGTGGTCTTGACGCCGGCGATGTTGCGGGCGGACTTGACAACCAGCTCATTGGCTTCTGCGGTGACGACCAGAGCCTTGCGGTCAACCTTGACAGCGTCGAGGAAGGCCTTGAAGGTCTTGGTCTTGATTTCTTCCATCTTGATCTCGTCGATGACGACGATCTCGTCGGCCTGGGCCTTGGCGCTCAAAGCGCTCTTGAGAGCCAGACGGCGGACCTTCTTGTTCAGGCGGTAGCTGTAATCTCTGGGCTTGGGGGCAAAGACGATGCCGCCGTGGGTCCACTGAGGAGCGCGGGTGCTGCCCTGACGGGCGCGGCCGGAGCCCTTCTGTCTCCAGGGCTTCTTGCCGCCGCCGGAGACCTCAGCGCGGGTCAGCGCAGACTGGGTGCCCTGACGGCAGTTGGCCAGGTGGTTCTTGACCACGTCGTGCATAACGGACACGTTGGGCTCGATGCCGAAAATAGCCTCGGAGAGTTCCACTTCACCGACCTGCTTGCCGGTCATATCATAAACGTTGGTTTTCATTTATTCGACTCTCCTTTCTCAAATTCTCGCGGAGGCCTTCTGCGGGTTGACACGGGCGGAAGCCTTCTGCGGGTTGGTGCTGATGCCGGCGGAACCCTTGGCAACGTGGATGGTCTTGACGGTGTTCTTCAGGTAGACAACGCCGCCCTTGGGGCCGGGAATGGCGCCGCGGACCACGATCATGTTGAGCTCGGGGTCAACCTTGACAACAATGAGGTTCTGGACAGTGGTCTGCTCCACACCCATCTGGCCGGCGCCGATGTGGCCCTTGAAGATGCGGGAGGGAGTAGAGGTGGAGCCCATGGAACCAGCGTGACGATGGACGGGGCCGCCGCCGTGGCTGGTGGGGGTACGCTGGGCACCGAAGCGCTTGATGGCGCCCTGGTAGCCGTGGCCCTTGGAGGTGCCGGTCACGTCGATGTGATCGCCCTTGGCGAAGACGTCAGCCTTGATCTCGTCGCCAACGTTGAGGGTCTCGGTGTTTTCCAGCTTGAATTCCTTCAGGTGCTTTTTGAAGGCAACGCCTGCCTTCTGCAGATGGCCCTTTTCAGGCTTGCTCAGCTTCTTCTCTTTGATGTCCTCAAAGCCAAGCTGAACCGCGGCGTAGCCATCTTTTTCGATCGTCTTCTTCTGCGTGACAACGCAAGGACCTGCCTCAATAACGGTGACAGGAATTACGTGGCCAGCTTCATCGAAGATCTGGGTCATGCCCACTTTCTTGCCGATGATTGCTTTCTGCATGTTTTTTTACTCCTTTTTTAGGTTATTGGTTGACATACGCGGCCATTGGGTGCCGGCGGTCTGTCAACTTGACCCGTCCATCCTGGTGACGGACTGTGGCGGGCAAGCTGTAGTGACGACTTACAGCTTTATCTCAATCTCAACGCCGGCAGGAAGATCCAGAGCCATGAGGGCTTCGACGACCTTCTGGTTGGGGTTGAGAATATCGATCAGTCTCTTGTGGGTTCTGCGCTCGAACTGCTCACGGGAGTCCTTGTACTTGTGAACAGCGCGAAGGATGGTGACGACTTCCTTGCGGGTGGGCAGGGGGATGGGGCCGGAAACGCTGGCGCCGTTGCGCTTGGCGGTCTCGACGATCTTCTCTGCGCTGGAGTCGATGAGCTGATGATCATAGGCCTTAAGGCGAATTCTGATCATTTCCTGGTTTGCCATGTTGATTTTCCTCCTAATAAATCGTACTCAGTTTTCGTTTGTCTCGCTGGGTACGGTCGAGAAGTTTTGTACGCTTTGCCGTGCGTATCATTCCCTTTACATGAAAACAGGCCGACAACTGCCGGCCGAATGCATGCACCGGGCGATATACGCCGCGTAGTGCCTTCTCAGCCGCCCGATGACCGGACATACTCTGCGGAAGTTACCGTGGTGGCCACGCAATCTCCCGCTTCATCGCAGTGCTGCGCATGGATAGCCCATTCGCAAGCCCTAATAGTGTACTACACGGAGCCGTGAATGTCAAGTATTATTTTGGTATTTTTTCATAAATTTTTCAAGATATTTTTGTACAGTATTTTTTGTCCCCCTCTCCTGCCTGCAGCGCATCCGGCAAGCTTTCGGAGCCGCCGTTCGGCCTTCCCCGCGGCAGGGGCAAAAACCTCGTTGGCCCGAAGCGCAAAACGCCTCCCGCCGGAGCAGGAGGCGTTTGTGATTTATTGTGCTGCCGGCAGCGCGCCGCCGCTGTCACGCATAAGATAGAACTGTACGATGCGCATGGTGCGCACCCCCTGCCAGGCCTCGTCAGAGAGCGCAAGGCGCGAAACCAGCTCGCCGTTTTCCAAAAAGCGATTGTTGGTGGTCATAACCGGGGTCATGGCCTGAATCGTACGGCTGAACTTCATGTAAGACGGACCCTGCCAGCCGCACAGGTCAAAGAGCTGGTTCATCAAAAAGCAGGGGCTGATCATAGGACCTTCGCCTGCAAAGTCCACGCCGAGCTTTTCTTTGGCGGCGTCGTTTGCCCAGATGAGGTATTCGGTGCTGTAATAGGTGAGAAAGCTCTCGTCTGTCGGGGCGTCCACGTCGATGCCCAGAAGATGGTACACGCTGTTCTGATCGCCAAGCCAGGGCTTGTGATCGCCGAAGAAGACCAGGATATAGGGCGCCTCGTCGGTGCGCACCGCCTCTGCCATGGCAAGCATCTGGTCGCCGGTGTCACGGATGCCGGAAAGGTAGTTGTTGGCGATAAGATAGGAGGTCTCGTCCAAGCCGTCGCGGGGCACGTAGTCCCGATCGAAGTGCGCAGCGTCCGTAGGACACGGGCCGTGGTTCTGATAGGTAACGTTGAAGGAGAACACATAATCCTTCGTCTCAAGGTCAGCCCGGCAAAGGCGCAGGATCTCAGGCAGAAAATCCCGGTCCTTGGCAATGTTGGGATCGATCTCGCTGTAGTGATTCTCCATATAATAATAAGGTGTAAGGCCGAGATTTTCATTGACCATGCGGCGGCTGTAAAAGCTTTCATAGGATGGATGCGAGCCGTTGACGGCATAGCCCTGGTCGGCAAAATAGCGGGCGTAGCTCCAGCTTGCGCGGCGGAAGCTGGTGAGGTCTTCAAAGCCCGTGATCGCACAGCGTTCGGTGTCAATGGTGCCGCCGGCAAAGATGTTGGTCACAAGCTGTCCGTGGCAGCTCTCATCCCGAAGGGCGTGGTAGCTTTCATAGGGATCCGCCCCAGTGATGGCGTCGGTCTCGGCGCTCAGGTCTGCAAAGGCCTCGAACATGACCATGATCACGTTGACCTTTCGATCCTCTGGGATGTCGTCTGTGGTGTACTGCTCAAGCACAGCCAGGGCGGTATCGGGGTCGTAGTCCTCCGGCTGGATGACCCTGGCGCTTTGCACAGAGTAGAGAAACGGATAGATGGACCCATGGGAGAGAAACCGGTTGCACTCAAGCCACTGGTTCAGCTTATCCCAGACCGGGAAGCTCTGGTAGAGCTCACCATTGGTATATACCCCGAAATACATAAAAAACGAGCCTGCCAAAAGCACAGCGCTCAGACCAAGCCGCAGCCACAGCTTGCCAGGTCTGCCGCGGAAGAGGAAGAAAAACACCATCGTCCCTGCCACGATAAGCGCCAAAGACAAGCCGATCTGCCAGGTAAACGTCACATAGTGGACGCCCATCTGGAACCCCTCTTTGATGATGGTCAGATCCTCGGCATAGATCGGGTCGCTGCGACCCATGAGCTTCCAGTATTCGGCCCAGGAATAAAACAGCGTGAACGCACCCGTCAGCGCAAAGCTGATCCAGGCCCGGCCGGTCAAAAGCCACAACAGCAAAATCAAAATCACAAACGGCAGCAAATTCAGCAAAACCAGAAGCGGCTGCTCCAGGTAAAAGCCCAGAAGCTCCAGCTTATACTTGCCTGTGCCAAAATAGAGATTCATCATCCCCATGCCGGCGCCGGCCAAAAACAGCATCAGTCCTGTGACCAGGGCAAGGACGCGCTGTGTCCGGACGGCCTTCCCTGCCGGGTCGAGCCGTTGGAGAAAGCGGGGCTTGGTTGCGGTTTGTTTCATATCTTTCACCTCATAATCCGGCGCTCTTCGCGCATGCGGACGGGCGTATTATAGCACAGTTTACATGCAGGCGCAATGAGTCTGCGCAAAAAAACAGCCGTCTTCCGGAACTTACCAAGAAGGCGGCTGCGCGCGTTATGCAAGGTTTGTACGCCACACGCCGTCTTGCAGACTGACGTGAAGCTGTCTGTCCCCCAAGGGGAAGACACCGGAAAAGCGGGTGAAGAAGCCCGGGGCCGGATCGAGCGTGAAGCTGCCGTCCGGGTGCAGCCTCAGACCCACGAAGTAGCGGGCAAGCAGATAGATGGGGCTCGCGGCCCAGGCATGGCACAGAGATTTGCCGTAGGGATCGCCATACATCGCATACTGCGCTTCCAGGGGCTTGGCCGGGTCATACTCCTCCCAGAAGGTGGTCGCCCCGCACGAGAGCATCCCGCCCCAATAGGAACGGATCGTCTGCATCACCCGCGCAAGCCGACCCAGACGGCATAACGCCTCGAGCTCGAAGAACTGGAAATAGGGCGTGGTGATGGGGGGAATCTCCGGGTTTTCCAGCACCGAGCGGCACAGGAGCTCTTGCGTCTGCCGGTCCACCAGATCAAAGAGGATGGCAAACACGTTCCCCTGCCGCGTCACATGGCGTCGCCCCGAGGTGAAGGAATCCACAAAGGCCTGACACTCCGCATCCCAGAAGCAGGCTCGGATCTGCGCAAGCAGAGACCGGCGCAGATCGCCGTAGCGCGCGCCGTCCTCCCCTGCCCGTTCTGCAAGGCGCTGCATGGCCCCGAGCGCCGCGGCAGGTTTTGCCGTGAACCGCACCGTATTTGCCGTAGATGGAGCGCGCTGACAGGATCAAAAACCGCCTGCGAAAAAAAGAAGGTTGCAATCCGGACGCAACCTCTGTATAATACAATGGAGAAAGAAGGAAAGAAAAGAAGGAAAGAAAGAGGTACAAGCTATGAAAGATCTGTTTGCAAAATTCTCGGATCTCACCACACCGAATGAGCTGCGTGAACTGGGGCTGTATCCTTATGGTCACGCGCTGCAATCCAGGCAGGACGTTGAGGTCATCATGGAGGGCAAGCGCCGCATCATGCTGGGCTCCAACAACTACCTGGGCCTGACCACCGATCCGCGTGTGGTCGAGGCAGGCATTCACGCCTTTGAGCAGTATGGCTCCGGCTGCTCCGGGTCCCGCTTCCTCAACGGCACGCTGCAGATGCACCTGGAGCTTGAAGAGGAGCTTGCAGCCTTCCTGCACAAGGGCGGGGCGCTCACCTTCTCCACCGGCTTCCAGTCCAATCTCGGCATCATCAGCGCCCTGGTCGGAATGCACGACTACGTGATCTGCGACCGGGAAAACCACGCCTCCATCTACGACGGCTGCCGGCTGAGCTTCGGCAAGATGCTGCGCTACCGCCACGCCGACATGGCGGATCTGGAGCGGCAGCTCCAAAAGGTTCCCGAGACCAACGGCTGTCTCATTGTCACCGACGGCGTGTTCTCCATGGGCGGCGACATTGCCAACCTGCCTGAGATCTGCAGGCTCGCTAAGCAGTACGGCGCCCGCGTGATGGTGGACGACGCCCACGGCCTTGGCGTGATCGGCGAGGGCGGCCGCGGCACGGCCAGCTACTATGGGCTTGAAGACCAGGTGGACGTGTATATGGGCACATTCTCCAAGTCTCTCGCCTCTCTGGGCGGCTATATGGCGGCCTCGGAGGAGGTCGTGGACTACGTCAAGCATTCTTCCAGGCCGTTTATCTTCTCGGCCTCCATCACACCGGCAAGCTGCGCAACCGCCTTGACTGCCCTGCGCATTTTGCGCGACGAGCCCGAGCGGGTCGCCCGGCTGCAGGCGCTGTCCGCCTATGCCAGAAGCTGCTTCCACAAAAAGGGCGTGCGGATCATCGAGGCCGAAACGCCCATCGTGCCCATCTATACCTATGACCCCATCAACACCCTGCAAAAGGCCAAGGAGGCGTATGACGCCGGTGTTTATGTAAACCCGGTGCTGCCCCCTGCCTGCGCGCCCGGCGAGTGCCTGCTGCGCACCAGCTATATGGCCACGCTGAGCGAGGCTTTGATCGACGAGGCCACCGACATTCTGGCAAAGGTGATGACAAAAGATGCATAAGGTCGTAATCGTCACAGGCGGCACCTCCGGCATCGGCCTGTGGACCGCAAGGTCGCTGCGCGAGGCGCAGAACAAGGTCTATGTGCTCAGCCGC
>ONCN01000041.1:0-6921 GCA_900316335.1 uncultured Eubacteriales bacterium | reverse complement strand
GTGAACTGCGCGGGCTTCGGGATCTCCGGGGCTATCGAGTTCACCGAGCTTGCCGCGGCAAAAAAGCAGTTGGACGTGAATTTCTTTGGCACAGTGAACATGACCAAGGCCGTTCTCGGCCCCATGCGGGCGCAGAAATCCGGCCGGATCGTGAATATCAGCTCTGTGGCAGCCCCGGCTGCCATCCCCTTCCAGGCCTATTACTCGGCTGCAAAGTCCGCCATCAACACCTATACGCTGGCGCTGCGCAACGAGGTGCGGCCCTACGGCATCACCGTCACCGCCATTCAGCCCGGCGACATCGCCACAGGCTTTACCGCCGCGCGGGAGAAGTCCCAGCTTGGCGACGAGGCGTACGGCGGGCGCATCAGCCGGAGTGTGGCCGGGATGGAGAAGGACGAACAAAACGGCATGAAGCCGGAAACTGCGGGCCGATATATCGCCAAAATTGCCGAGCGCAAGTCTGTCGCGCCGGTCTACACCATCGGGCTGGGCTACAAGTGTCTGAGCGTCCTGCTCAAGCTGCTGCCCCTGCGCTTTTCCAACTGGCTGGTGGGACTGCTCTACGCAAGGTAGTGTGCTCTGCCAGATGGAAACACAACAAACGGCATGTGCCCCGAAAGCTTGTTGACTTTCGGGGCACATGCCGTTTTTGCTTTATCTGCGACCATGCAGCAGATGAAGACGTGCAGTTGTCTAGGGGTCGATGTTTTGCGGATCCTGTATCTGAGGCTGGGCAAGCGAGCCTTCGGCCGGGGCAGCCTCGTCTGCGCGCTTGAGCTTGTTTCGTTCGACCCAATAGAGGATCGCAACAAGCGGCAAGCCGAGGACAAGCTGGGCCTCGCCGTTTGTCCAGCGCAGCAGATGGCTTTGGGTCAGGATGCCCGCCATCACCACATTCAGGCGGAAGCCGGCTGCGCCCACCGAAACGCTGGTATACAAGAACAGCAGGCAGCCCACAATCCAAAGGACGTATTTGCTCGGCTTGCGGCGAATGACGTCCCGGATGGTCAGACCCACGAAGACCAGGCAGCCAAGCCAGAAGGCCAGAAGAAGCCACTGGACCGGATCATTCTCACGCCAGGAGGCGAATGTGCCGGTGGGGCGCGCAGCAGCGGCGACCTCATCGGCAGACGAGACGTTTAAATAGCGGTAGCCCTTGCCCTGCGCATCCTCCAGATAGACCGTTGTGACCACAAGGGACGATTCGCCGCCGGTGAGGGTAAAGGTCTCCTGGATCTGCTTGCCGTTGTTTGTGGTGTTCACATTGACCTGCGTGCGCTTCAGCGTCCACGCGCCGGTCTCGGGCAGCAGAGCGATAACCTTGGGCGCCTCTTGCAAGAAAGCATCACGGTCTATGGACGGATGAAACAGGGTGTAGAGCGTCTGGGCGTCTTTGGTTTCAAGGGCCGCAAGCAGCGCGCCGCTTCTGGTGTCGCCAAGGTCCTGCTTGAGCTGCTCGGGCGAGCAGGCGCACAGACCGACAACCAGGGCAAAAAGAAGGCAGCAGGCAAAAAAGCGTCTGTTTTTCATGGTACCTCATTATGAAGACAGCGGGGCAAGGCGTGCCCAGCCCCGCTGTATCGCCGATTGCTTAATCCTTTACGATTTCCTTCAAGCCAGCGGCAAGGCCGGCAAGGCCCTGGAGCTCGCTGGGGATGATGATCTTGGTGGACTGGCCGTTGGCCACCACCTGCATGGACTCAAGCGCCTTGAGCTTGATAACCTGCTCGTTGGGATGCGCCTCGTTCAGCAGCTTCAGCGCGTCGGCAGTCGCCTGCTGCACTGCCAGGATAGCCTGGGCTTCGCCCTCGGCCTTGAGAATGGCAGCCTGCTTTTCTGCCTCAGCCTTGAGGATGGCAGCCTCTTTCTCGGCGCTGGCCTTCAGAATAGCGGACTCCTTCTGGCCCTCGGCTACCAGGATGGCGGAATGCTTCTGGCCCTCGGCCTGGAGAATGGCCTGGCGGCGGTCACGCTCGGCCTTCATCTGCTTTTCCATGGAGTTCTGGATATCAGCCGGAGGCAGAATGTTCTTCAGCTCAACGCGGTTGACCTTGATGCCCCAGGGATCGGTGGCCTCGTCGAGGATGGCGCGCATTTTGGTGTTGATGACGTCGCGGGAGGTCAGCGTCTGGTCGAGCTCCAGGTCGCCGATGATGTTACGCAGGGTGGTGGCGGTAAGGGTCTCCATGGCGATCATGGGCTGCTCGACGCCGTAGGCATAGAGCTTGGGGTCGGTGATCTGGAAGTAGACGACGGTGTCGATCTGCATGGTGACGTTATCCTTGGTGATCACGGGCTGGGGGGGATAGTCCAGGACCTGCTCCTTGAGGGAGACCTTCTTGGCGATGCGGTCGAGGAAGGGGGTCAGAACGTGGATGCCAACGCCCCAGACGGACTTGAACGCACCCAGGCGCTCAATGACGTAGGCATGAGACTGCTTGACCACGTGGATGTGCTTGATGAGAACCAGGATCAGGGCGATGATGATAACAGCCGGGATGATGTACTTTTCCATTGTTGTTCCTCCTCAAATAATCAGTTGTTGACGGGCGAGACGATGGCTTTGACGCCTTCGATGCGCTTGACTACGACGAGGGCGCCGGCAGGGATGGGGCTACCGCTTTCTGAGCGGGCAGACCAGACGGCACCGTTGAGCTTGACGGTACCCTCAGCGCGAAGGTTGTCGATGGGCTCCTCGACCAGGGCCTGGGTGCCGATGAGGGCATCCACATTGGTTTTCAGCGTCCGGGGCTTGATATACTTCTGCACGATCGGCCGGCACAGCAGCAGGCACACGCCCGACACCGTGACGAACAGCACCATTTGCAGCCAGAAGGGCGCTCCGAACAGCGCCGCGATCAGTGCGGCCAGTCCGCCCGCCACAAACCACACGCTGACCAGCGCGAGGGTGCCGAACTCGACCAGAGCCAGGATCACGACGGCAAGGATCCAAAAGGTCACATCCATAGTATTTCGCCTCCTTTCCTTGAGTATACGACATTCACCGCTGGTTGTCAACTCCACTTTTTTCCTGTTTTTTCGAGCCAGACGATTGCTTTTTTTCGGGGCTTCCCCTATAATATAAGGTATCTGATCTACAGGAGTACGATATGCAAAACTATACCTTTTGTGTCCCCTGTCTGTTCGGTCTGGAGGGACTGGTGGGCGACGAGCTCAAGCGGCTGGAGCTGAAAAACGTGCGGGTGGAGAACGGACGGGTTCTTTTTGACGGCGACTTTCACGCAATGGCCACCGCAAACGTCCGGATGCGGATGGGCGAGCGGGTGCTGCTCAGGCTGGGCAGCTTTGAGGCCAGGAGCTTTGAGGACCTGTTTCAAGGGGTGCGGCAGCTTCCTTTGGAGAACTTCATCCCCAAGGACGGCCGCTTCCCGGTAAAGGGCCACTGTCTGAACTCCCAGCTCCACTCGGTGCCCGACTGCCAGGCCATTGTGAAGAAGGCGGCGGTGGACCGGCTGGGCAGCCGCTACCATCTGAGCTGGCTGCCGGAGACCGGGGCGCTCTATCAGCTCCAGTTCTCCATTATGAAGGACCGGGCCGAGATCTTTTTGGATACCTCCGGCGCGGGGCTTCACAAGCGGGGCTATCGGGCTGTGGGCAATGACGCCCCTCTGCGCGAGACCCTGGCTGCCGCCATGGTGAACCTGGCGCGCTATCGGGGCAGAGACTTTTTCTGGGACCCCTTCTGCGGCAGCGGCACCATTGTGATCGAAGCGGCGCTTGCTGCCCTCAACCGGGCGCCGGGGCTTGCGCGCAGCTTCTCATCCCAGAGCTGGGGCTGCGTGGACAGCTCGGTATGGGACCAGGTCCGCACCGAGGCGAAGGACCAGGAATTCCGGGGCGAATACCGCATCCTGGGCACCGACGTTGACCCGAAGAGTCTGGAGATCGCCCGCTCCAACGCGGGCAAGGCAGACGTTAGCAGGCTCATCACCTTTGCAGAGGCGGACGCGACCAAGCGGGATCTGCCCGCAGCGCGCGGCGTGATCGTCTGCAACCCGCCCTACGGCGAGCGAATGATGGAGCAGCGCTCAGCGCAGCGTTTGTATCGCGCGCTGGGCAAGCATCTGCGTTACGCCGACGGCTGGCAGAAGTTTATCATCTCCTCAGAGCCCGAGTTTGAATACTACTTCGGCGCCAGGGCGGACAAAAAGCGCAAGCTCTACAACGGCATGATCCAGTGCAATCTCTACCAATACGCAAAAACAAAGGGAGACGAGCGGCAATGAAGCATCTGTTTTTGATCAATCCCGCGGCAGGCAAATATGACCACACCGCCCAGATCACGCAGAAGGTTCGTGCCCTGTGTGAGCCGCGTGGGCTGGACTATGCCATCCGGGTCTCAAAGCAGCCGGGAGACTGCACCCGCATGGCCCGCGAAGCGGCCGCGTCCGGCTCGCCTGCCCGCATCTACGCCTGCGGCGGCGACGGCACGCTCAACGAGGTGGTCAACGGGGCCGCCGGGGCCGACAATCTGGCCGTCACTCACTTCCTGGGGGGATCCGGCAACGACTTTATCAAGATCTTCCACAAGCCGGAGGCCTTTGAAGATCTGCAGGCGCTTCTGGATGACCCGGACGAGACCATGCTGGATCTGATCCAGGTGGGCGAGGATTACGGCGTAAACATTGTTTCCATGGGGATCGACGCGCGCATCGGCACGCAGATCCAGTCGCTCAAGCGGCTGCCCCTGCTCACGGGCCACGGGGCTTACAATCTTTCCACGGTGGTAAATCTGCTCAAGGGCATTCACCGGCACTACCGGCTGGAGGTCGATGGCGAAACCATAGACGACAGATTTACCTTGATGGCTGTGTGCAACGGCAGATTTTACGGGGGCGGCTACCAGCCCGTGCCGGAGGCCATGCCGGACGACGGCAAGCTGGAGCTCCTGCTGGTCAAGAAGGTCTCGATCCTCCAGGTTGCAGGCATCATCGGCAAGTACAAGCAGGGCCTGTATCGCCAGTATCCGACGCTCTTCCGCCGGATCTCCACAGACCGGGTCGTGATCCACTGCGACAAGCAGGAGGTCATCAACCTCGACGGCGAGGCCCGCTGGGGCAAGGACGTGGAGATCAAGCTCTCAGATCACAAGCTGCGTTTCTTCTATCCAAGGGGCCTGCAATACGGCGTGTGACTTCTTCCTCCCCGGTCCGGGTGCGGACCGGGGAGATTATTTGCGCCTGCAGGGACTGCCGGAGCAGGATCAGACCTCTTTCCAGAAGGTGAGGATCAGTTCGTTTGCAATCGCCTGGCAGTAGGTGACGCTGTGCAGCTCCCAGCCAAGCTTTGCCATGGCGTTCATGCGCTCTTCTGCAGCGCGAGTTGAGCTGCGGATGACCTTGTATTCTTTCATGGTGCTTTCTCCCTTCCCGGCGGGGCGCTTACTCCTGCTGCCCGTCGTTGTTTGTGATCAGTTTGTTCACATCCAGGACCGGGACCATGGAGCCGCCGTCAGAGGTCATAACCTCTGGCAGCTCCCCGTTCCACGCCTGGGCGTAGGTGTAGTCGATCAGGCCCTGGGTCAGGGACTCGGCCAGCTTGCGGTTTGCCTCCGCCTCGGCCTCGGCCTTGGTCAGAAGCTCATAGGCCTCGGCGTCTGCGTTCACCTTGCGCACACGGGCGGCAGCCTCTGCCTCGATGACCTTTTGCTCGGCCTCTGTCTCGGCGCGCAGCTTGTTTTGCTGGGCAACCTGCTTGGCTTCGACCGCGTCGGTGAATGCATCGGTGAAGTCCATGTTTTCAATGGAAGTGCTGACCACCTCGATGTTGTACATCAGAAGCTTGTCGGTGAGATCCGCTTCGATGGCAGAGGCCAGCTCATCGCGGCAGCTTACAAGCTGCTCGGCGGTGTAGCGGGCTGTGACCACCTTGACAGACTCGGTGATGCAGGGCAGGATCACGGTGTTGTAGTAGTCGGTGCCGATGGTGCGGTAGATGGTCATGGCGTCAGACTTTTTGATCTGGTAGTTGATGGTGTAGATCAAAGCCACCTCCTGGATGTCGGAGGAGAAGCAGCTCAGATCTGCGGTGTCCTTCTGGACCCGGTTGTCCAGCTTGACCACGTTTTGCCAGGGCAGCTTGGGGTGAACGCCGGAATCCAGGGTGTAGTTTTCTACGCGGCCGAAGGTGGTGACCACGCCGGTGTGGCCGGTGGGCACCGTCACGATGGAGGCAAGGCCCGTCAACGCCAGGCACAGCACCAGGCCGATGACCAGGGCCCCGGCGGCCAGGCTCTTCCTGCCCTTGGACCGGAGGGCGAAGAAAAAGGCGACGCCGAGCAGCAAAACAATCAGGGCAAGAACAAGCTCAAACATAAAAAGGCTCCTTTCTATATGCGGTCAGTTAGTGGATGATGCGGGCAGAAGGTACACCGGTTTATTCGGCGGGGATCACCAGGGCAGCCACGATATAGGCCAGAAGCCCGGTGCCGCCGAAGAGGACCAGCGCAGCCCAGATCAGGCGAATGATGGTGGGGTCGATGTCCAGATACTCTCCCAGACCTCCGCAAACACCGGCGAGGACCTGGTTGCTGGCAGACTTGTGCAGCTTCTTGTTTTCCATGGTTGTATCTCCTTTCATTGATACAGGTTTGAAAGTCTCCGCGCATCTGAGGATAAAAAATAACCCATGCGCAGACCACGAACGGTCTGAACATGAGTCTCGTTTTTCAAGGGGCACCGGCCGCCGATGCGACGTGATGACGGTGCTGCCTCCCCACCTGGGGAACTACTCCCTCAAGAGCGGTATCAACTTTTCATGGGCACATTATAGCACATTTTTGTCCCTTGTCAAGTACTTTTGCAAAAAAATTTATCACCCGGTTTGACACGATTTGCCAGAAGACAACAAATATTTTGCCTGCGGGATTGCAAAACGCCCCGGCATCGGCTACAATAA
>ONCN01000065.1 GCA_900316335.1 uncultured Eubacteriales bacterium | reverse complement strand
GGGCGCCTCGGTGGTGGGTTCCTCCGTGGTCGGCGCCTCGGTGGGGGCCTCGGTGGGCGCTTCCGTCGTCGAATCCTCGGTGGGAGGCTCGGTCTCGGGCGGCTCGGTGGGCGCGGGGGCTGCCGCGCAGCCCAAAAGCAGGCTCAGGCACAAAAGCGCCGCAAGCAGGGTGATGATGGTTCTGTGTTTCATTCGTGTTCCTCCCAATCCAAACTTCTTCCCACGGCCCTGGACCAGCCGCGCAGCAGCTTCTGCCGCTCGGGCTCCGGCATTTTCGGAGCAAAGGTGGAGTCGCAGTGCCACAGCCGGCAGATCTCCTCCTGGTCGCGCCAGGCGCCCACGGCAAGGCCCGCAAGATAGGCCGCGCCCAGCGCCGTGGTCTCGCGGATCATGGGGCGGCGGACCTGGCGGCCCAGAATATCCGCCTGGAACTGCATCAGGAAGGCGTCGCGGCTTGCGCCGCCGTCCACCTTGAGCTCGGTGAGGGTGGCGCCGGTGTCCTTCTCCATGGCGGTGACCAGATCCGCGCTCTGATAGGCGATGGACTCCTGCGCGGCGCGGATGATGTGCTCCGGCTTGGTGCCGCGGGTGATGCCCACGATGGTGCCGCGGGCGTACATATCCCAATACGGCGCGCCAAGGCCCGTGAAGGCGGGCACCAGGTATACGCCGCCGGTGGAGTCCACCTTCTGGGCGTAATACTCCGCATCTCTGGCCTCGCCGATGAAGCGCATCTGGTCGCGCAGCCACTGGATCACAGCGCCGCCGACAAAGACGGAGCCTTCCAGCGCATACTGCACCTTGCCGCCAAGACCCACGGCAATGGTGGTGACAAGGCCGTGGCGGCTCAAACACGCCTCCTCGCCGGTGTTCATCAAAAGGAAGCAGCCGGTGCCGTAGGTGTTTTTCGCGTCGCCCTTGTGGAAGCAGCCCTGGCCGAAGAGCGCGGCCTGCTGGTCGCCCGCGATGCCGGCGATGGGCACGTCCACGCCCTGGATGTTGCAGTGGCCGTACACAAAGCTTGAGTCGCAGACCTTGGGCAGCATGGATCTGGGGATCTGCAGCTCAGAAAGCAGGCGATCGTCCCAGTCGAGGGTGTGGATGTTGTAGAGCATGGTGCGCGAGGCGTTGGTGTAGTCGGTCGCATGCACGGCCCCGCCGGTCAGCTTCCACAAAAGCCAGGTGTCCACGGTGCCGAAGAGCAGGTCGCCGCGCTCGGCCTTTTCGCGGGCGCCTTCGACATGGTCGAGGATCCACTTGATCTTGGTCGCGGAGAAATAGGCGTCCAGAACCAGGCCGGTGGTCTTTTGGATGTAGTCTGCAAGGCCGCGGCTTCTGAGCTCGTCGCAGATCGGCGCCGTGCGGCGGCACTGCCAGACAATGGCGTTGTAGACCGGGCGGCCGGTGTGCTTGTCCCAGACCACGGTGGTCTCGCGCTGGTTCGTGATGCCGATGGCGGCAATGTCCTTCACGTCGATGCCGGACTCCGTCACCGCCTCCATCATCACGGCATACTGGCTGGAATAGATCTCCATGGGGTTGTGCTCCACCCAGCCGGAATGGGGATAGTATTGGTTGAATTCCTTCTGCGCCAGCGCGATGATGTTCTGCTCGTTGTCAAACAAAATCGCCCGGCTGCTGGTCGTGCCTTGATCCAGGGAGAGGATGTACTTTGGCATGGAAACCTCCTTGTAAATGGAAAGTGGAAAATGGAAAATTGCGCTTGAAAACCCCCCTGCCGAACCACGCTGTCCGCTTAACCTCCCCTGCTAAGGGGGGGGTGGGGCGCACGTCTTAACCTCCCCTGCTAAGGGGAGGTGCCCGAGTAGGCACACTGGGGCGGAGGGGTTCGCCTCCGGGTTTGATGCGCTTACGGCAGCGCGGAGTTGTTGTCCGGGTTTGCTGCTTTTTCCGCAGCGCGCGGTTGTCCGACCAGACCCCTCCACCGCCTGCGGCGGTCCCCCTCCCCTTGAAAGGGGAGGTTTTTTGGTGTCTCAGAGAAGGGTCTTGGTTGCGACGAGGTTGCTGTCGGTGCCGGCGATGTGGGGGAGCAGGACGTCGCCGACGTGGACGGGGGCGCTGATGCGGAGCTTGTTGAGCTCGTCCATGGCGGCGAAGAGCTTACCCTTGGGGATGGGGCGGTCGGTCTTGACCGGCAGGCGCTGCGCGCCGGAGCCCAGCACGGCCACGGTGGAGGTCAGCACCCGGACGGGGTTTCTCAGCTCGTTTTCCCCATAGACCGCGCCGCGGGGGCAGGCGTTGCCGGTGACGGCGAAGGTCTTTTCGTCCACCTTCAGATGGCAGCCCTTGGGGCAGGTGATACAGATCAGTTCTTTCATGCTTCGGCCTCCTCGATCTCGATGGTGAGCGTGTCGCCCTGCACCCGGTCAAGCAGCACCCTGGGCAGCTTGATGGTCTCCATCTCGCCGGGGGCCATATGCTCGCGGCGGAAGCGGGCGATCTGGGTCTGCCCGTCGCGGACCCGGATGGCGGTATTACGGCGGACGCTACGCACGCGGAAGAAGATCTCCACGTCGCCCGCGCCCTTGTGGACGTGCTGGGGCACGGTATAGCCCACGTCGAAGCCGGGCTCCAGCTTCAGCTCCGGTCCTTCGGGGCTTTTGCCCTGGAGGAAGGCCGCGGCAGCCCGGCCGGCGGCCTCGCTCTCGGCCGAGACGTAGTCCACCAGGTCGTGGACGTGCAGCACGTTGCCGCAGGCAAAGACGCCCGGGATGGAGGTCTCGCGGTTTTCCCAGACCACGGGGCCGTTGGTGCGCCGGTCGATCACAACGCCGGCCTGGCGGCTGAGCTCGTTTTCCGGAAGCAAACCGACAGACAACAGCAGCGTGTCGCAGTCAAAGACCATCTCGGTGCCGGCAATGGGCGCGCGGGTTTCATCCACCTGGGAGACCACCACCTGCGCAAGCCGGTCCTTGCCGCGGATATCGGTGACGGTGTGGCTCAGATACAGCGGAATATCAAAGTCGTTGAGGCACTGGACGATGTTGCGGTTGAGGCCGCCCGAGTAGGGCATCAGCTCAACGCAGGCCAAAACCTTGGCGCCCTCGAGCGTCATGCGGCGGGCCATGATGAGGCCAATGTCGCCCGAGCCCAGGATGACCACCCGCTTGCCGACCATGTAGCCCTCGATGTTCAAAAAGCGCTGGGCAGCGCCCGCGGTGAAGATGCCCGAGCATCTGGCGCCGGGGATGGAGATGGCCCCTCTGGTGCGCTCACGGCAGCCCATGGCAAGCACCACAGCCCCGGCCTGGATGGCCTCATAGCCGTATTGGGGGCTGATGGTGTGCAAAACGCGGCGCTCGTCCAGGTCCAGGACCATGGTGTCGGTGCGGATCTGCACCCCGGTTTTGCCTACGAGGTCCAGATAGCGGCCCGCGTATTCGGGGCCGGTCAGTTCTTCTTGAAAGCGGTGCAGGCCGAAGCCGTTGTGGATGCACTGGTTGAGGATGCCGCCGGCCTCCTTGTCGCGCTCGAGGATCAGAATGTCCCGCACGCCCTGCTCCCAGGCGCTGAGCGCCGCGGCCAGCCCCGCGGGGCCGCCGCCGATGATCACAAGCTCATGTGTCGTCATGCCTGCTCGCCTCCCTTCGTCCGGCCGCAGAGGACCCAGGTCCCCGGCCAGTCCATCAAAACCTGCGTTTGATCCAGCCCCAGCTCGCGCGCGATGATCTCCTGCACGCGGGGGCCGCAGAAGCCGCCCTGGCAGCGGCCCATGCCCGCGCCGACCCGGCGCTTGACCCCGTTGACGGAGCGCGGCGGGATGGGCGTGTGCAGAGCCTCGACGATCTCGCCCTCGGTGACGGTCTCGCAGCGGCAGATGATCCGGCCCCAGCGGGGATCGCGCTCGACCATCTCGTTTTTCTCCGCCTCAGACAGCTCATGGAAGCGCACGCGGCGGCGGGTTGTGACCACGTCGGTCTTTTTATGAAGCGCAAGGCCCTGCCCGGCCAGGATCGAAAGGATCTCCTCGCCCACGGCGGGAGCGGCGGAAAGGCCCGGCGAGCGCATGCCGGCAAGGTTGATGAGGCCGGGCGCCTTCTTGCTCGGCCCCAGGATGAAGTCGGGGCAGTCGGAATTGGCCCGGACCCCGGCGAAGTTGCGGATATTTTCGCGGAAGGCGATGGAGGGCACCGACCGGACCGCCCGGCTGCGCACCAGGGCCATGCCCCGGGCGGTGTTGGCGGTGTCGGTTGGCTCGCTCTCGTCGGCGCTCGGCCCGACGAGCAGGTTGCCGTGGACCGTGGGGGCAACCAGCACGCCCTTGCCCGCCTTGGACGGGCACTGGAAGATCACGTGCCCCACTCTGGTCCCCTCGGACTTATCCAAAAGGTAGTATTCGCCCTTGGACGGGAGAATGGTAAAGCTGTCGTCGCCAAACAGCCGGGCCACGGCGTCGGCGCGGGTGCCGGCGCAGTTGAGCACAAAGCGGCTTGTTATGGTCCGCTCGGGCGTTTTGACGGCCCAGCCGCCCTCGATGGGGCTTGCGCCGAGAACGGGCGTTTCCAGCATAAGCGACGCGCCGTTGCGCACGGCGGTCTCGGCCAGGGCATAGCACAGCTCCCACGGGTTTACGATACCCGCGGAAGGCGCGTAGAGGCTGCCCAAAACCTCGGGGCTGGCGTTTGGCTCAAGCGCCAGGGTTTCCTCCCGGGAGAGCAGCTTGAGCTCCGGCACACCGTTTGCAAGGCCCCGCTCGTAGAGCGTGCGAAGCGTCGGAAGATCCGCCTCCTCCAAAGCCAGCACCAGAGAGCCGATGCGGCGGAAGGGGACGTCGAGCCTTCTGCACAGGGCCTCGGCCCGGGCGTTGCCCGCCACGTTCAGCCGCGCCATGATGGTGCCGGGGGCGGGATCGTAGCCCGCGTGGATGATGGCGGAATTGGCCTTGGTCGTGCCGTTTGCCACGTCGTTGTCCGCCTCGAGGATGCCAAGGCGCAGGTCGTACGCCGCCAGAGCCTCGGCACAGGCTGCGCCGATGACGCCGCAGCCGATAATCAATACATCAAAATCCAAAGGATCACCTCATATCTGGGCTTCCACCAAAGCCCGGAAATTTCAATATATTATACCACACTTCCCCCGCCGGGGCAAGGTTTTTGCCGTCTTCGCCCCGGTTCTTGTGCACAGTAGCCGAAAACAGGCCGCGATTTTTGGTCAAAAAAGTGGGATGCCGGGGCTTGCGCCCCGACATCCCGGGAGGTAGAGAAAGAATTGGTTTAGTTGTTCTTGCCGTAGTCCATGAAGCTGGAGATCAGGAAGATCACAAGCGCTAGCGCGGACACCACGGCAAACTGGAGGTAGGGCATGACCTGGTCGATGGTGTAAAGACCGGCCATGGCATAGCCAAGCGCGTCAAGCTGGGTGGAGACGGCCATAACCACGGCAACCGCCATCAGAACGGCGCAGACGGTCATGGACAGGTTCATCCAGGGACGGAAGCCCTTGAAGGACAGGGCCAGGCAGACGACCTCAACCGCCAGAACGATGCCCAGCAGCGCGAAGACCGTGGAGCCCTGGTTGTTGGCCCGGGTGTAGAGGATGAGGCTGACCAGCGTCAGCAGGCAGGCCACAAAGCTGAAATAGAAGCCGGCCTTCTTGGTTTGAAAGAACGTTTTCATGGTTTGGCCTCCTTAATTCTTCTTCTTTTTCAGGCCCAGGACGTACAGGGCGCCGAACAGGACGGTGAGCACGCCGGCGGCGATCTGAGCGCCGCGCAGCGCGCACCATCCGTCTGACCGAGCGGCCCAGCGGCGATATCTGCGTGGTGCACATCAACACCCTCCGCTTTGCCGAGGCCCAGCGCAAGGACTGCCGCCTGGTCTCAGACCAGGGCGAGAGCCTGCTGCGCGTGAAGTTTATGGATCTGGAGGAAAAGCTGCTGCCGCTCGGCTTTTTGAAGATCCACAGGAGCTTTTTGGTCAACCCCCGGTATATCTTCCGCATCGGCAAGACCTCCTTGGTGCTGACCTCCGGTGAGGAGCTGCCCATCAGCCGCGGCCGGGCCGAGGAGATCAAGACCGCGTATCTGCACTATCTGTCTGAGGGATGAGCCCGGGAGGTCTGTATGCCTGCATCCTATGAGTTTTACCGCACCGTGGGCCTGGAGTGGTTTGTACACGCGCTGCTCATTGCCGACGGCCTGTACCTTTTGTGCGACGGCCGGCAAGGCCGGATCCCGCGCTGGCTGTTTGACACGCTCAGCGGCCTTTTTTGCCTGGCGCTTGTGCCGATCACAAGGCTTATGCCCTTGTTCTCCACCCAGGGCTCGGCGGTCTGGTTCTTCTTTGTGGCGGTGGCGGCTGCAACGCTCGGCATGGCCGCGCTGTTTCTGCGGCAGAGCTTCAAAAGCTGCGTGGGCTACGACGTATTTTATATTGTACTGCTGCTGCTCTGGAAGATGATCTGCTCGCCGTTGTACTCCAGAGAGCGGCAGCTTCCGCCGGGGCTGTATATCGGGCTGGACCTGGCCCTGACGGGCCTTTTGTGGGTGCTTTTGATCCTGATGACCACGCTCTTTTTCCGGGTGCGGATGGATCTGCGGCTGTCGGATCCGCCCAAGTCGCTGGCGCTGGCCTACCTCTTCCCGGTGAGCTTCTTTGTCTACTACTTTCTCTACGCCACGGGCATGTCCCTCAACGAGGATCTGTCCAGGGCGGTTTTGTGCCTGATCATTTTGCTGAACCTGCCGATTATGTACTACATCTCCGCCACGGTCTTGCAGGGCTACAACGACAAGGTGCGCCTTGACCGCGCCTTGCAGCGCTCAAAAACCGAGCTGGAGCGCTACCGCTTCTCCGAAGAGCTCGACCGCCAGATCAAGCAGGAGCGGCACGAGCTGAAAAACAACTACTTCTACATCCAGATGCTGCTCAAGGAGGGGCGCTACGCCGACATTGACGACTACCTCACCCGCGAGATCGGCGAGCGGATCGAGTCGCTGGAGGCCGTGTCCACCGGCAACGCGATGCTCGACTACATCCTCACGCAAAAGATCGCGGAGGCAAGGGCCAAGGGCATCCAGGTCTTCACCGAAATCGCGGTGCAAGACCGGCTGCCGGTGGCCGAGGGGCCGCTTTGCACGGTGCTTTTGAACCTTCTGAACAACGCCATGGAGGCCTGCGCCGGCCAGGAGCAGGCGGATCTTCGCATCACCGTGCGCCAGGTCCAGGGCTATCTGCTTTTAAAGATCACAAACCCCGTGACCGTGGATCCCACGCTTGCGAACCCCGGCCTTGAGACCACCAAGGCAGACCGCAAGCGGCACGGCTTCGGGCTGAAGGTGTTGCGCTCCACGGTTGCCTCCCAGAGCGGCACCTTCCAGACCACCGTAGCAGACGGGCGCTTCCAGGCCACGGTCATGCTCCCCACGAGCCAGGCGCCGGAAAGCCGGGCATAGGATTTCATACAAACCGCCCCGCGCATCTCCCCTTCTGCATCCACCCAGGACAATACCGGCTGAGGCAAGACGCATCGCTTCTTGCTTCAGCCGGTATTCTGTTCATGCTTTCTTGCGCGGAGATTGTTTCAGGATTTATTCACCCAAAAAGGCCTCGGGGTCCTGGGCGACGTTGTTGTGATACACCGCAAAGTGCAGATGCGGGGGCTCGGCCGCCTCCAGAAGGGCGGTGGTCCCGACAAGGCCGAGCACCTGCCCGGCGCTGACCGGATCGCCCGCCGAAACGCTGGTCTCCGCGTCCAGGCCCGCGTAATGCGTCACCCAGCCGTCCTCGTGGCTGACTGTGACGGTCTGGCCGAAAAAGTCGTCGTGATAGACGCTTTCCACCACGCCGTCCATCGCGCAGACCACCTGGGTCCCGGCCTGCGCCATCAGATCCAGCCCCGCGTGGGTGCGCCAGTCGCGGGTGGTCTCGTTGTAGGCCAGGTGGTCCATGGCAAAGGTCTGGATCACCTCGCCCTGCAGGGGCCAGACGGTCTGACGGGCGGCGGCCTTGGGCGCCTCGGTGGGCGCGGGAGCCGGCTCGGTGGTCTCGGGCGCGGTCGTCTCCGGCGCAGCGTCGGGCAAAACAGGCTTCTCCTCCTTGCCGGCAGGCACTGCGGGCGCGTCCGGCATCTCGATCACCGGGGCCTGCGCCGTGGGCGTCTGCGCGGGCAGCGCCGAGAGCCCCACCTTGGGCGTGAGCGTCAGGCTTTGCTGCTCCTTGGCCAGATCCCGGCAGAACAGATAGCCCGAGATCCCCACTGCCAGCGCGCAAAGGCCGATGGCGATGTAATAGCCCTTGCCGCTGAGCTTTTGCAAAAATGTTTTCTTGTGTTCCATAGGATGCACCTCCGCTCTCTATCATGCCCCGTCCTGGCAAAAATAAACAGCGCCGGAAAAATTTTCTTTCCCCTCCCCCATCCGACAGCATCCACACACCAAACCGGCTATACTGACCGTGTGCCCGCCCGGTGACGCCGCGGCGCTGGCCGGGAAAGGAGTGGTATGATGCATGTGTTTCAGTTCGGGGTTTTGGTTTGCGCTGCGATTTTGGGCGCGCTGCCGCTGTGCGGCGCGCAGATGCCACGACCCGCGCCAGAGCGGTATTACGTGGCCCTCCGTGCCGGGGACGAAGCCGGGGATCTGACGCTGCAAAACGTGGACGGGGCGACCATTGAGGAGATCTCTCCCGACCCCGACGGCGACGCGGCGCTCGGCCCGCTGCGCCCGGGGCACTACACCCTGTGCCTGGACGGGGTTGCCGCCGGCGAGTTTGTGCTCAATGAAAACGCGGCGGTGATGCTGACCACCGGCCGCCTTTGGACAGACGGAGAGCTTTTGCATCTGGAGCCGGACACGCCCGGGGCGATTTTGCTCAAGCTCGCGCTGCCGGGCCCCGGTACGTACCCCGTGTATCTGACCGGCGAGGACGTCTCGCGCACCGCCGTGGCCCAAATCGGAGCGGACGACGCGCAGGATCCCGGCGGGGGATACACCCGCTGCGTGCAGTTTGAGGGCCTGATGGCGGGCTGTTACACCCTCACCTGCCGCGGCGAAGCAATCGCGTCGCTCGAGCTTGCCCGGGGCGAGGTAAAAAGCCTGGCGCTTGCGGTCAACTGACCGCAAAGCGCCGGGTTTTTCGCATTTTTCCGGCTTGTCAGACGCGGAAAGATGTGGTAAAATGAGACGACCGGGTTAAAAAACCGGGGTTCCCGATTCTGATCGCTGCGCCCGCACCCGGGGCGCCACGGAGGTCTTATGAATATCCTTGTCATCGACGCCCAGGGGGGCGGTGTGGGAAAGCAGTTGGTCGCCGCCATCAAGCGGGAGCTGCCGGACTGCGCGCTCACCGCCGTGGGCACAAACGTCGCCGCCTCCGGCGCCATGCAGAAGGCCGGCGCAGACCACACCGCAACGGGCGAAAACGCCGTGATCGTGGGCGCCCGCCGCGCGGACGTGATCGTGGGCTCCATCGGCATTGTGATTGCAGACGCGATGTACGGCGAGATCACCCCCGCCATGGCCCTTGCCGTGGGGCAGAGCAGCGCAAAGCGGGTGCTCATCCCCTTTGACCACTGCGACAACTACGTGGCCGGCTGCGCAGAGCTGCCGCTGGGCCGCCGGATCCAGGCGGCGGTGGAGCTTTTAAAGCAGATCCGCGCCGGCGAGGCTTGACAAACCAGCCCCGCTTTGATACAATACACCCGCTGATCGGCCGCATGAAGCGGCCTGCAGGACCCGCAGGGTCCTTCCGTTCCATCGTCAATCATGCCATGAAGGTGTGCGCCGCCCGGCCCGGGCGGGAGCATGCCTTTTTTGTTTGGAGGAGTCTATGTCTCACGTCAAAAAAGCGGCGATCACCGCCATGTGCATCGCCCTGTGCTGTGTGCTGCCCCCGGTGTTCCACGCGGTGGGCCTGGGTGGCGCGTTTTCGCCCATGCACGTCCCGGTTTTGCTCTGCGGCCTGGTGTGCGGCCCGCTGTTCGGCCTGTTCTGCGGCCTGGCGGGGCCGGTTTTGTCCAGCCTGATCACCTCAATGCCCGCGCCGCTGCAGCTTTTGTGGATGGCGCCGGAGCTGATGGTCTACGGCCTGGCGGCGGGGCTTTGTTACCAAACAGTACGCACCGGCAAGACGCTTTTGGACGTGTACGGCTCGCTTCTTGCCGCCATGGTGCTGGGCCGGATCGCAGGCGGCGCGGCAAGGTGGCTCTACTGCCTGGCTGCAAAGCAGCCCTACTCGCTCTCCCTCTGGGCCGGGGCCTATGTGACGCAAAGTCTGCCTGGCATGGTGCTGCATCTGGTTTTGGTGCCGACGCTGCTGCTGGTGTTATACCGCGCGGGGCTGATCCCGCCGCACTATCCCAAGGAGGTTTCCAAGCATGGATAAGCTTTCCCCGATCATACAAGAGGTTGAAAAGGCCGTCACCGGCAAGCGCGAGGTCATCGAGGGCGTTTTGATGGCGCTTTTGTGCCGCGGGCACGTGCTGCTTGACGACGTGCCGGGCGTGGGCAAGACCACGCTGGCGCTGGCCCTGAGCCGAAGCCTGGGGCTGCGCTACCGCCGCATCCAGTTCACGCCGGACGTGCTGCCGTCTGACATCGTGGGCTTTTCGATGGTAGACCGCCAGACGGGCGCGCTGCGCTTTGTCCCGGGCGTTTTGAGCGGCACCAATCTGCTGCTGGGCGACGAGATCAACCGCACCTCGAGCAAAACGCAGTCCGCGCTGTTGGAGGCCATGGAGGAAAACCAGATCACAGTCGACGGCCAGGCCCACCCGCTCGAGCAGCCCTTCTGCGTGATCGCCACGCAGAACCGCGTCGGCACCGCCGGGACCCAGCCGCTGCCGCAGGCACAGATGGACCGCTTTTTGGTGCAGCTCAGCCTGGGCTACCCCGACCACGACAGCGAAATGGCCATTTTGCGCGACCGCACGCTGGGCGATCCCTTGCAGCAGGTCCGCCAGGCCGCCTCGGTGGAGGAGGTATTGCACTTGCAAAGCGAGGCCATGCAGACCGCCATCTCTGACCACATGCTGGACTATATCACAAGGCTGTGCGCCGCGTCCCGGGAGGATCCCGCTTTGAGCCTTGGCATCAGCCCCCGCGGCGCTTTGAGCGTAAGCCGCATGGCAAGAGCCTGCGCCAGTGTGCGCGGGCGGGACTACGTGATCGTAGAGGACGTGCAGCAGGTGTTTTTGCCCACCTGCGCCCACAGGGTGCTGCTCAGCCCCAAGGCACGGATGGAGGGAAACAGCGCGCAGGCTGTTTTGCAGGCGATCGTGCGGCAGGTGAAGCTGCCCCACGGGATCTGAGCCATGCGTCTTCGCCGTATTTGCTGGCTGTGCGCCCTCCTGGGGGCGCTCGGCCTGTATCTGTTCTGCAACACCGGGGCGACGCTTGCCCTTTTCCTGGCGCTTGCGCTGCCGCCGCTGCTCTCGGGGCTCTGGCTTGCGCTGGACCGAAGGCCCGTTTTGGCCTCG
>ONCN01000138.1 GCA_900316335.1 uncultured Eubacteriales bacterium | reverse complement strand
CTGGACGCTTACGAGGCGCAGGAGGCCGATACGCTGGAATTTGTTGCGCCCTTGACGGCGATCCATAAAAACCGGAGCGTGGGCGCGAGCCCATATAATCCCATGATGTTTGAACGAGAGGCAAGGGTGTTGGAGCTGCTAAGAGCCGAGCGATACCTTCCGTGACAGGCCGAGCGGGGCTTGCGTCCCGGGCAGCGCTTGCTGCGGCAAAAAGATCGGAACGGGCAGAAAAAAGTGGTTTCCCGGATTGACAGCGGGCGAAAGGTCTGGTATGATCGAAGCGTGAAAACCGCTGGATTTGATCGTTCGTTTGCAAGGAGGCTTTTGCTATGAGTCTGTTTTCGAAGCTGTTTGGCGGGAAACGATCATCCGGCCCGGATGCGGCCGAGCCCTGGCACAGAACGCAGTGGTTCGAGTCCAACGCGGGCGGGGAAGAGACCCCGATCGGCCGCTCGTGGGGCGAGCGGATGCCGAACGAGCCCAACCAGTACAACTACCCCGGCTCCTATCGCGAATACTTTGAGGACATTTTCAGCCGCGAATTTGAAGACTATCGCGTCCGCCGCAGCGAAAACCCACGCACCGATCGGGCTGTGGCCTACACCTTCTTTGACGGGGCGCGCACCGCTCTGGTGGTTGAGCTTCTCTCCCGCCGGACGGACACACAGGTGCTGCGCCGGAGCTGCAAACGCAGCGGCATCCCCTATCTTCGCTTCTACTATGATTACCACGGCTGGTGGAACGCCAGATCCTACGTGGTAAACCGGATCCAGGACGCGCTGCGCCGCTGATCTGCGCGCGGGCAAGGCCCGCATGACAATGAAAAAAACAGAAAGAGAACGCCTTGCGCCTGCGGCGGACCCGGCACAGACTGTTTTTCGGCTTCGCAGGCAGCCTGTCTGTGTACGGTCTTGTACATCCCGTAATTTTACGGGCTTTAATGCTTTCTCTTTCTGTTTTTTTGTATCCGCAGGAGGGTCACATGACGATTTTGGAGTCGCTCTGCATGCCGGAGCTTTGGGAGCGCTTCTATCTATACAAAACAGGGCTGGTCTGTCCCAAGCAGGAGGTTGCGCGGCTGCGCGCGTATATCGACAGCAGGGCGTATGCGCCCGTCTGCGCGGCCATCAGCCGCGGCGATCCCTTTCCCCTGCCCCGGCGGGCGGTGATCTCCAAGCTGCACTCGGAGAAGAAGCGGATCGTCTATATCTACCCCGAGCCGGAAAACACGGTGCTCAAGCTGCTGACGTGGCTGCTGCTGCGCCGCTATGACGAGCTTTTTGCGCCGGGGCTTTTCTCGTTCCGGCCCGGCAGAACGGCCAAGGACGCGATCCGTTGGCTGCGTTCTGTGCCGGGGCTTGCAGGGATGTACGCCTACAAGGTGGATATCAGCAATTATTTCAATTCCATTTCGCTGGAACAGTTTTTGCCGTGTCTCGGCGCTGTGCTGGCCCGGGAGCCGGAAACGCTGGCTTTTTTATCGTCGCTTCTCACCCAGCCACAGGTGCTGGATCAGGGAAAGCCCATCACAGAGCCAAAGGGCATCATGGCCGGAACGCCGCAATCGGCGTTTTATGCCAACCTGTTTTTGCAGGAGGTGGACCGGAGCTTTTATGCGCGGCAGATCCCCTATGCCCGTTATTCAGACGATATCATCCTCTTTGCGCCGACGCAGGATGCGGTGCAGGCGGAGGCTGCGCTTCTGCGCGGCTACCTGCGAGAAAAAGGGCTTAGCATCAATCCGGAAAAGGAGGCGTTTTTCGCCCCGGAGGAGGGCTGGGTCTTTCTGGGCTTCCGGTGCCAAAACGGCGTGATCGACATTGCCCCGGCCACGCTGGACAAGCTGAAGGCCAAAATGCGGCGCAAAACCCGCGCCCTCTGCCGCTGGCGTGACCGGACCGGACACACCGGGCAGCAGGCAGCGGCCGCCTTTATCCGGATCTTTAACCGGAAGCTTCTGGAGGCGCCGACGGATCACGAGCTGAGCTGGAGCCATTGGTTCTTTTCTGTGATCAACACGGACAAAACGCTGCGGTGCATCGACCGCTACGCGCAGGATTGTCTTCGCACCATCCTCACAGGCAAGCGGACCAAGGGGCGGTATGACGCCCGATATGCGGAGCTGAAAAACCTGGGCTATCGCAGTCTGGTCAACGCCTACTACGCACACCAAAAGCAAGCGCGCCGCGGAGCACAGGGGACGGTTTGCGTGACCGGACGCGCATTTTCAGTGAGGTGATTCGCAGTGCATGATATCTGGAACCCATGGCACGGCTGCATCAAATGCAGCGAGGGCTGCCAAAACTGCTATATGTATGACCTCGACGCGCGCAGGGGGAAGGATGGCAGCGAGATCTACCGCACAAAGGCAGGCTTTCACTATCCTCTGAGCAAAACGCGCGACGGCGCTTACAAGGTACAAAGCGGCGAGATGCTGCGCGTGTGCATGACCTCTGACTTCTTTCTCGAGCAGGCGGACGCCTGGCGGGATGAGGCATGGGAGATCATACACCGGCGGCCGGACGTGAAGTTCTTTCTGCTGACCAAGCGTCCGCAGCGCGTGCGCGACCATCTGCCAAGGAATTGGGGCGAGGGCTGGGAGAACGTGATGCTGAACGTTTCGTGCGAAAACCAGCGCCGGGCGGACGAGCGTATTCCCCGCTTGCTGGAGCTGCCGTTTCGCCATAAGGGGATCATGTGCGCGCCGCTGATCGGGCCGGTCTCCATCCGGGACTATCTTCCCTGCGGGCAGCTTGAGCAGGTGCTGTGCGACGGCGAAAACTACAGCGGCGCAAGGCCGTGCCACTATGAATGGGTCAAGCAGCTTCACGACGAGTGCGCGGCGTACAACGTGACCTTTGTGTTTTGCGGCACGGGCCGCCGGTTTGTGAAGGACGGAAAAACCTACGCGCTGGAGGGCAGCCTGCAGAGCACGCAGGCGCACAAATCCGGCTTGAGCTTTCTCGGCAAGCCGATGGCGTTCCATCTGACGGACGAATGGGGGTATCCCATCCCGCCCGAGCAGCTCTACCAGCCCTATTACGGCGCACGCTGCCAAAGCTGCGGGATGCGTCTTGCCTGCAACGGCTGCTCCCGCTGCGGAAAATGCCAATCCCCACGCGGCCAAAGCGAAGACTGAGGGCAGCACAGCGGGCGTAATCCAAAGGATCGCAGCGTGATATGGAGCAGAACTTATGAAAGACGCGATATTGTATATTCACGGCAAAGGCGGCTGCGCGGCGGAGTGCAGGCATTACAACTCACTCTTTCCGGATCATGCGGTGATCGGTCTGGACTATCAGACCTTTACCCCATGGTAAACCGGTGCGGAGATCCGGTCGGCAGTGGCAGAGCTGAACGCGGAGTATGCGCGCATCATTCTGATCGCCAACAGCATTGGCGCGTATTTCAGCATGTGTGCGGGAATTGACCGGTCGATCAGCGAGGCTTTTTTCATCTCTCCCATCGTCGATATGGAGAAGCTGATCTGTGAAATGATGCGCTGGGCAAGCGTCACCGAAGCGGAGTTGAAAGAAAAGGGCGTGATCCACACAGCGTTCGGTGAGGACTTATCCTGGGCATATCTCTGCTACGTACGGGCGCATCCCCCCATCTGGACGGCGCCGACGCAGATCCTCTACGGAAGCCGTGATACTCTGACGTCGCCTGACGTCATCCGCGACTTTGCGAACACGCACAATCGCTCGCTTACCATTCTGGAAGGCGGCGAGCACTGGTTCCACACCGAGGCGCAGATGGCGTTTTTGGACAACTGGATTTTGAAGCATACGGGAGTTGCGGTAACATGGATGCAAAACTGTTTTCACAAGCGATCATCAAATTCCTGAGCGGTCTTCTGATCGTCGGCCTGCTTCTGTTTCTGCCGGCGGGGACGGCTGCATACTGGCAGGCCTGGCTGCTCATGGGCATTCTTTTCATCCCGATGTTTTGTGCAGGGCTGATCATGATGAAGAAATCCCCCGCGCTTCTGCGCAAAAGGCTGGACGCCAAAGAGGAGCAGTCTGAGCAGCAAGCCGTGCTTGCCCTGAGCGGGCTGATGTTTCTGGCAGCGTTCGTTGTCGCCGGGCTGAATTTCAGGTTCGGCTGGATCGTGCTTCCCGCCTGGGTCAGCTATGCGGCGGCGGTTCTCTTTTTGCTTGCCTATGCGTTGTATGCCGAGGTTCTGCGCGAGAACGTCTGGCTCTCCCGGACGATCGAGGTGCAGGAAAACCAGAAGGTGATCGACACCGGGCTATACGGTGTTGTCCGGCATCCGATGTATATGAGCACGCTTTTGCTGTTTCTGTCGATGCCGCTGGTTCTGGGGTCTGTCATTTCCTTTGTGATCATGCTGGCGTATATCCCGATCCTTGCAAAGCGCATCCGCAACGAAGAGCAGGTGCTCGAGCGCGGGCTGGAGGGATATGCAGACTATAAGAAACGGGTCAGATATCGAGTGATCCCGTTTGTGTGGTGAGGTGGATCCTATGACAAAAAAGAGTACGACAAAAGAACGACTCCGTCAAATCCGGACACCGGAAGCGTGCTCCGGCAAACGCGCGTGGATCACTGCGGCGGTATGCTTTGCCGTCGGCATTGTGCTTGGTGTGTTTTCCAAGTGGCTGGACAATCTTGCCCTGGACAGCATCATCTGGTGGCACAGATGGATCGAGGCGTTGGATCTCGGCATTTTCTTTTCCGATCTCGCGATCTGGCTGCTGCTTGCGCTGCTGATCGCCGTTTTCAGCCGCTCTCCCCTGTTGGCGGCGCTGAACGTGTTTGTGTTCTTTGCGGGGATGTGCGCCGCATATCACGCCTATACCGTCGCGTTCAGCGGGTTTCAGCCAACCTCCTATATGCTGCTTTGGTACGCGATCACGCTGCTCTCGCCGCTTCTGGCGGTGCTATGCTGGTATGCAAAGGGCGCCGGTCCCGTCAGCATCCTTTTGGATATCGGCATTGTTTCCATATTCTTTCTGGCCTGCTTTGCAATCGGGTTGTTCTACATTGATCTGAAGGGACCGCTGTATCTGCTGGTCTTCTGCGGCGCTGTCGCGGCGCTTTACCGGAGCCCAAAGCAGCTTTTGATCTGTCTGCCGCTTGGAATTCTGCTGGCGTTTCTCTTAAATCCTGTTTGGCCCTATCATTAGTCAGACGTGAGAAGGGACGTGTGATCGTATGCAGGTTCGGGAATATGGTTCTGCGCAGAAGCAGACGCTTCTGTTTTTGCATGGCGGCGGGCTGTCCTGGTGGAATTATCGGGAAACCGCGCAGATGCTCCAAGACGAATACCATATCGTCCTGCCCATTCTGGACGGACACGCGGGCAGCGACCGCCCGTTTACAAGCATTGAGGAAAATGCGGCACAGATCATCTCCTGGATCGATGCAAATTGCGGCGGCTCCGTGCTGCTGATCGGCGGACTGTCTTTGGGCGGCCAAATTCTGTTGGAGATGCTCTCGCAGCGTCGGGAGCTGTGCAGCTATGCGCTGATCGAAAGCGCGGCGGGGATCCCGGCCCGGCTGACAAACGCCCTTATAGCACCGGCCTTCGGCAGCAGCTACGGTCTCATCCGAAATCGGAGCTTTGCCAGGCTGCAATTTCAGTCCCTGCACATCAAGCCGGAGCTGTTTGAAGACTATTACCGGGACACCTGCCGGATCGAAAAGCGCGACATGATCGCCTTTCTGAAGGCAAGCACGTCTTATGCGCTGAAAGACGCCATCCGCAGCACCTCGGCCGAGGTTCACGTATACTACGGCGGCAGAGAAACAGGCGAGATCAAGCGCTCTGCCGCGCTGATCGCCAATACAATCCCGGCCAGTCAGCTTCATTGCCTGAAACGCTTCCGCCACGGGGATTTTTCGATCAACCATGCTGCGGATTACGCAGATACG
>ONCN01000131.1:6367-9190 GCA_900316335.1 uncultured Eubacteriales bacterium | reverse complement strand
TTGCGGCCGAGGAACATGCAGAACACCGAAAACAGCGTGCGGATGACCGCCTGCGGCACACTGGGGAACAGGACGCTGTAGGCATAGCCATACAAGGCCGTGCCCAAAACGCCCGTGACAAACAGAATAACGCCCGTCAGCCGCGTGATCAGCTTTGGCTGCACGCCCAAAGACAGCAGCAGGGCCAAAAACAGGACTGTGGCCAAAAGATACACAAATACCAATATCATGCGGCTCCCTCCGTCATTGCGCGGGCCAAAGAATCAGCCGATCCGTTCCGGTGATGGTCTTGAGGGCGGTATCGATGACCTCGTCAGGCTCGGTGTAGCACAGCTTGGTGCCCAGGGCCTTTTCCCAGGCCACCTGCAGATCCGGGACCGTCTGCGTGATGTGCACGTCCACAAAGCCCTTGAGCGACTCGGGGTTGAGACGATCGGACATCTCAAGGCTGAGCTGGTTGCCCTCGAGCGCGGCAAGCGCGTCGCTTGTCGAGAGCGGATTGCCGTGCAGCGTGAGCGCCCGGTAGCTCCATCCGGCGTCCAGACCGGATGGGTCAGAGATCGCGTTGTTGTGCAAAAGGAGCAGCAGCGTCGGCTTTTTCTCGCCCGCGGGGGCCTTGGGCAGACCGGTGAGATCGGAGATGGCGTTGTCAGACAGGTTCAGCGCCGAGAGCGCCGCGCAGCCCGAAAGCCCCTGCGTGGAGGCAAGCTCGTTGCCCGCGGCGTTGAGGATCTTAAGCTCGGGCATGGCCGCGGCAAAGGACAGGTCCTTGAGCCCGCAGCCGTTCACGTCCAGCTCGGTGAGGGCGGTGCACTGGCTAAGGAAGCCCAGATCCGCCTGCGAAAGGCCGCACAGATCCAGCGTGGTCAACGTTGCAAGCGTCTTAAAGAGCGGGGCAAGGTCCGTCACGCCCGCGCTGCCGGACAGCCGGAGCGTGGTGAGGATGGTGCAGTTGGAAAGCGGCGCGATGGATGAGAGCTGATTGCCGCCAAGGTCAAGCTCTTCAAGGTAGATCATATCCTCAAGCGCGTCGATCGAGGTCAGGCCGTTGTCCGCCAGCTTGAGGGACTTGAGCTTTTTGCAGGCAGACAGCGGCGAAAGATCTTGGAGCTGGTTGCCAGACAGATCCAGCTTGGTCAGCGCGGCAAGGCCCGACAGATCGGGCAGCGCGGTAAGGTCGTTGTTTGCAAGCAAGAGCGTGGACAAGCGCTCTGCGCCGGACAGGTCCGGCAGGGCCGTGAGGCCGCAGCCGCACAGCTCCAGCGTGGACAGGCGCTCGCCCGCGCGGAACTGCGCAAGCGCGTCCTGCCCCAGTGCGCAGTCCTTGAGGTTGAGCGAGTAGAGCTTTTCCAGTCCGCTGAGCCACGACAGATCGTCCACGCCCCGGCAGTTTTCCAGCCGGAAGGTGCCGATGCCGGTCAGCGGCGCCAGCTTTGCAAGCGCCCCGGGCGCAAACTCGCAGTTTTGGAAGCTCAGGGTGGTGCACTTGTTCAGCTTGGCGAGCTTTGCCAGCTCGTCCTGGGAGAGCGTGAGATCCCTAACGGAAAGGTAGCTTTCGTTTTTGAAGGTCTGGCCCTGCAGCTTTGCCCTTTTTTGGAAGGGATTGATCACCAGCAGCACCACAAGCAGCACCAGCGCCGCCGGGATGGCAAGCAGCCACTTGGGAAGCGGCTTTTTCTCGCCCGGGGCCCGGGCGGGCTTGGCAGGCTTTGGCTGCTTTGTCTTGGCCGGGCGCGCAGGCGCGCTTGGCTGTGCCGGGGGTGCGGGCGTTTTGACCACGGCGGGGGCCGCGCTCACCGTCGGGGCCGGAGCTGCCGCAGCGGGCTGCGCCACCGGGACGGGTGCGGGCGCGGGGGCAGGCTGGGGCGCGGGCCGGGGCGCCTGGCAGGGCTTTAAGATGTCGAGCGAGCAGAACTTTTCCACAAACTCCGCCGCGTTGGGGTATTTGTAGCTCAAAAGCGACTGATAGGTGGAGATCTGCAGCTCCATGCCCGGGGACATCTGCGTGGGCTCGAGCAGAACGGAGACAAAGTCCTTGTTCCGCGCCAGGGCAAAGTTGATCTCGCGCCGGCAGTTGATGGACTGCGCCGACGAGGGCGAGACAAAGGCCAGGCAGACCTTGCTGCCCGCCAGGTGGTTTGCGATGGACTCGGGCCACTCGGTGCCTGGGTCGATGCCCTCGTCGTACCAGACCCGGAAGCCCCGGTCATTGAGTGCCTGGATCAGCGGGAAGACCCGGGCGGAGTCCCGGTGGCTGTAGCTGACAAAGATATAATTTTCCCTGCCCTCATAGGGCTTGGGCCTTGTGCTCGGTGTGGCGATGGCGCGCCTCCTTCGTTGCGGCGGCCCCTTGTCCGGGGCCGGATACAAGACGATTATATCACAGCCAAAATGTGCCCGCAAGAGATTAGTCGAAAAAACTCGCCCCCGGCCTTGCATCCGCGGGCAAAGCGTGGTAAGATGGGGAAAACAGCCCCGGCCGCACCGGGGCGGACCGGAGGCGCATCCCATGAAACGACTTGCCTGCATCGGAGATCACTGCGTGGATCTGTACCGTGAGCTGGGGCTGACCAACCCCGGCGGAAACACCGTGAACGTGGCCGTGTTCCTGCGGCGGCTGGGGGCCGAGGCCACCTGCTTTGGCGCCGTCGGCACCGATCGGGAGGGCGAGATGCTTTTGCAGGCGGCAAAGGCCAAGGGCGTGGATATGTCCCACGTGCAGATCCTGCCGGGCAAGACCGCCCGGACCTATGTGGATATGGTGGAGGGAAACCGGGTCTTCACTGCCTATGACGAGGGCGTGATGGCGGATTTTGCCCTGCG
>ONCN01000131.1:0-6311 GCA_900316335.1 uncultured Eubacteriales bacterium | reverse complement strand
GGCATCCGCGCAAGAGGGATCCCCACGGCGATGGATCTGGCCGACATCCCGGACGATCCCACGGCGCAGTGCGCGCTGCCGGGGCTGGATATCGCCTTTTTCTCAGACGACACCGCTGCGCCTCAGGCCGTGCGGGAAAAGATGCAGACCATCGCCGCAAAGGGGCCGAGGATCGTGGTCGCCATGCGCGGCGCAGAGGGCAGCATTGCCTGGGACGGCCAGTCGTTCTATACCCAGGGCAGCACCCCGGTCAAGGTGGTCGATACCCTGGGCGCAGGCGACAGCTATATTGCGGGCTTCCTCCTCTCCTGGCTGGAGGGCCGCCCCATCCCCGCCTGCATGGAGGCCGGCGCCAAAAACGCCGCCGTCACCATCGCCTACCAGGGCGCGTGGTAACAAGGTAGCAGCGCGCGGCCCCGCACCCCCGTAGGGGCGGCCATCGGCCGTCCGCGGCGGAGGATCACAATCACAAACACGCCGATGCAAATCCGTATCCAACAGGGTGTTGCGAATTTGCATCGGCGTGTTCTGTTTTTGGTTTTTACCGCGGACGAGCGATGCAGAACAGTCCGGTGGACTGTTCTGTATTTTACTCCCCGGTTGCGGCGGCTCTGCCGCCGGAAATGGGATCCACAACCATCGCCCCTACACACGCACCCGCCCGTAGTGGCGCATGACTCCCAGGGGACTAGCTGTGCGTCGCACATACGTCGTAGTGGCGCATGACCACATGCGCCAGCACGTATACGCTTCGATATTCGCACGGTTTTCGATGGTCTGTGCAACCTCCGACTGTTTCAAAACCGGAGTGCTTACAATGGCGCTGCGCGACGGGCCGATGTGGTCATCGGCCCCTACGGGCTCTGAAAATCGGCCACTACGGGTGGGTCCTATTACGGGAATGTACGAAAGGGACGGGGCTGGGCCCCGTCCCCTCTGGGTATGTGGATTATTCGGTAATGTCGCGGTAGAGGAAGGTGACGACCTGTTCGCGGGTGCAGGTGTCGTTGGGGCTGAATTTGCCGTTGCCGGTGCCCTGGGTGATGCCGTGCTCCACGGCCCAGGTGACGGGGGCGGCAAAGTAGTCGGAGGTCTTGACGTCGCTAAAGCTCTCAGCGGGCTTGACCTCTGGCTTGCCCTCATAGCGATACAGGAAGGTCACGATCTGCGCTCTCGTGCAGGTCTCGCCGGGGCTGAACTTGTCGGGCTCGGTGCCGACGGTGATGCCCTGCTCCACGGCCCAGAGGACCGCATTGTAGAAATAATCGGACTGCTTGACGTCGCGGAAGGGGTTCTGGCTTGTGCCGGGCTCGGGCTTGCCGGCCGCGCGCCAGAGGAAGGTGACCACCTGGGCGCGGGTGCAGCCGTCGGCGGGCGAGAAGGTGGTTTCAGAGGTGCCGGCGGTGATGCCGGTCGTAACCGCCCAGTCGATGGGCGTGTGCGACCAGACGCCGTAGGCCGGCGCATCCGTGAACTTGGCCGAGGGGCAGACGGCCTCGTCGCCGTGGCAGTCATAGTCGGCCTCGGCGTTCTCATAGGTCCAGCCGGTGGTGGTCTGCAGGACCACAAAATCCTTGTCGTTGCCCATGCGGTCGTCCTCGTGGTCCTGGTCGATGGTCACATACCAGCAAGCGTCCTCTTCAAAGGGCACCGCAAAGCGCACGGGGGCAAGCTCGAGGGTGTCAAGGCCCTGAATCGTCTGGGTCTGCACGGCCTCGCCCTGGGGGCTGTCCTTGCGAAGGCTGACGGTGACCTGCCGCTCAATGCCGTAGCCGCGGCTCACCACGTCGGCCAGGATGGCCGCGTCGCCGTCCTCACGCAGGGTCCAGCGGATATTTTCAAGCGCGAGGTCTTCCCAGTTGAGCGTAAGCGGCAGCTCGTTATTGTCTGCGTTTTCGTCTGTCCGGCCAAGGTCGGTCACGCGGACCTGCAGCTTGCGGCTGCGCACGGCCGTTTCAACGGGAAGGCTCAGATAGAAGGTCTTGCTCTCGCCGGGCTGGAGCATGGCGCCCAGGTGCTGGGTCAGCACCACAGTGCCGTCCTGCTCCAGAAGCTCGAGCATGATGCGCTCGGTCTGCACGGTGCCGCGGTTGGTCACGTCGGCCTGGATCTCCAGATCTGCGTCGTCCATGTAGGTCTCGCCGTTGTACCAGACCTCGTCGAGGCTCAGATCGGACCGAGCCTTGGTTTGCAGGGCATAGAGCGTCGGGGCGCCGCCCTCGGGCGCGCACAGAAGCCAGACGCAGAGCTGTCCGTTCTGGTCCATGTCGGCGCTGTAATCCAGGATGCTGCCGCCGCCCTGCGTGAGCGCAATGGGCGTGTCCTGCCAGACGTCGTTGACGCACCAGCGGGCCATCAAGGTCTCGCCGCCGTCCTCTGCAGGCTCGGGCCAGAGCAGGATACGCAGGCCGTTGCCGTTGGAGAAGATCTGATAGCGGTGGCTTAGCGGCAGGCCGTCGAGCTCGATCTCCGGCTCCTCTGCGTTGTAATTGCGCAGGGCCATTGCGCCGTCCTGCTGCCAGTAGGCCCAGCCGTTGGCCTTTTGCAGCTCCAGATCGGCGACCTCGTTCTGCGTCAGACGGGTCTCGTTGGCAAAGATCTCGGTGTCGGCGGTGGTGGTGAGGTCCTTGTCCAGATCTGCGCACCAGAAGACCGTATCGCCGATGATCAGCTTGGAGCGGATGGGGTACTGGGTCTTGGTCACGCACACGGGCGCAAAGGTCAGATCCTCGCTCCAATCGGCGGTGTACAGGCTGTTTTCGCCCTGCACGCCCTGCCAGTCGGCCTGATCGTTGACCTGCCAGGTCAAAATCAGCTTGTTTTCCAACGCGCCTGCCTTGGGGCGGGATTGCAGCGAGCCGTCGGTCTCGGTGATCGCGCAGGGGGTAAAGGTCTTGGTCGCGGCGTCAAAGCTTGCCGCATGGATCCGGCTGTAGGGGGCCATCTGGTCAAGATCCAGGCCCTTGCAGTCGCGGTCAAAGTCGGTCCAGGCCGCATACAGCGTCTGGTCAACCAGATACAGGCAGGGCAAAAGATCGGGTGTGCCGTTGTCCTCCACCGCGATGGGGTCAGACCAGGTCTCACCGTCATAATAGCGGGCATAGAGCCGCTGATCGCAGGGGTTGCTGCCGCCGGCGAGATAGCAGGCAAGCAGTGTCCCGTCAGGGCCCGCGACGACCTGCGGATCAGCGCCGGTGCCGGCTGCGCCGAAGGACGTTAGATCTCCGGTCGCCGAAAGCGCCGCGGCCTGCGCCCGGTGCAGGCCGGCGCGCAGATTGGTCAGATCCGGCAGCCGCACCACCGGGCCGCGATCGGCATCGTATTCATAGATGGTCGCGTTGATGTTCAGCGGGCCGAGATCGAGGTCCGCCTGCCCGCCGATCCAGCCGACCTGGCCCTGGATAAAGGGCTGCGTTTTGAGCCAGACCCTGGAATAGACGTTGGTGTTTCTCAAAAATTCATTGTGGAAGTTGAGCGACCCCTCGGCGCCCACGCCGACGGAGCACACGTCCTCAATGCCCACGTTGCCGGTCACGGTGATGCTGAGCTTGTTGTCGAGCACCATATTCGGCATCACGTCCTTGATCGCGTCGGACATGCTGAGACTGCCCTTGCCGCTGACCTCGCCGGCAAACTTTGCATCGGCATAGCCGGGCAAGCCGCCGATCACAAGCGGCAGCGAGGGCGGCTTTGCCGACACGTTGGCGCCCAAAATGGCGCCCTGGTCGGTGACGATGTAGCCGTCGCCGTCAACGGTCGTGTAGCCCTCCCAGTAGAGCAGGGCCTTAAAGCCGCCGCCAAAGCCCCACTTGCCGTCAGTCTGGCCGATCTTCTGGCCTTTTTTCTCCATCTCATGGAAGACCTTGGAGGCGTCCACGCTCTTTTGGCACAGAGACTCTGTGCTCTTCATGATGTTCTTCAAGGAGGCCTTGCCGTGCAGGCTGTCGGAGGTGAACTGCGGCGAAATGCCCGCCATGGCGTAGAACTTGCCGTCCTCCACCTCAAACGAGGCGGTCACCGGCAGATTGAGGGCAAAGTTCAGCTCCACGTCCTTCAAAATGCCGGCGTCCTTGCCCAGGGTGAAGCTGGTGTCCTTGCCGAGCAGCCGCAGGGAGAAGTTTTTCATCCACTCGAGCTGGTCAGGCGTGACGGTCTGCACATGGAAGCCCAGCTTTGCACTGCCCATCGTCTGGCCGTCTTTCATGGTGAGCTGCAGATGAATGGGCGAGGCGGGGTCAAAGTCCACCGTGGCGGAGCCCGGCCAGCGGATCGTGATGCGGTTGTCCTTCAGATCGATCAGGTGGCTCTTTTGAAACAGGGTCGCTGTGCCCGGCTCCTGGCCGGCCCAATAGATCTCCGCCTCAAGAGAGGTGGTCTTCTCGTCGGCAAGCTCCAGCTCGAGCGTGTTGTGCAGCACGTCGATGCCGTCGGCCCACACCGCCAGCGGCTTCGGGAACACGTCCGCAGGCTCGAGATAGACCGACAGGTTGTTGCTCATCTGCACGCAGGTCAACGTGCGGTCGCAGTAGCCCGCCAGATGGATGCTCGCTCCGCCGTAGGAGAAGGGCACCACCGCGCGGCCGTCGTCGTCGGTGTAATAATCCATGCCCTCCACGGTGATCTTGGCATTCTTGGCAGCGCGATAGCTGCCGCCCATTCCAAGGGAGAGCAAATAGTTGCCGTTCTCGGGGTCGTTGCAATAGACGGTGATGTCCCACTTGTCCGGGTGGTTTTCGTAGAGGCTGCGGCTCTCGGCCTGCTCGAGGACGGACTGGTCGATATCCAGCACGTAGGGGTCTTCATAGGTGCCGCTGCCGGAGAAGCCGTTGACGTAGCCGAGATCGATCCAGCAGGCCTGGCGGAGGATGGGCATGGTCTCCACACTGGGGAAAACGCCGATGTTGCCGGTGTGGCCGTAGGTGGCACGGCCCCTTTTGTCTATGATCAGTTGGGCAACGCCCGTATACAGCCAGATCCCGCCGCCGTCAAGCTTGACACTGTCAGACAGCCAGGTCGGCCAGCTTTCCACAGCGTTATCGCGGAAGGGATTGTAATAATCCTGCTGCAAATTCTGCCCCAGAACGTAGTCCGCATACTCCTTGGCATTGAGCAAAAACACCTCGTCTGAGATGTAGGAGGCCTCCTGGCCGTCGTAGATCGCAGATGCGCCGGACAGATCGCTGCCGTACTGGTCGGCGGTGTAGTTGGTGCTGCTGTATTCGTTGTCGGTCTCGGCATGGATGACCCGGTGCAAGGTGGGCTGGATGAGGCAGCGCTCGGCCAGCTCAAAAAACCGCAAAAAGCCCGGCATATCCTCGTACCAGGGCAGCGCCTCGGTGGCAAGCGAATAGTTGACGCCAAGCCCTCTGCCGTAGCGGTCATAGTTAAACATGGCGTCGGTGTCGTAGCGCACGGTCCTGTCGTCGCTGTTGAGATAGGTCCGCGCGTCAGAGGTCCGCCAGGAGGAGGAGCCGTAGTGCCGCACCGTGAGACCGGAGGCCTGCATGGTGTGGTCGGAGGCGTCATACTCGCCCTGGGTCACGGTCTGGGCGCCGTAGAGCAGGGCGCGGTCTCCCTCGCGGTGGATCATCTGCCACACAAGGGGGAAGCTCATGTTTTCGTCGCGATATGTGCCAAGCGCGATATAGTCGCCGATCTGGAGTTCGTCCGCTCCGGCCGCGCGGACCGCCGGGGGCGGCGCAGCGCTCAGCAGCAGGCAGACAGACACGAGCACGGCAAGCAGCCGGATCAGCGTCGAATGCTTCATAGTAAAGGTCCTCCTTCCGTTGCTCCGCCGGTCGCAAGAACGCGGTCTACCCGGCAGGCGCAGCGTGCTGCGCACGCTTCTGATGTCATCATAGCACACAAAAATTTTTCTGTCAATGCAAGCGGCACACACATTTTTTTACCTCCACGCCCGCCCCGCAGAGGCGCATGACTCCCAAGGAACTAGCTGTGCGCCAGCATGCACACGCTTCGATACTCGAACGGTTTTCGATGGTCTATACAATCTACGACCGTTCTATAAACCGGAGGTGCCCGGAAGGGCGCTTCGCGACTGGCCGCTGATGTCAGCGGCCACTACGGGGCTCGTACGGATCACGTACGGTCCTTTTTAAAACTCCTATACGTTTTTTCTGCGTCCATCCGCCGTCTCACAATCATCAGGCATCCCTTGTAAAAACCCAAACAAAACGAAAACCCATGGATCCTCAGAGCCGCGGGTAATCCAAAAGGGTTAAGACCCTTTTGGTCGTTTTAATTAGGGGTGGATCCAAGGAGGGGGAAGAAATCGAAATCTTCCCCCTCCT
>ONCN01000074.1 GCA_900316335.1 uncultured Eubacteriales bacterium | reverse complement strand
GGCGCGACGGTCCAGGTGATCCCCCATATCACCAACGAGATCAAGGACTTCGTCTATCGGGTGGGGCGGCAGACCGGCGCGGACGTGGTCATCACGGAGATCGGCGGCACCATCGGCGACATCGAATCTCAGCCCTTTTTGGAGGCTGTCCGGCAGATCGCGCTGGAGGTAGGCCGTGAGAACAGCCTGTTTATCCACGTGACCCTGGTGCCCTATCTGCACGGCTCGGAGGAGCACAAGTCCAAGCCCACGCAGCACTCGGTGAAGGAGCTGCAGGGTATGGGCATTCGGCCGGATCTCATCGTGCTGCGCTGCGACGAGCCACTGGAGGAGAGCATCTTTCAGAAAATCTCCCTGTTCTGCAACGTAAAGCCCGACTGCGTGCTGGAAAACCGCACCCTGCCGGTACTCTATGAAGCACCCTTGATGCTGGAGCAGGCGGGTTTCTCCCGGGTGGTCTGCCGGGAGCTTGGCCTGCCGGCGCCGGAGCCGGATCTGAGAGAGTGGACCGCATTGGTTTCGCGGATCAAGAGCCTTCGAGGTTCGGTCCGGATCGGCCTGGTCGGCAAATACGTGCAGCTTCACGACGCGTATCTTTCCGTGGCGGAGGCGCTGCGGCACGCGGGCTACGCCTGTGGGGTGCGGGTGGAGATCGACTGGATCGACTCGGAAGCCGTCACAGAGGCAGATCTGGCGCCCCTGGATGGTATTCTGGTGCCCGGCGGCTTCGGCGGCCGGGGCATCGAGGGGATGATCCTGGCTGCCAGGTATGCCAGAGAGCGCGGGATCCCGTATCTGGGTCTGTGCCTGGGGATGCAGATTGCCGTCATTGAGTTTGCGCGCAACCGGGCCGGGCTGCCAGACGCCGACTCGGGCGAATTTGACCCCGGCAGCCCCCACAAGGTCATCGACTTTATGCCCGGGCAGAGCGATGCCGTGAACAAGGGCGGCACCCTGCGTCTGGGCGCCTGGCCCTGCGAGATCCGGCCCGGGACCCGGCTCATGGAATGCTACGGCACGGCGCGGATTTCCGAGCGGCACCGCCACCGCTACGAGGTGAACAACGACTACCGGGCCACGCTGGAGCAGGCCGGTCTGGTGCTCTGCGGCCAGTCCCCGGACGGGCAGCTTGTCGAGGCGGTGGAGCTTGGGGCGCATCCCTTCTATGTGGGCGTGCAGTATCACCCGGAGTTCAAATCCCGGCCAAATCGCCCCCATCCCCTGTTTTTGGGCTTCCTGCGGGCGGCCCTGACACAGCAGAAAGGAGGCGAAGGTTGATGCGATTTACCAAAATGCAGGGCCTTGGCAACGATTATCTCTATATCTACGGCCCGGTGCCGGAAGACGCGGAAGCGCTCAGCCGCCGCTTGTCTGACCGGCATTTCGGTCCCGGGGCGGACGGGCTGATCTTTATGGGTCCGTCTGAGCAGGCAGATTTCTCCATGCGGATCTTCAACGCAGACGGCAGCGAGGCCGGGATGTGCGGCAACGGCATCCGCTGCGTGGGGAAATATCTCTATGACCACGGCTACACCAGAAAGCATATGCTCGTCATCGAAACGCGGGCAGGACTGCGGCAGCTCACCCTGCACGACGAGGCGGGCAAAATCGTCAGCGCCAGCGTGGAGATGGGAAACGCAACAATCGTGCCGGGGCGCACCGGGGACCTGGTGGACCTGGGCAACCCGCACCTGGTCCTTTTTGTGCCGTATGCGGAAGCAGTTGACATAACAAAGGAAGGCCCGAAGCTGGAGCACGCCGTACCCGGCGGGACGAACGTGGAGTTTGTGCAGGTGCTGACGCCGAACCGGCTGCGGATGCGGGTTTGGGAGCGGGGCAGCGGCGTGACCCTGGCCTGCGGAACCGGGGCCTGCGCCTCCGCGGCCGCCGCGGTGCGCCGCGGGCTTTGCCCGGCGGATACTCCCATCGAGCTGGTGCTGGACGGCGGCAGTTTGTTCATCACCGTCCGCGCTGACGGGTCCATTCAGATGGAAGGCCCGGCAGAAACGGTCTACGAAGGAGAGATCAAGCTATGACGCATATCAATCCCGATTACAGCCGCCTGCAGACCAGCTATCTGTTCTACCGCATCAACCAGACCGTGGATGCGCTGCGCCGGGACCACCCCGATGAGCGGCTGCTGCTTCTGGGCGTCGGAGACGTGACCCTGCCACTGGCCCCGGCGGTGATCGCGGCCCTGCACCGGGCGGCGGAGGACCAGGCAAAGCAGGAGACCTTTCAAGGTTACATGCCGGAGCTTGGCGCGGACTTTATGAGAAAGGCCGTGGCAAGCTACTATGCCCGCCGCGGTACAAAAATAGACCCCGGGGAGATCTTCATCTCCTACGGGGCCGGGGACGATCTGGGTGCGATCGGAAGCCTGTTCGCACAAGAAAACCGGGTAGCGGTGATCGAACCCGCCTACCCGGCCTATGTGGATACCAATCTGATGGCGGGGCGGCACATCGTGTCCGTCCCCGGCGGGGAGGAAAACGGCTTCCTTCCCCTGCCGCCCGAGGATCTGGAGGCGGAGCTGGTCTACCTCTGCTCTCCAAACAACCCCACCGGCGCGGCCTATCCCAAATCGCAGCTTCAACAGTGGGTGGACTGGGCCAACGCCAAAGACGCCGTCATCCTCTTCGACGCCGCCTATGAGGCCTTTATCACAGATCCGGCGGTCCCGCACAGCATCTATGAGCTGCCCGGCGCGGAGCGCTGCGCCATTGAGATCGCCTCGCTGTCCAAAACCGCCGGCTTCACAGGCACCCGCCTGGGCTGGACCGTGGTGCCTCAGGCCTTGATCCGGGAGGGCGCCTCCCTGCACGATATGTGGGTCCGCAACCGGACCACCTGCTCCAACGGCGTGTCCTATCTGCTCCAACGAGCCGGCGAGGCGGCCTTGAGCCCGGAGGGCCTTGCCCAGAGCGGAAAGAATATCCGGGTCTACCGAGGCAACGCAATCATCCTGACCGATGCGTTGGAGGCGCTTGGCCTGCCCTATACCGGCGGCAAAAACGCGCCCTATATCTGGTTCCGCTGCCCCAAGAACATGCAGGGCTGGGACTTCTTCGACCTTCTGATTGACCGGGCCCGCATCGTGGGGACCCCCGGCGTCGGCTTCGGTCCCTGCGGCGAGGGCTGGTTCCGCTTCTCCTGCTTCGGCACCCCCGCCGATACCCGGGAAGCCGCCCGCCGCCTGCGGGAGCTTCTTTGAGCGGGTCGCGTTTAAAAATAAGAAAAGTCTCTTTTCTCACACGAGAAAAGAGACTTTTCCTGGTCCGAGTGACTGGATTCGAACCAGCGGCCTCTTGAACCCCATTCAAGCGCGATACCAAACTTCGCCACACCCGGATCTCTTGCGGGCATTATAATACCACACCTTTTCAGAAAATGCAAGCATTATTTTCTGAAAACGCGAAATATTTTTGCGCAGAGACCCGGGGCGCGCCGCGGCGGGGGCTGCGGCGGCACGGAGACGGCACTCGTGCGCGTCAGGAAATGGCCGTGGGGATGCCGGGGTCGAAGCTCGGCATGAGCTGGAGCTTGAAGAGGTTGCGGCGGTGCAGGGTGTCGATGCGGGTCTTGGCGGCCTCGTCGTCGATCTCGCCGGTGCGGATATAGCGGTCGAGCGCGGCGTAGGTGAAGCCCAGGTTGTCTTCATCGGTCTTGCCGCACAGGCCGTCGATGGGAACCTTGTCTACGAGCACGTCGGGCAGGCCGAGATAGCGGCCAACCGCCTTGACCTCCTGGACCGTCAGGTGCGACATGGGGCTGAAATCGCCCACGGAGTCGCCGTAGCGGGTGGAGTAGCCGACCCAGTCCTCAGAGAGGTTGCAGGTGTTCACCACGCGGCCGTTGAGACTCTGCGACACAGCGTAGACCGTAGCCATGCGGATGCGGGGCGGCAGATTGGTGATGCTCTGCTCAGAGAGGGTCAGATCCTCGGGGATGGCGCCCTTCACGCCCTCGACCGCGTCGTGGATGTTGACCACGTAGCGGCGGATGCCCAGATGGTCGCACAGAAGCTGCGCCATGTCGATATCGTGCTGGACGCCGTTGGGCATCATCACGCCCACAACGCGATCCTTGCCCAGCGCTTCCACGCACAGGGCCGCGGCAACGGAGCTGTCCTTGCCGCCCGAAACGCCGAGCACCGCGTTGCAGCCGGGGCCGTTTTCTTCAAAGAACTTGCGGATCCAGGCCACACAGTCCCGGGTCACCTGTTCTACGTCAAACATAGGGGGTTCCTCCTCCTTCACGTCGATCTGGCAAGAGCGCATGGTCGCAAGCGCCGCCTCGTGCAGCGCCGGGGTCACGCCTGCGCAGCAGGCGGGGTCTACGGAGATATCGGTCTCGGGGAAGCAGGCCTTTAACAGCAGCGCGTTGGACACCACGCAGATATCGGTGCAAAGGCCGATCAGTTGGATATCAAACGGCTCCTCCCCTGCGATCTGTAAAATGAGCTGCGGCAGCACGGTGGAGCCGAAGGTCGGCTTCTCCACGGGCAGATAGCCCCGGCTGTCAAGCGCAGCGCGGATGGTCTCATCCAGCTCCCAGCCCGGCGTGCCCTTGACGCAGTGGGTCACAGGCAGATACCGGCCCTCACGGGTGGAGAGGTAGTCGGGCTCATGGGTATCGAAGGTGGCAAGGATGGTGCCGGAGAAGTGTTTGATCTTCTCCGCTGCGGCCGGGATGATCGCCTGGGCCTCCTTGGTGCCAAGCGCGCCGTCCACAAAGTCCTTCTGCATATCCACGACGATCAGAAAATGGCGCATAGATCTTACCTCCTGTTCTAAATATCAAATCAAGTCGTCCACGATCCGGAGCGGAAGGCTCCGGCGCGCGCACACGGACAGGGCGTACTCGCCCATGTCCAGGCTTTGGAAGACCCACTCCCCTGCCTGCCAGGTCTCGCCCGGCGGGCAGAGCTCGGTTTGGTCAAGCTCGTACAGAACGCCAAGGCCGCGGGCCTTGCCCCAGGCCTCCTTGAGCGTCCAGATGCGAACAAAGCGGCGATCCCGCTCCTCGGTTGTATCCGCGGCCAGCACCCAGGCGCGCTCGGTCGCAGAGAGCACCTTGAACACCGCGGGCAGGCTCGTATCCGTGGCGTCCCGGCGGCCCAGGCGGCGGTAGTCCTGCACGTCCACGCCGCAGGGCGCGGTATCCAGCGCGCAGGCCACGGCCCTGCGGCAGTGGCTGAGATTGAACTGGAGCCCCGGCCGCGCCGGGAAGCAGGGCTTGCCGTTGGGCCCGAGCGCAAGCTCCGGCAGCGCATCAAGGCCAAATTCGCACAAAAGCGCACGGCGCAGCAGCAGCTCCGCCGCGGCAAGCTCCGCTGCGGCAGCCGGCTGCCTGAGCGCCCGGATGCGCTGCTGCCGCGCAGGGCTGAGCCGGGGCAAACAGGCGCTAAGCTCGTCAGGCGTCAGCTCCGGTGTCCGGCAGATCCACAGCATGCTTGTCCCTCCGGGTCGCGCTCAGATCTGCGCGTCGAGCCAGTCGCGCATCTGCGCAAGGCCGGGCTCGGTCATGACAAAGGTCTTTTCGCCCTCAACGTCGCTGTATTCATAGCACAGTGGGCCGTGCCAATACTCAGCCTTCATGGAGCTCTGCTCGTTGTTGACCTCCTTGGCGTTGCGCATGACCACGTTTGGCGTGATCTTGTAGCGGAAGGGGCCGAAGCTGCCGGTAAAGACGTTGTTGTTTTCAAAGCTGTGCAAAACCGGCAGATAGATCCGCCCGCTCATTCGGCCATGAGCGCTTCCATCTCGTCAAGCAGCTCGCCGAACAGGGCCAGGGCCTGGTTTACCGGGTCGGGCGTGGACATATCCACGCCAGCGCCCTTGAGCAGGTCGATGGGGTCCTTGCTGCAGCCGCCGGACAGGAAGCCGATATAGTCCTTTACGGCTGCCTCGCCCTCGCGGAGGATCCGGCGGGACAGGGCAATGGCCGCAGAGTAGCCCGTGGCGTACTGGAAGACGTAGTAGTTATAATAGAAGTGCGGGATCCGCTCCCACTCGTAGGCGATCTCGTCGTCCAGAACGATGCCGTCGCCGTAGTACAGGTGGTTGAGCTTTTTGTACTCCTCGCACATCCGCTCGGCGGTGAGCGCCACGCCCTGGGCGTTGAGCTGGCCCAAAATCAGCTCAAACTCAGCAAACATGGTCTGCCGGTAAAGCGTGGAGCGGAACTGCTCAAGGAAGTGGTTGATGAGATAAGCCCGCTCGGTCTTGTCGGTGGTTTTGGCAAGCAGGTGCTCCATCAAAAGCGCCTCGTTGCAGGTGGAGGCGACCTCGGCCACAAAGATGACGTAGTCGGCGTCCACAGGCGTCTGGTACTTGTTGGAGTGGTAGGAGTGCAGGGCGTGGCCCATCTCGTGGGCCAGGGTGAACTGGCTGTCGAGCGTGCCGGTGTAGTTGAGCAGCACGAACGGATGCACCCGCGCGCCGGCAGAGTAGGCGCCGCTGCGCTTGCCGACGTTCTGATACACGTCGATCCAGCGGTTGTCAAAGCCCTCCTTCAAGATCCGGCGATAGTCCTCGCCCATGGGGGCAAGCGCGTCGTAGACGGTCTGCTTGGCCTGTTCAAAGGGGATCTTGCTGTCTGCGCCGGGAACCAGCGGGGTATACAGATCGTAGAAATGCAGCTCGTCCACACCCAGAAGCTTTTTGCGCAGCGCCACGTAGCGGTACATCTTGTCAAGGTTCTGGTGGACGGCCTCGATCAGATTATGGTAAACCGATACCGGCACGTTGGTGTGGTCCAGCGCGGCCTCAAGGGGCGAGGCGTAGCGGCGGGCGGTGGCGTTGAACTGCAAAGCCTTGACCTGGGAATTGAGCACGGCGGCCACGGTGTTTTTGTTGGCGGCCCAGGTGTTGTAGGTATTCTGGAAAGCGGACTTGCGCAAGGCGCGGTCAGGCGACTCCATATAGGAGATATAGGTTCCCTGGCTCAGCGGATGGGCTCCGCCCTCGCCGTCAACGGCGTCGGGGAAGGTCAGATCGGCGTCTGCAAACTTGGAGTAGATGTCGTCGGGAGACTGCATCATCTCGCCGGCCAGGGCCATGATCTTTTCCTCGGCGGGGCTGAGCACGTGCTCGGCATGGCGGCGGATGTTGAAGATGTAGCGTCTGTAACGCGCAAGGCCCGGCTCGGCGGCGTAGAAGGCCTCCATCGTCTGGTCGGAGATGGCCATGATCTCGGGGGTCTCAAAGGCGGTGGCGGAGCCAAGCGAGACGTAGGCCGACATGATCATGCCGCTCATCTCCTGGTATTTGGCCACGCGGGTATCCTCATCGTTGCGGCGCATGGCGTATTCGGCCAGATCCCCGGTGAGGATTTGCGCAGCCTCAAGCTCGGTGAGGTAGGCGCAGAGCGTCTTTGCATCTGTTGCAAGCTTGCCGGCATAGGCGGAAAGCTGCGGGATCAGCCCCTTGAGCCGCTCGAGATCCGCCATCCACAGCTCGTCTGTGGCGTAGATGTCTTCGACAGCCCAGCGATCGGAGACGGGGATCTGGTCGCGCTGGGGAATGGTCTTGGGTTCTGCCATAAAATCATCCTTCTTTCGTGTTGCATTCAAGCGTATTTTACCCGATTTATACCGAAGTTGCAAGCCTTTTCTCCGTCTGAAAAAATATTCTGAAAAAACCTCGTTTCGCCGTTGCGAAATTGAAAAACATGCGGTATAATGGGCTCAAGATGGTGCAGTTTCATCTTTGAACAAAACCAATCCAAATCAGACACATACGGAAAGGAGCAATACTATGGGACTCATTCAAGCAGGAATCGGCGCCGTGGGCGGCGTTCTGGCCGATCAGTGGAAGGAATTCTTCTATTGTGACGCCATCAATGCAGATACCCTCGTGGTCAAGGGGCAGAAGCGGATCTCCTCCCGCTCGAGCAACACCAAGGGCAACGACAATATCATCTCCAACGGCTCCCTCATCGCAGTGGCCGACGGCCAGTGCATGATCATCGTGGAGCAGGGCAAAATCGTGGAGGTCTGCGCCGAGCCCGGCGAGTTTACCTATGATACCTCCACCGAGCCCAGCATCTTCACCGGCAAGCTTGGCGACAGCCTGAAGGAAACCTTCAAGCTCATCGGCAAGCGCTTCACCTTCGGCGGCGACACCGGCAAGGATCAGCGCGTCTACTACTTCAACACCAAGGAGATCATGGACAACAAGTTCGGCACCGCCACGCCCATCCCCTTCCGTGTGGTGGACCATAAGATCAACCTGGATCTGGACGTGTCTGTCCGCTGCAGCGGCGTGTACTCCTACCGCATCGCCGATCCGCTGCTGTTCTATGCCAACGTCTGCGGCAACGTCGAGCGCGACTATACCAGAAGCCAGATCGACGCCCAGCTCAAAACCGAGTTCATCAGCGCCCTGCAGCCTGCCTTCGCCAAGATCTCTGAAATGGAGATCCGCCCCAGCGCCTTGCCCGCCCACGCTGAGGATCTTTGCGACGCAATGAACGTGGCCCTCAACCAGAAGTGGGGCGAAAAGCGCGGCCTGCAGGTCGTCTCCATCGCCATGAACCCCATCTCCCTGCCTGAGGAAGACCAGGAGGACATCAAGAAGGCGCAGCGTGCCGCCGCTATGGCCAACCCCCTCATGGGCGCGGGCTACACCGTCATCTCCCAGGGCGACGCCATGGGTACCGCCGCTGCCAACCCCAACGGCGCCATGATGGGCTTTATGGGCATGAACGCTGTGAACGGCACCGCCGGCGGTATGAACGCCGCGAGCCTTTACGCCATGGGCCAGCAGCAGGCCGCCGCTGCGCAGGCTGCTGCTCCTGTCGCCCCCGCTCCTGCCGCCCCCGCGGCTGAGAGCTGGAAGTGCACCTGCGGCGCCACTGCCACCGGCAAGTTCTGCCCCGAGTGCGGCAGCCCCAAGCCCGCTGCCCCCGCCGGCTGGACCTGCAAGAGCTGCGGTGCAGTGAACAAGGGCAAGTTCTGCACCGAGTGCGGCGCCAAAAAGCCCGCTGAGGAGCCGCTGTATCGCTGCGACAAGTGCGGCTGGGAGCCTGCTGACCCCAAGCATCCCCCCAAGTTCTGCCCCGAATGCGGCGATCCGTTTGACGACAACGACGTCCAGTAACCAATGAAAATCCCCCTGCACCGGAGCTGGTCCGGTGCAGGGGGCTGTTTTTTACCGTGAAAACGCTGCGCTGGCGGGTCAGTTCGCCTCTTCCACAACAATCGCAGCGTCGGGCGCGTTGCGGCGGATGCTGTCGATGCCATTGAGGCAACTCGGCTTGGACTTGTAGCCCTCGCCGACGGCAATGATCTCGCCGTTTCTGGCCTTCAGACGGAAGCGGAACTCGCCGGCCTTGTCCTGATAGACCTCGTACTTGGGGTGCTTCTGAACCTCGATGGGCTCAACGGTCTGATCCTCGATGGGAGAAGCGCAGTTGTTGCGGACACTTTCGATGCCCTTGCGGCAGGCTGCCTCGGTGGTGTAGACCTCGCTCGTGGCAATGACCTCGCCGTTGCCGGCCTTGAGGTTGAACTTAATGCCGGTCTTGGTTTCCTTAATTACAAATTTTCCCATGGTATGGCCTCCTCCATATGTTGAATGTTTTTCGCCGTGTTTGAAAGATTATACGAATTACACCCCTAGTTTATCACAAGAATTCGGAAAATTCAACAAAAACTTACAGCTTTGCCAGATAATCTTCCTTCGGGCGCAGGCCGATCAGCTCCGCCGTGCGTTTGCCGCCTTTGAAAATCATCACCGTGGGGATGCTTTGGATGCCATAGCGCATGGCAAGCGCGCGCTCGTCGTCTACGTTGAGCTTGCCGACGGTGACGTCCGGCCGCTCGGCTGCGATCTCAACCAGCGTCGGGGCCAGCATCCGGCAGGGGCCGCACCAGGTCGCCCAAAAGTCCACAAGGACGGTCTTGTCCGTGTGCAAAACCTCCTGGTCAAAGTTTTGCGCGGTAAGGTTGATTTCTGCCATAAGGGGTCCTCCTTTTCCTTGATATTCTGATTGTACCACAGCTTTGCGCGGATTACAAGAGCCGCGCAGATCGTGCTGCAAGAAAATAATTTTGGAATTTGTAATCAGCAGGTCGGGGGTTCGAGTCCGTCTACCAGCTCCACCAGTCACCAGGCAAAACCGAATATGGGGGAATTCCCGAGTGGCCAAAGGGGACAGACTGTAAATCTGCTGGCACTGCCTTCGGTGGTTCGAATCCACCTTCCCCCACCAATCCCGGACGTGAAAACGTCCGGGATTTAGTGTTTTCAGGGTGAAAACAGGCTGTTTTTTACTTTTCCGCGTCTTCAAAGCATGATTATCCGCTTTTTCATAAAGGGTATTCCGTAAGGGTCAGGCGCTGTCAATCGGCGCAATTTGGATCAGGCAAGCCATTTTTCGTTGCTCAAAAACATGCCTTGTCCGTTCCTGCTCTCATGGATCACCGGTAGGAATTTGAAATGCAAACTTCTCTGTCGGAACAGGAAAAACCCGCAAGACCCAGATCTGACCCAAACGTCGTTTGGGTCAAAAAGGGCCGGAAAGGCCCCAACGGAAGCGCTGACCGGGGTTTTCCCTACGGACGAGAAATCTGTTTTGCGAAAAATTAACTCCACAGCAAACCTATCTCTTTGCATTCTGCGGTGCAAAAAAAGACGATTTATTCGGAAATGGAATTACAGCGCCGGCGGTTTCTGAACCGTCGGCGCTGCTTGGATCATTCAGGCTTTTTCCCGCTGACCAGGTTCCCCATGATGGCTGCCGCCTGGTGTTGGGCAGCGGTGGTGCTGTGGGTATAGGTGGCCAGGGTGAAGCCCGCGCTGCTGTGGCCCAGCATGGCGGAAACGGTTTTCACGTCCACGCCATTCTGCAAGGCCAGGGTTGCGAAGGTGTGGCGCAGATCGTGGAAGCGAATGTGCTCCAGCCCAGCCTCCTTCAGGATCTTCTTGTGGAGGTTCACCACAGAATCCGGGTGATACATTTCTCCGGTCACAGGGGAGGTGAAGATATATTTGCTGTCCGGGTTTTCCTCCTTCAGCTTTTTCAGCATATCCAGCGTCTCGTTGGACAGGGCGATGTGTCGAATGGAGTTCGCCGTCTTGGGCGGCATCACCGTCATCTTTCCATCCACCTTGTAGGCCTGCTTGCTGACGGAGATGGTCTGCCGCTCCCAATCCACATCCGTCCACAGCAGGGCCACCAGCTCACTCTTTCTCAGGCCAGTGGTCAGCTCCAGGAAGAACATGGGCAGTAAGCCTCTGGCGTCAGCCGCTTTCAGATAGGCCTGCACCTGCTCCGCCTCCAAGGTTTTCATCTCCTTCTTCTCCACCTTCGGCGGTTTACAGGAGTCCACCGGATTGGAGAGAATCAGCTTTTCCTTCACTGCTGCCTCCAGACAGCTGTGCAGCAGGATATGGAAGCCTCGGACATAGGATGCGCTGAGCCCTGGCTGTTCATCCTTCTGCTCTTTTCGTGTTCTGCCGCTGGTCCGCATCTCGTTATAGAAACGCTGAATCTCAATGGGCCGAAGCTTGTCCAGCGGAGTTTTGCCGAGCTTTGGCAGAATATGCTTGTCGATGTACATGCGGTAGTATCGGACTGTGTTCTCTCGCAGAGTCGGCTTGCAGTAAACCTCAAACCACTGCTCCATCCATTGCCCCAGGGTATACTTTCCTGCGCGGGTCATATCCATCTTTCCGCAGTTTGCAATGGCGTTGCGCATCTTTTCGAGCACCTCCGCCTGGGTCTTGCCCAGCACGTTCTTGACGATGGCCTTTCCAGTTTCCGGATCGTGCCCTGCGGTGTAGCGTCCCTCCCAGCGTCCGTCCTTCCGTTTACGGATGTTGCCCTCGCCGTTTGCTCGTTTCCTTGCCATTTGGCGTCACCTTCCTTTTTCCTTTGGTAACACGACATTATACCATGGAACGCCGGAATATCCAGCGAAAGACCCACAAGACACAGAAAGTTATCAATTCCCGGTTTTCGTTTTTCATTGTCCTGATTTCTATCGTGGGCTCACTCTGGAAATCGTTCCTCTTTGTTTAGCGGACCAATTCTTGACCGCTTCCCATAATCATTCTTTTTTGGGCTTTCTGAAATTGTATGCTTTTTCGTTTGGGGGTGGTATCTCTACCCTACCCTGCGAAACAAATCGCACACAGACCCAACACGGGGCTGACAGGGCCATCATACAGGAGCCCATCCCATTCAGCTTTTTCGGGTTTTCAAAACACTCTTCAGAATAGTTTTTCAAATTAACCTTCTGATCGGCTTAACAGGTTTCTCCCGCGCTGGTACGATTAGTTTACTTTCATAATCCAGGCCTCGCACAGACCGTATATAAGAGAGCCGCTTAAATAGACACCGTTTTATTCACGCCAATGTCCCAAGGCATGTCGAATCAGTTGTAAAACTGATTCGACAATGAATTGCGCTTTACGGCGCGTGAATTGTCCTGCGGACATGAATTGACCTTCGGTCATGAATTGCCCTCCGGGGCATGAAGGCGCAATTCAATTCATGAAGAAAGAACATTGATACTGCGAGCTTTCAACAGTAAAAACCGTTGATGATTTTGATGATCTTCTGAAAGTGATGAACACGCCGGAGCTGACAGAATTTCAGTATTTGGTTTCGGGAGATGAATGGACTGTAGCAATTAGATAAATCGGGATTTGTAAAGGATAACAACCATGAAAATACTAATTGTTTGCGGAGAATACTTCAATCAGAGCAATGGTCTTTCGATTTCTACTCAGCGCTTTGTCAAAGAGTTTGTGCGTTTGGGAGAAGAAGTCCGTGTGCTGTCATCTGATCACGGCGGCGTATCCGATTATTCCGTACCGGTCATGCATATCCCGCTGGTTGACGGAATCATGGATAAACAGAATTACCATTTCGCCAAACCGGATGCGAATGTTGTGGATAGACATTTTTGCCGGACTGCTTTTTCAATTGGGACGCCAGCTTGCGAAGCAGCAGCACAGCCTCCGGCGTCGGCGCATAGCTGTTTCTTGCGTCAATGACCTTTTGGAACAGATGTGAAATGAAAATGGGAAGCAAAAAGAAAGTGTGTGCGGGCTGCTGCCTGCAAATGCCTGGGCGGACGGCTTGCCGGACAGCCACAGGCTCTGCTTGCCCCGGCGAGGCCGGGTAAAACGAGCAAGCCCTAAAAAACCGTGATGTTTCCTAACAGAATTGCAAGTACAACCCCGCTTTTTGTGATACCTTGGATTTTGCAACCCCTATTTCCGCAGAAGCGAAAAACCGCGAAAAACCCTTACGCCGTCGGCATTGCCGGCGGCTGTGAACCGGCAAGGGGTGCCGCAGCAACCCCTTGCCTTTCTCCTGCTATAATATCGACCGTAGGTATTTCGTGTATAACAGCCGGATATCTATGCAGGAGAGTATGACCTCCTATTCTCCGTGAGACCGTGTTTTCTTGAAGCAGTTTGATCTGCTCTCCTGCCGCCTTGTTAGTTCTTCCGGGGTATGGACCGGTATGATATAATTTAGTGTATATCGGACAGAGGCAGCTCTTTTTTTCTCTGTGACATTGGTTCACTTGAAGCAGCTTGAGCCCTCTGCCTTATGGGGTTTCATTTATTAGCCGGATGTCGAAGCCATGTGCTTTCCTCTTATTTCCCAGCAGGTTGTGACCTATAAGGATTTGGGGTACTGTCCGAGAAAAGAAAGGAGGCTTTGGCCATGTTTATTGTTGGTGTGGACATCGCCAAGCGGAGTCATGAAGCAATTATTCTTGACGATTCCGGCAACGTTGTCAAGAAAGCATTCAACTTCAAAAACGATTCCACAGGATTTACAAAACTCACCGCAGCATTGACCGGCGTCAGTGCAAACCCTAAGGATTTCATCGTCGGGATGGAATCCACCGGGCATTATTGGCTGGCATTATACTCCGCACTCCGCAAGCGAGGATATACTGTTCATGTTCTGAACCCGATTCAGTCCAACGCTTTGCGAGGCATGTACATTCGCCAAGTGAAGAACGACGAGCACGACAGCTTTATTATTGCAGAGGTAATTCGCTTTGGTCGTTATACGGAAGGCGGTCTTCCACCATCCGAGTTGTATGAGTTGCGGGAGTTGTGCCGCGCCAGAACATTTATTGTGGACATGACGGCGGATCTGAAGCGTAAGGTAATAGCTCTGCTGGATCAGACGTTTCCTGAATACGAAACCATCTTTTCAGATATCTTTGGACTGACATCTTCTGAACTGCTCTTGAACTGCTCCACACCGGAAGAGATTCTGGCGATTGATACAGAGCGCCTTGCAGAGATCCTGGAGGCACCGAGTCGCAAGCGGTTCCGCACGGCGAAGGCCGAACAGATTAAGGAAGCTGCAGCCAATTCTTTCGGCGTCGTTTTGGAATATGGCTCCATGGGGCTTCTCATTAAGCAGTACATGGAACATATTCGATATACGGAAAAGCAGATTGCTGAGATAGAAAAAAAGATTTCTGAATTGTACTCGCATTTCAACACTCCTCTTACCACGATTCCCGGTATAGGGCCCACGCTGGCAGCAGCCATCCTGAGCGAGATTGGAGACATCTCTCGATTTTCATCTGCCACCAAGCTGGCCGCTTTTGCTGGGATCGACCCCACGGTGAAGCAATCCGGAGAGTTTACGGCGACCCACAATCATATGTCAAAGCGGGGCTCTCCCTATTTGAGGCGGGCAATCTGGCAGGCCTCTACGGTTGCAGTGAATTGTGACCCAAGGCTGAAAGCTTTTATGGAAAAGAAGCGTGCCGAAGGGAAGCCGTATATGAACGCGATCGGCCACGTCACCAGGAAGCTGACCAATATCATCTACGCCGTTTTGCGAGACAACAAGCCGTACTATCCCAGAATCACAAATTAAGCAGGAGGCGATTTGAGCCTCTTGACCACCGTGCAGCACATCTGTCCAGTGCTGTCAAGGCCGCGCAAGCGAGGCGCAAGCCGGTGCCTTGACTGCGGTGGCCAGATGTGCTACCTCAAACGATGTAAGGCATTTCCCCCTGGGCCTTATCAGGGGCATTTTGTATGCGTATTTTCCTGCTGGATCTGACCCGTGAGCTGTATGTTCATGCAAAAAATCTCTTCCACGGTGCTTCTTTTCCTCTTGACAAATACATAGCCGGCTGCTTGGAAATCGACCCTGCTAAAATCCGTGAAAATCAAGGCTGTCTGCTGCCTCCGGGCTGTGAATTGTCACCCTCAAACCGGGGTGCCGTTTTGCAAGTCTTTCAAGACAGAAACGCTCCTGCTCCTGACGCGCTTTTTTCATCTGCACATCGTTGTATCGTTTGATCACGGATTGAATCGGACGGATGTGATAGCTCAGATTGCCGTTCCATTTCGTTCCGTCGCTGCGCTGTACCCATGTGGGCTCAGTCACGATGAACTCCTTCTCCTCCAGCCGGTGAACATATTTCAGCACAGTGTTCTTAGACATGTGCAGAGACACGCCAATCGTTTTGCTGCTTGGCCAGCACTCGAAGGACTCACGGTCTTCGCAGTACAGAAGATAACCGTAGACCGCCAACTCTCCCACGGACAAATCCAACCCGAAAACAGAAACCGGCATGGGAAAGAAATGCCCGACGCGAAGCTTCGGCGCATTTGTCAGGTGGATCGTGGCTTTCATAGAAAGCACAAGCGGAAAAGAAAAACGGTGGTACTGTACAATGATCCAATCCCGTTTTTGCAAGCGCCGCACGTATTTTTTCAGCGTGTTCCGACTGACAGATAGATGATTCAGAACGGTCATGAGATTCGGCGGCCCAAGCTTGCGGGCTGCACGGCTGTAGAGATAGGCCATGATCGCAAACTCACAGGCCGTGATCCCGCCATGAAAAATTTCATTGGGCAGAGGAAAAAAACGAAGGAGGACTACCTCCTTCGGCGTCCTTTGCGGAATCATTTCGCGCCTCCGGTATGAGAACGGACCCACGCGATGAAGTCTTCCTTCGGAATCACAAGGCGGTTTCCGATTTTCAGCGTGGGAAAATCTTTTTCATGCATCAGTTCGTAGGCACTGGACGGCGCCACGCCCAGCACCTTCGCCAGGGTTTCCGCATTCAGCATCAGCGGCAGCTCGTCATAGCTTTTGTACACACTTTCCTTCTCGATCGCACCTCCAACTTTTTTTCAAAGCAAATTGATTCCGTGAGCCAGCTCCACCCTCGCCGGCTCTTGCTGATCCCTTGCCGATCCTATTCAATCATAATAGCAGTACAAAAAATTGGACTGTTCGTGTTTTTCAGAAAATAATTGCAGAGTCCGAAGGCTCTGCAATCCTTTTCTTTGATTACTGTAAACCAATTTCTGACGCTTACGCTTCGTCGATGGAAGGGACCTCTGTGCTCTGCATCACGTCGATCATGAGTCTGGCGGCCAGGGTGAAGCCGAGCTCGAAGGCCTCTTCCTCAGTCACCGCAACGACATCGTTGAAGGCGTCCATTGTCTTTTGATACTGCTCGGCCTGCTCTTCCGACAGCATTGCTTTCAGCTTGTTCTGGTTCTTCGTGTACAGACAGAGCGTCCGCTCCAAGGCCGAGCCTAATTTCACGGGGCGGTCCTTGTAGCTCAGCCCGCAGGTCCAGATCTCTTCCAGCATGCTCATTTCGTCATCCCTCCTCACGTTTCGCCGGGTTCCTGTGGCGCACGATGTGCGCCGCTACACAGCGCTGCTCCCTTCTCGCTGACGCAGAAAGGCGACGCCGTTTCGGACAATTCCGAACCAACGTCGCCCTCTGTTTTCATTCGTTCTGCTGCGAAAAACGTGTGCTTCACCGTCAGCAGCTCGATCCAAGTTTGCTCGCTGCCGTCCTCCGGGATGCCCTTGGTAAAGGCCTTATGGAAAACCGCGTTCCGGATTCCGCTGTACTTTTCTCCCGGACCCTCGCCCCGGTACGGATCGTTGATGGATATGCTTGCCATGTGTTGTGCCTCCTCTTTTTGGATTCTGACACAACAAATACCACAACCGTTTTCGAAAGTCCAGATCAAATGTTTTATTTCCCAGCTTTTTCCTGTGAAAGAATATCTTGTTTTCTATGAATTGTCATGGTATGATCGGCATACGGAAGGAGGGCTTGTAATGGATACAGAAACACAGAAGCGTATTCTAGCCGAACGGGTTGCGGATACCTGCAATCGTATTGGAGGCGTCCCCGATTCCAAGCACGCACAAGAGTTATCCCGGCAGTGAGTCCATGGTCAAATCTCCGGCGATGAAATGATCTGTGAGCTGATAAAGCAACATCGGAAAACGGAATGATAATTCGTGTCCCGCCCGAATGGCCTCATGAGGAGCCACCCGCGCGGGTATTATTTATTTTGCCTGCCAGTCTCTCAGCAGCGGAACAAACACATCATAGAACTTCTTGCTCCATTCTGCGTGGAACTTTGCCATCTGTAGCCAATTGGTCTCGTCTTTGATCCCGATCCCGTCGATGTGATAGTCCACGTAGGAGGACTTGCCATCAAATCTCCACCAATTCAGCGGGATTCCAAGTTTTGCTTCGATCTCACCCTTACGAGCAAAGAGATAATCGTATGCAGATTTATTGAGATCACGGCTGGATTTCCCTAAAACGATTTCAATCGCAACAAGATCCATCTTTGCCTCGCAACAAATACTAAACCCGCTGATTCCAAACCAGCCATGGAGATAGCATGATTTTGTTGGATTCACATTCCTGAACGGACCGTTTTCGTCGTGTGCTGCTTTGATGTGCTCCAGCGCCAAAGCCCAGTAGCGGCGGCGCAGTTCGAACCGCGTGCCTTCTTCGCCAGCGGTTTTGTCCTCCGCGGGGTCCTTCAGATAGAAGACCAAGCTTTCCGGATTTTCACCAAACGCCTTGAAGAACTTGCGCAGCAGGGTGATTTTTGTGTTTGTGCTGGTGTTTCTCTCGACGTAGAGATCCTGATCGATTTGGATTGCTGCGCGCAGGGCGTCAGGCGTATCGCTCACATATGCGGCAAGCTCCTGATCCGCGCTGCTGAGGTGCGCCAGCTTTTTCAGCACCGACTGATCCTCTGTGTGGAGGATTTTCAGAATCTGCTCCATCATGGTAATCCAGCTGTCGACGGCTTGCTCTGCGTTTTTATAGCGGAATCGCGTGATCTCCCGGCCGCTCAGATCCACGTCGTCTTCCAGAGTATAGGTATCCAGCTGCTTTTCCGCAGGCTTGAAGTCTGTTTTCGGCAAGGCCCAAATCTCCAGGGCTTGCTGCGCCAGCTTATTGGAGCGTGCCTGAATTTCTTCCAGCGTCCACTTCTCCTGTTGCGCAATCCAGGTGTTTAAACGCAGACCGCTCTGCTTGTAGCCCAGCGGCATATCACGTTTCTGTGCAAATGGATCGTTGCTGTATTTGGAATTATATGCGGTCAGCGTCAGATTGCCGAGCCTGTGGAGCCAAGTCTCATGGATTTCTTCGTAATCCGGTCCGAGATCAGATATCCATCTTGGCGTCAAAGTCTGGGGCATCACGTGCTCAATGGAATATGTACCGTCATCCAGGTGGGCGTAGATTTCCTTATCCTCCAGAATGCCATAGTTTTCAAAGCGCTCCAGGATGTATGCCTTGTTCTTCGGATACATCTGGTAGATCTGGCGCGTACCAAGCGCTTCCTCAAATTCGTCGTCCCGGGGAAAACGGGCGCGCTCGGTTTTAGAGAGCAGGGCAAACTTGAATTTCTCCAAGTAGTTGTCCTCT
>ONCN01000067.1 GCA_900316335.1 uncultured Eubacteriales bacterium | reverse complement strand
TACCATCAGTACCGGCTCCGTAAGGCGGTCGAGGCAGCGAATCAGCCGGCCGTGCTCGAGACCGAGGCGCCGACCGAGCCCGAGCCGACCCAGGCACGGCCTCAGGCGCCTGCGCAGCCCGCCGCGCCGCAGCCCGGCGGAGGCCAGAGCACGCCGGATCCCGCCGCGCCGGACCCCGGCGAGGGCGGCCCCGCCCCGGCCGTGACAGAGCCGGAGCCGACCGAGGAAACCGAGCCGACCGAGCCGCAGGCGCAGACCGTCACCGTGACCTACGAGCCAAACGGCGGCGAGGGCGACGCGCTGTCGGTCGCGCTGGTGCCGGGCGGGATCTACGGCACGCAGCCCCAACCGGCCAGACTTGGCTATGACTTCGACGGCTGGTGGACCGAGCCGGAGGGCGGCGCTCTGATCCTGCCCGAGAGCGTGATCACGCTTCCAGTTGACCACAGCCTGTACGCCCACTGGCGCGAGGCGGCTGGCTTCACGCTGACGCTTGACGGCAACGGCGGGCGGGTGAAGGCAAAGGACAGCACCCAGACCATCCGTCCCGGCGAGGCCTTCGGCACCCTGCCCACGCCGCTGCGCGAGGGCTACGACTTCACCGGCTGGTACACCGCCCCCGAGGGCGGCGAGGCCGTCGGCGCGGAGGACGTCTTTGACGGGGCGGGAGATCTTACGCTCTACGCCCACTGGGACTATGACGCCTACGCCTTCTGGTCGTTCACGCTGGAAAACAAGACCCAGCAGATCTACCTGTGCCAGCAGACGCCCATCTATGTGGAGACGCAGGACCACGTGACCATGAGCTGGTGCGGCCTGGTGTCTGACACGGGCAGCACCAACGTCGCCGCCGGGCGGGAGGATCCCAACGTAGACGACGACTGGGTCCTGGCTAAAAACCCCTCCGTTATCTTAAAGGTGGTGGACTCCATGTCTCAGGCCGGCGCGGCCCGCGAGGCGCTCTCCGCCCGGTTTGGCGGCAGACGCGTGATCGTGGCGACCTACGACGCGCTGGGCGGCGGAGCCTACGGCCTGTATGCGCGCCTGGCGCTTGGCAAAGCCCTGTACGGCGACTGGTACACCGACGTGGATCTTGGCCGGGTGTACGACGAGCTCGGCCTGGGCTACAGCCCCATCTCCACCGGCTAGCGCTTTCCCCTGTTCCCTTGCCCGGCGCACACGCGCCGCGGCTTTGAAATCAAAACAGAAAGGAACGAACTCCATGAAACGACTGATTTGCACGCTGCTTGTTTGCGCGCTGATGCTCTCCCTGGTGCCGGGCGCGGCGCTGGCTGCCGAGGACGACTATACCGGCAAGACCGTCATTCTCTGCACCGGCTCAATTCGGGGCGAGATCCAGCTCTATCCCCGGATCAAAGCCTGGAAGGACGGCTATCTGGCCAAGGGCGCCGACGTGATTTTGGCCGACGCCGGCAACTTCCTCCAGGGCCGCACCTGGGCCAACTCCGACCGCGGCGCGGGCGTGTACCGGCTGATGGACGAGGCCGGCTACGACGTGGCAAACCTGGGCCTTGCCGAGTTTGGCTACACCGACGCCACCGCAGGCTACGTCTACCACGGCAACTTCACCCGCTATTACACGCAGGCGATGCTGCAAGACGGCACCGAGGCCGTCACCTACGCCAAAAACCGCGACGGCTCTGTGACAGACACCCTTCCCGCCCGGAAAAAGGCCGGCTTTGCCGCCATCTGCTCTGACTTTGCCGACGCCAAGGGCGCCTACAGCTTTGAAAGCCAGGCCGTGATCAAAACCCCGGCCGGCAAGACCATCCGCTTTGTGGGCCAGGCGGACCCCGCGATCCCGGATCTCATCCAGGACGGGTTTTTAAAGCCCGCCGAGGACAAGCCCGGCGAGGGCGAGGAAGCAGATCTCACCGTGATCCTCTCCAACAGCCCCGCCGAACGCGCCGCGGGCGAAAAGGAGCTGGTCGTGCGCGTGCTGGCCGAGGACGAGCCCTTTGCGGCGGCCTACGTCTATGACAACGCCACGGGCGAGATCCGCGCCGAGGCCGCGGTGTTTGACAAAGCAGCGCGCGACATGCAGTCGTACGTGGACGAGCTCAAGAGCCAGGCGCTGCCGGTCGTGGCCGAGAGCCGCCTGATCTTTGAGGGCCGCGACAGCAAAAACCGCAACGGCGACACCAATCTGGGCCAGCTCACCACCGACGCGCTGTTGTGGTACGCCAAGACCTATATCGACGGTCTGGACAAGGATATTCCCCTGGTCGCCATCCAAAACGGCGGCAACCTGGACAACTTCCTCTACACCCGGGACGTGACCGAGCTGGATCTTTTGCGGGCGCTGCCCTTCTCCCCGATGGGCGTGGGCGTGCTGTACGTGACCGGCGCGCAGCTTTTGGAGACCATCGAGGCCGCGGACCAGGCCCCCGACTGCGCGGGCTTTGCCCACGTTGCCGGCATGCGCTACACGCTGGACACCGGCAAGGACTATGACGCCGGCGAGGCCTATGGCAAGTTCTTCCGCGCAGACTCGATCCAGCGCGTCACCATCGACGAGATCGGCGGCAAGCCCTTTGACCCCGAGGCGACCTACGCCGTGGTGGCGGACAACTATCTGCTCAGCGGCAACGACACCTACTACACCCTCAAGGAGGCCAGGGACGCCGGCGCAAAATACGTCAACAACGGCGGCGGCGTGAAGACGCGCGATATCGTGCTGCAATATCTGACCAAGCAGTATAACGGCGTGGCGGACAAGCCCTACGACGCGGTCGAGCCCCGCATCACGGTGCTGCAGCCTCAGCCCTTCCGCTTTGACGACGTGATGAACGAGGACGATTATTTCTTCGCGCCCGTCTACTACGCCTACGAAAACCAGATCACCGCCGGCACCAGTGACACCACCTTCGGCCCCTACGAGGGCTGCAGCCGGGCGCAGGTCGTGACCTTCCTGTGGCGCAGCGCGGGCAAGCCCGAGCCGAAGACGACCGACAACCCCTTTGCCGACGTGAAGGCGGAGGACTATTTCTACAAGGCCGTGCTCTGGGCCGTGGAAAACGGCGTCACCCAGGGCACCGGCGCGGGGACCTTCTCCCCGAACGAGACCTGCACGCGCGCGCAGATCGTCACCTTCCTCTACCGGGCCAAGGGCTCGCCCGAGCAGGGCGGCAGCAGCGCGTTCACAGACGTGAAGCCCGACGACTACTTTGCCCCGGCCGTGGCGTGGGCCGTGCAAACCGGCATCACCCAGGGCACGGACCCAGGCAGGTTCTCCCCTTCCGAGACCTGCACCCGCGCCCAGGTCGTGACCTTCCTGTATCGCGCGGCCGGAACACACTGAGCCTGCATCTGCTGCAAGGCCGCCGAAGCACCCGGCGGCCTTGCTTTTTTTCTAAATATTTGATCTGGGGGATACACAAACGTTTCACCATCTGCTATAATGGTGGCGTGAAACCGCCGTCTTGGAGGCCGCCGACCGGCCGGAAAGGAGGAGCTATGGTCCAACCCGATCTGATCGAATACAAATGTCCCCAGTGCGGCGGGGTGCTGGAATTTGACAGCGCCTCGCAGCAGATGAAGTGCCCATACTGCGACAGCGTTTTTTCTGTGGAGGCGCTGCAAAGCAAGGACGAGGCTCTGGAAAACACCGTGGACGGCCAGTGGCAGCCGCCCGAGACCACCTTTGACGAGTCTGAGACCGCCAACATGGGCGTCTACACCTGCAAATCCTGCGGCGGCGAGATCGTGGCCGACGAGACCACCGGCGCCACCCACTGCCCCTACTGCGACAACCCCGTGGTCCTGACAGGCCGGTTTGCCGGGGATCTGAAGCCGGATCTGGTGCTGCCCTTCAAGCTCGACAAGGCCGCGGCCAAGGCTGCGTTAAAGCAGCATATGTCCGGCAAGCGGCTGCTGCCCAGGGCGTTTTCCACCGACAGCCATCTCGACGAGGTCAAGGGCGTGTACGTGCCGGTGTGGCTGTATGACGCCAAGGCGCACGCAAGCCTGATCCTCGACGCGACAAAGAGCGCCACGCACGACGAGGGCACGGAGCGGATCACCGAGACCGAGCACTTTACGCTGCAGCGCGTGGGCGATCTGCGCTTTGAAAGCGTGCCTGCCGACGGCTCGAGCAAGATGCCCGACGAGATGATGGAATCATTGGAGCCCTTCGAGCTTTCTGAGGCAAAGCCGTTTCAGACGGCGTATTTGTCCGGCTATCTGGCCGACCGCTACGACGTGGACGCCGCCCGCTGTGAAAGCCGCGCCAAGGAGCGCATCCGACGCTCGACCGAAGAGGCCTTTTTGCGCACCGTCACGGGCTATGACAGCGTGGAGGCGCGGGTCTGCCAGATCCGCACCACCGAAAACCGCGTGCGCTACGCGCTGTATCCCGTGTGGCTGCTCAACACCACCTGGCAGGGCGAGCACTACCAGTTTGCCATGAACGGGCAGACCGGCAAATTTGTGGGCGACATGCCCATTGACAAGAGCCTGTATTGGAAGCTCCGGGTCGCCTGGGCCGCCGGGATCGCGGCGGCGGTCTACGCCGTGGCCTGGCTTGTGAGCCACCTGTGAGAGGAGGGCGCAGGATGAAACGACGTTTGCGTTTTCTTCTTTGTCTTCTGGTCGTGAGCTGGGCCTTGTGTCTCACCGTCCTGGCAGCCGCCCCCGCGCTGCAGGACGAGGCAGGGCTTTTGCAGGATCCGCAGGGGCTTGAGGCCCTTCTGACCCAGGCCGGGGCGGACTACGACACCGTGGTTGCAGCCTGCCTGGTCCCCTCCTGTGACGGACAGGACCCGGATCTTGCCGCCGAGGAGGCCTATGACCGGGTCTACGGTCCGAACACCCCCGGCATTTTGCTGTTTATCGCGCAAAGCGAGCGGGTCTACCGCATCACCGTCACCCAGGGCAGCGGCGAGGCCTTCAACGACAAGGCCCTGGCCCATCTGCGCAGCGTGGTGGAAAAGCGTCTGCGGCAGGACGATTACGACGGCGCGGTACGCGATTTTGCCGCCACCGCCTCTGAGATGCTGCGCCTGGCGGCCTCGGGCAGCCCCTACGGCAGCAAGCTCAGCCCCCTGTGGATCTTGGGCGCGCTGGGGCTTGGCTCGCTGGGCTCCGCCCTGCCGCTCGGACGGCTGAAGCAGCAGGTCAAGAGCGTGCGCAAAAAGACCGAAGCCAAGGACTATATCGTCCCCGACTCGCTGCGCCTTCTGCGCGAGGAGGACACCTTTGTGCGCAAGACCACCGAGCGCGTCCCCATCCCGGCCAAGACCGAGACCGTGCGCACCGACGGCTCGCACACCACAACCGGCGGCTCCTTCTGAGCGCCGCGCCGGAGCAGCAAAAAATCCCGCCGATCGCTCGGCGGGATTTTGCTTGTATGGGGTTGTGTCGGCTTATTCCTCGGGCTCGGCCTCGTCGTCTTCGTCGAACTCGAACTCAAGCAGCTCGCCGCACTTGGGGCAGTGGATGGAGCCGCTCATGAGCTCTTCCTCGCTGACCTGCTCGGTCTCGCCGCACTTGGGGCAGGTGACCTCATACATCACATCGTCGTCAAAGTCGAAGTCCTCGTCACCCAACTCGTAATCCTCGTCCTCGTCGTCGAAGTCGTCCATGTAGTCCTCGGGGTCAAAGTCTTCGTCGTCCTCGTCCTCATCGTCCATCAGGTAGTCGTCGATGGCGTCCAGCGTCTCTTCGATCTCGTCGAGCTCATCGGATACGGCAATGGCGTTGTCCTCCAGATCGTCCACAGCCACGGCCACGTCCTGCAGCATATCCACCACAGCAGCCAGCAGTCTGTTTTCGTCCTTGGTCTGGTCCAGCTTGATGCCGTCCATGAGCCCCTTGAGGTAAGCGGCCTTTTCAGAAAGTGTCATGTTCAGATCTCCTTTCCCCTTTGGGTCATATTATGGATCAACCCTTGGAGCGACCGAGATATTCGCCCGTGCGGGTATCCACCTGGATCATATCGCCCTCGTTGATGAACAGAGGGATCTTGATTTCGGCACCGGTCTCCAGCGTGCCGGGCTTGAGGGTGTTGGTGGCGGTGTTGCCGGCAAGGCCCGGCTCGGTGTGGGTCACGACAAGGTCCACAAAGTTGGGGCACTCCACGCCGAAGACGTTGCCCTTATAGGACAGCAGCGTGCACTCTTCGTTCTCCTTCACAAACTTGAAGGCGTCGGGCAGGACGTCCTTGCCCAGGGGGACCATGTCATAGGTCTCGCTGTCCATGAAGTAGTACAGATCGCCGTCGTTGTAGCTGTAGGACATCTTCTTGCGCTCGATGAAGGCTTCTTCGAACTTTGCCGTGGGGTTGAAAGAGGTTTCGGTCACACCGCCGGTGATGATGTTTCTCATCTTGGTGCGCACGAAGGCAGCGCCCTTGCCGGGCTTGACGTGCTGGAACTCCACAACCTGGTAGATCTTGCCGTCCATCTCAAAGGTTTTGCCGTTTCTGAAATCACCTGCGGTAATGGTTGCCATATATGTTTCCTCCAAAAAACTAAGAATATACAAAATCCTGCCGAAGCGGCACTTTTACCGTTACAGTATACACCATAGCGGGCTGTTTTGCAAGTATTTCTTGCATTTTTTCCGCTGCGGGCAGCGGTTTTCGGCTCAGGCGGGGATGATGATGAGCTCCTTGGGGCTGCGGGCCAGGATCTCGACGCCGTCCTCCTGGATGATGAGGCAGTCCTCGATGCGGACGCCGAACTTGCCGGGGATATAGATGCCGGGCTCTGCGGAGCTGACGCTGCCGGCAGGCATGGGCTTGTCGTTGGAGGGGTTGCACATGGGCGCCTCGTGGATCTCAAGACCCAGGCAGTGGCCGTAGCCGTGGCCGAAGTATTCGCCGTAGCCGGCCTCGGAAATGAGCTTGCGGGCCGCGCCGTCGATGGCCTGGCCGGTGACGCCGGCCTTGGTAGCTGCGATGCCGGCAAGCTGGGCCTGCAAGACGACGTCATAGACCTTTTTCATCTCGTCGGTGGCATAGCCCAGGGCCACGGTGCGGGTCATGTCGGAGCAGTAGTCCTTGTAGACCACGCCGAAGTCCATGGTGATGAAATCGCCCTTTTGCAGCTTGCGGTTGCCGGGCACGCCGTGCGGCATGGAGGTGTTGGGGCCGGAAACCACGATGGGGGCAAAGCTCAGGCCCTCTGCGCCGTTTTTATACAGGCAGTAGATCAGCTCGGCCGCCAGCTCCTTCTCGCTCATGCCCTCGCGGATGCGGGCGCACACGTCGGTGAAGGCGTTGTCGGTGATGGCCTGCGCCTCCTTCATGCGGGTGAGCTCATACTTTTCCTTGACCACGCGGAAGGCGTTGATGTCCTTCTGGCAGGGCGTCAGTCTGGCGCTGAGGTGCGCTTTGTAGCCCTCGTACTCGGCCACGGTGAGGAAGGACTCTTCAAAGCCCAGGCAGGTGATGCCGAAGTCCTGAATGGCCTCGTTGATCAGCGCGTAATAGCCGACGCCCTTGCCGACCATGATGACCTCGAAGCCCTTGAGATTGTTCTGCGCGGACTCGATGTAGCGCGAGTCGGTGAAGTAGCGGCAGCCCTTGGCGCTGACCACCGCAACGCCCTCGTCGATGTTGAACTCGGCGCAGTATTTGCGGCTGATCGGGGAGGTGAGCAGCAGGCCGTCGTAGTCATGGTCTGCAAACAGGGACAGATATTTTTCCAGATTTGTCATAGTTGGAGTCTCCTTTTTCGGGCAAAAAATATGAATGGCTGCTCCGCCACATGGCGAAGCTTGAGCCAGATATTGCTCAGGTGAATGGGCTTGACCAAAATCGAGGTCGCCCCGGCGCAGTTTGCGCCAAGCACGTCGGTGAAGATCTGGTCGCCGACCAGGGCAGCCTGCTCCGCCTTTGCGCCGCAGCGGGCAAGGCACTGGCGGATGCCCCGCTGGAAGGGCTTTTTCGAGCGGTTGACGCAGCCGATGTTGTGCGCGCGGCAAAAGTCCAGCGCCTTGGTCTTCCGGCTGTTGGACACCACAAAGAGCGTGATGCCGCCGCGCTTCATCCGGTCGATCCACATAAGCAGCTCCTGCGTGGGCTCCTTGGCGGTGTAGGGCAGCATCGTGTTGTCAAAGTCGAGCATCAGAAGGCGGATGCCGTTTTGCCGGAGATAGTCCGGGGTGAGATCGGTGAGCTTTTGCGTCATCACCCGCGGCAGAAGGGAAAGGGGCATATCCGGGATCCTCGTTTCATAGAATACATTCAGGTGACCTTAGGCTATTCTATCACGGGAAACGGGTGTTGTCTATGAGTAATTTGCTTTATTTTGCAGTTTTTCAAGAAAAAAATACGCCAAAGCCCACGCTGCGCATGGGGTTTGGCTTTGACGCGGACGGCAGCTTTCGCCAAACGCCCCTGTCCGGAGACGAGGCGGGGCTGCTGCTCAACGACCGCTTCGACCCCTCCCCGGAGGGGCTTTCGGCTGCGCGCGCGTTTTTGGAGGGCTATGAGGGGCTGATCGTCTGCGACTTTGAGCGGCCGAAGACGCCCGCTCTGGCGGATCTGGTCGGTGCGCTGCCAAGCGCGCGCCTGGTGGTGCCGCCCAGCTATTGCGAGCTGCCGCACAGCCACGTGCTTGCGCCGGCATACGTACCCAAAGAGCCGTTTGTGCCCTGGCTTGCCGCGCAAAGGGCGCGCTTCGGCCCGATCTTTCTCGACGCAGGCCCGATCAACTGGGTCCTGGCCCTGGACGGCAGCGGCTTTTTGCCCGACAAGGACAGCTCCAGGCCCGCGCAGAGTCAGTTCAGCCAGGCGCTGTGCTGCCGCTATACCACAAGCCTGTCCGGCGGGATCCCGGTGTTTCGCTTTTTTGACACCGCTGAAACGCTGCTCAGGCGGCTGGAGCTTGCCGAAGCGCCCGGGATCCTGCTTGCAGGCCAGGCTGCGGAGTTGGGGCTGTGTTGAGAACGTCATAAACGACAAAAGCCCGGGAGAGGCGATGCCTCCCCCGGGCGGTTTGTTTGTTTGGCTGGATTACAGCAGGTTGGAGAAGTGCTTGATGGTGCGGACCATCTGGCTGGTGTAGGAGTTCTCGTTGTCGTACCAGGAGACGACCTGAACCTGATAGGTGTCGTCGTCGATCTTGGAAACCATGGTCTGGGTGGCATCGAAGATGGAGCCGAAGCGGCTGCCGATGATGTCGGAGGAGACGATGGGATCCTCGTTGTAGCCGAAGCTCTCGTTGGAGGCGGCCTTCATGGCGGCGTTGATGCCCTCGACGGTGACGTCAGCCTTCTTGACCACAGCGATCAGGATGGTGGTGGAGCCGGTGGGGGTGGGAACACGCTGGGCAGAGCCGATCAGCTTGCCGGCAAGCTCCGGGATGACCAGGCCGATGGCCTTGGCAGCGCCGGTGGAGTTGGGGACGATGTTGATCGCGGCAGCGCGGGAACGGCGCAGGTCGCCCTTTCTCTGCGGGCCGTCAAGAGGCATCTGGTCGCCGGTGTAGGCGTGCACAGTGGTCATGATGCCGGAGCAGATGGGAGCATAGTCGTTCAGAGCCTTGGCCATGGGCGCCAGGCAGTTGGTGGTGCAGGAGGCAGCGGAGATGATGTTGTCTTCCTTGGTCAGCTTCTCATGGTTGACGTTGTAGACGATGGTGGGCAGGTCGTTGCCGGCGGGCGCGGAGATGACGACCTTCTTGGCACCGGCGTCGATGTGGGCCTGAGCCTTTTCCTTCTTGGTGTAGAAGCCGGTGCACTCGAGCACGACGTCAACACCCAGCTCGCCCCAGGGCAGATCAGCAGCGTTGGGCATCTTGTAGATGACGATCTTCTTGCCGTCGACAACGATGTAGTTGTCTTCGCCTTCGCCTTCGTTGAACTCGACCTTGTGGGTCAGAGCGTAGTTGCCCTGAGTGGAGTCGTACTTCAGCAGGTGGGCGAGCATCTTGGAAGAGGTGAGGTCATTGATGGCAACGATCTCATAGTCGGGATCGCCAAACATCTGACGGAAAGCCAGACGACCGATGCGGCCAAAGCCATTGATTGCAACTTTCACAGACATAGTAGTTTTCCTCCATTGTAACGCGCAAATTCGGCGCGTCAGATTATGAAAAGATTATCGACAGTTTCGTATCGATTGCCCACATTATATCTCAATTTTGTCCGATTGTCTAGGGGGTAGCCGCACTTTTTTGGAAAAAACCGGGCATTTTTTCTCTCCCGCCGGGCAGCTTTGGAAAAGGCCACAAAGCGGGCTTTGAAATCCAGAACCGCTTTTGTCAAATATTATATGTTGAAACCCACCGAAAAATATGTTATGATAAATTGAATTATTATAATGTAGGGAGGGATACTGTGATCGACCTGCATTGTCACCTGCTGCCCGGCGTGGACGACGGTGCGGACTCGATGGACACCGCCCTGCGCATGGCTGCCATGGCCGCCCAAAGCGGGGTGGAGCTCATTGTGACAACGCCGCACTGCAACACCCGCAACCGGCGCAAGAACTACCGCTCGCAGGAGCTTGAGGCCCGCTTCCGCCAGCTCGAGGCCGCGCTGGAGCAGTGGCAGATCCCCCTGCGTCTGGCCCCCGGGGCCGAGGTTCTGGTGCGCGGCGAGATGGAGCCGCTGCTCGAGCAGGAGCTTCTGATGCCGCTTGCAGGCTCCCGATACCTCCTGGTTGAGTTTTACTTTGACGAGCTGCCCGACGAGATCACCCGCCAGCTCGGCGTGATCCGGCGCTACGGCTTTGTGCCGGTTGTGGCCCACCCCGAGCGCTACTTCTGCGTGCAGGACGAGCCGCGGCTTGCGCGCCAGTGGACAAGCCAGGGCTGCGTGCTGCAGCTCAACAAGGGCAGCATCCTGGGCACCCTGGGCGAGGGCGCCTACGCTGCGGCGGAGTATCTGCTCTCGCGCGGGCTTTGCCGCGTGATCGCCTCCGACGCCCACCACTACCGCTACCGCACCCCGGAGCTCGGCCCCCTTGTGCCCGAGCTCGAGCGGCGCTTCCCCCAGTTGGACCCCGAGCGGCTTTTGCAGCGCAATCCCGCCCGCATCCTGGCCGACCGGGCACTTCCCTGACGGCCCTTCACCCTGTCATCCCCATTTCAAGAATAGAATTATGAGGTAACAAAACTATGCTTCGTACCATCCGCGTGATCCTGGTGACGCTCTTTGTGCTCACAGCGCTGGGCTTTGCCACCCTGGTCGTCTACCAATTCACCCATGACGACACCGCCCCGCCGGTGATCACCTCCGACAGCGATCTGCTGGAGCTGAGCGTCACCGCCACCGAGCAGGAGCTCAAGCAGGGCCTGAAGGCCTATGACAACATGGACGGCGACATCACCGACCGCATCGTCGTGCAGCGCATCTCCCATCTGGTCAACGCGACCGACGCGACTGTGACCTATCTGGTCTTTGAC
>ONCN01000091.1 GCA_900316335.1 uncultured Eubacteriales bacterium | reverse complement strand
CTGGCGTCTTATGACGTGTACAGCACTTGTACAGTCTGTACAGATACCAGTCCATGCCCGAGCGCGCGGTTGGCCATTCTCCGTCGCGCGGGCCGGTCATATCCGACTGCCTGCTGCCTAATCCCATCCCCTGTGCCTTGAAAACCGGCGGTTATGGCCGCTGTGGTCAGCGGCCACTACGGGGTGCGTTTCTCTCCTACTCCCTACTGCCTACTGCCTACTGCCTATTGCCTACTGCCTTGTGCATATCCAGTATACCACCATTTCCGTTTTTGTCAATGCAAATTTTTATTGAGCCGTAATTTTTTGGAGACGGACCGAAGCTGCTTCTTCTCCAAAAGGGCTTTACTTTTGGGGAAAGTGCGGGTATAATAGTCCAAACGCTATGAGAAAAAGGAGAACACCATGGATTATGAACGTTTGGCCGAGCTGCTGTTTCCCGAGGTCACGCTGACCCCGGCGGAGCTGGAGCTTCGGTATCCCCCCAGAGCATTGCGCGAAGGCGCACGGGTCACCCGGTTCGCCCCCTCCCCCACGGGCTATCTGCACATCGGCGGGCTGTTCGGCGCGCTGACCGACGTGCTGGTGGCAAAGGCCAGCGGCGGCGTGTCCTACCTCCGCATTGAAGACACCGACAAAAAGCGCGAGATCGACGACGGCGTGAGCGCCATCCTCGAGGGCTTCCGCGCCTTCGGCGTCCGGTTTGACGAGGGCGTCACGGGCTTTGGCACCGAGCAGGGCGACTACGGCCCCTACACCCAGAGCCAGCGGGTGGAGATCTACCACGTGGTGGCAAAGGATCTGGTGAAGCGGGGCCTGGCCTACCCCTGCTTCTGCTCGGCAGAGGAGCTGAGTCAGCTAAGAGACAAGCAGGAGCAGGACGGCGCTTTGATCCGCGGCTACTTTGGCAAATACGCCCGGTGCCGGGATCTGAGCATGGAGCAGATCGAGAAAAACCTGGCGGACGGTAAGTCCTGGGTGCTGCGCTTCCGCTCCGGCGGCGACGAGAACAAGCGCATCACCTTTGAGGATCTGATCCGCGGCAAGATCGAAATGCCCGAAAACATCATCGACGAGGTGCTGCTCAAGTCTGACGGCATCCCCACCTATCACTTTGCCCACGTGTGCGACGACCACTTTATGCGCACCACCCACGTGATCCGCGGCGAGGAGTGGCTCTCCTCGGTGCCAAAGCACATCGCGCTGTTCAAGGCCTGCGGCTTTAAGGTGCCCAAGTACGTGCACACCGCCCAGGTCATGAAGCTCGACGACGAGACCGGCGACAAGCGGAAGCTCTCCAAGCGCAAGGACCCCGAGGCCGCGGTGAGCTACTTTGTGGAAAAGGGCTTCCCGAAGGAGAGCCTGATCGAATACCTGCTGACGCTTTTGAACTCCAACTTTGAGGACTGGCGGCGCGCCAACCCCGGCACGGACGCGATGGACTTCCCCTTCAACCTGAAAAAGATGGGCGCAAGCGGCTGCCTGTTCGATCTGCAAAAGCTCACCGACGTGAGCAAAAACGTCATCTCCCACATGGACGCCGAGACCGTCTACGCGCGCATCGCCCGGTGGGCCGAGGTGTACGATCCCGCGTTTTACGCGATCTTTACGAAAGACCCCGCCTATTCCACGGCCATCGTCAACATCGACCGCGACGTGCCCAAGCCCCGCAAGGACCTTGCAAAATGGGACGAAGCGCCGGCTTATCTGGCCTATTTCTTCGACGAGACCTATGAAAACCAGGGCGCTGCGCTGCTGCCCGAGCGCGTGAGCCGCGAGGACGCCAAGGCGATTTTGACGAACTATGCCGGGATCTACGACCCCGCAGACGACCGCGACGCCTGGTTTGCCCGGATGAAGACCATCTGCCCCGCGCTGGGCTTCTGCCCCGAGGTGAAGGTCTATAAGAAGGACCCCGCGTCCTACAAGGGCCACGTGGGCGACGTGTCCACGGTGGTGCGCCTGGCTGTGACCGGCCGGACCAACACCCCGGATCTGTGCTCGATCATGCAGCTTCTGGGCCGCGAGCGCGTCCTGGCCCGGCTGGCAGACTTTGCCGCGCGAATTTGCCCGGGTGCGTCTGTATAACCAAAACTGTTCCGCGGACGAGCGATGCAGAACAGTCCGGTGGACTGTTCTGTACTTTATCCCCAGTTGCGGCGGCTATGCCGCCGGAAATGGGATCCATAGCCATCGCCCCTACGATCTCTGAAACACACGGGCGGTGCGACGTCTGCACCCTCCCTCCTGTTCGGACATATACTGTACCGAACAGGAGGGATTTTTTATGCCAGCAAGCGGTACCATCCAGATCCAGGCCACCACCTCCCGGGCTGAGATCCCCGTGGAGGGCGCCTTTGTCACCATCGCGCTGGAGCTGCCCGGCGGAGGCCGGGAGCTGATCAGCCTGCAGCGCACCGACGAAAACGGCAAAACGCCGCCCGTCACCGTGTCCACCCCCGAGCTTGCCAACTCCCAGACCCCCGATCAGGCCCAGGGCTGGACCGACGTGGTCGTGACCATCTCGAGCCCCGAGTATGAGGGCATTGTAGTCACCTCGGCCCAGATCTTCCCGGGGGTGGCAACCGTGCAGGACATGGTGCTCATCCCCAGGGCGGATCTGCCCTCTGACAGCGAGGGCGTGCAGGATTATGACGTCCCGGGACAGGGGTTATAGGAGGCGGATATGGCAATCTTGACACCCTATATCCCCACCTACATCACCGTGCACCTCGGCGCGCCGTCTGCACAGGCGGAAAACGTCACGCTCAGCTTTCACGACTACGTGAAAAACGTGGCGTGCAGCGAAATCTACCCCACCTGGGAGGAAAACGCCCTGCGGGCCAACATCCTGGCCATCACTTCATTTGCGCTCAACCGGGTATACACGGAGTTTTATCGCAGCCGGGGCTATGCCTTTGACATCACCTCGTCCACCGCCTTTGACCAGGCCTTTGTCAACGGGCGCAACTACTTTGCAAACGTCACCGCCCTGGTCGACGAGCTGTTTGACGACTATATCCGCCGCGTGGGCTTTGTGGAGCCGCTTGCCGCCAAGTTTTGCAACGGCACCACCGTCACCTGCGAGGGGTTGAGCCAATGGGGCTCGCAGTATCTGGCCCGCCAGGGAAACGGCTGGCTGCGGATTTTGAAAAACTACTACGGCGAAAACATCGAGATCGTCACCAACGCGCCAAAACGGGGCTCGATGGAGTCCTACCCCGGCACCGCCCTGCGCCAGGGCAGCCGTGGGCGCAGCGTGGCGCTGATTCAGCGGGCCTTGAACCGGATCTCGCAGAACTTCCCCGCGATCCCCAAGCTGCGGGTGGACGGGATCTTCGGCGCAAACACGGAAAACAGCGTAAGGGCCTTTCAAAACGCCTTTTCGCTGGATGCAGACGGCATCGTGGGCCGGATCACCTGGTATGCCATCGAGCGGGTCTTTGCGGCGGTGCTGAATTTGTCAGAGCTCTATTCGCAGGGCCTGCGCTATGAGGATCTGGACTGGGACTCCCCCGAGGCGCTGGAAGTGGGCGACCGGGGCGACCAGGTGCGGCAGCTTCAATATATGCTCTCGATCGTGGCGCAGTTTGTGCGCGAGGTGCCCTCGCTTGCGGTGGACGGGATCTTCGGGCCGGACACCCGCGACGCGGTGCTGGCCTTCCAGGGCTATGCGGGTCTGCCCCGCACAGGCAGGGCCGACGAGGACACCTGGAACCGGGTCTTTGACCAGTTTGCCGGCATCGAAAGCAGCGTGCTGTCTGACCCGGCGCTCTTCCCCTCTGCCCGCAGCGGTCAGACCGTGCCCTCAAACGTGCGCGCAAGGCTCACGGCGCTCGGCTACACCGGCGGCACGCTCAGCCAGGCGCTCAGGCGCTTTCAGGCGGATCAGGGCCTTGCGCAGAGCGGGCAGCTCACAGCGCAGACCGCCCAGGCCGTCACTGCGGCCTTTGAAGCGCTGGACTTTGCTGCAACCACCCGCATGACCCAATACCCCGGCACGCCCCTTTCCATGGGCAGCCGGGACCGGTGAAGGAGGCCAACATGGCACAAGCTGAACTGATCGGAAAGCCGGTGCGGAGCCTGCAAACCATGCTGCGCACCATCAGCCGCGTGGATCCGGCTATCCCGGTTCTCATCCCCGACGGCATATACGGCAGCCGCACCATGGAGGCTGTGACCGCCTTTCAGCGGCAGCACGGGCTGCCCGGCACCGGCGTGGCGGACTACGCCACCTGGCAGGCGATCTGCGCGGCCTGGCGGGAGGCAACCGTCCAGGTGGAGCCGGCAGCGCCCCTTTGCCTGCGCTGGCCGATGGGGCTGGTGCTCAAGCAGGGCAGCGACAATCTGCACGTGCTTTTGGTGGAGGCCATGCTGCACGGGATCTGCCAGGTCTACGGCAATCTGGAGGACTGCGACCTGTCCGGGCGTTTTGACGAGGCGCTGTGCCGGTCGGTCAAAAGCCTGCAAAAAATCTGCGGCATGCCGCAGACGGGACTGGTGGACAAAGCCCTATGGCAGATGCTGTGCGGGCTTTATGAACAGTGCACCGGCGACGGGGAGCGGCAGCGCGTTTGCGGAAAATAAATACTTGCAACGGCCCGCAAACCGTGTATAATATAAGAAAAACACCGAAGATACACCCCGGGAGGTGCCCCCATGAACGTATCCAGCCTGCTCAAAGCGCCGGGAAAGACCCTCTCCTTTGAGGTCTTTCCGCCCAAGACCGACGCAGCCTTTGCCACAGTGCGGCTTGCGACCGAGCTGATCGCCGCCCTGCGCCCTGCCTATATGAGCGTCACCTACGGTGCGGGGGGCAGCGGCAGCGCAGCCACGCTCCAGGTGGCAGAGCATCTGATCCGGGATCTCAAGGTCCCGGTCGTGGCGCACCTGACCTGCGTGGGCGCGAGCTTTGCGAGCATCGACCGTCAGCTTGCCGAAATGGAACAGGCCGGGGTGGAAAACATCCTGGCGCTGCGCGGGGATCTGCCCCAGGGCTATGACCACCAGTGCGCGGATTTTACCCACGCCTGCGATCTGATCGCCTATGTGCGCGAGCGGGTGGACTGGTCCATCGGCGGCGCCTGCTACCCGGAGGTCCACCCCGAATCCGCCAGCCAGCGGGAGGATCTGGCAAGCCTGCGCCGCAAGGTGGAGGCCGGGTGCGATTATCTGGTGAGCCAGATGTTCTTTGACAACAACATCTATTACAACTTTTTATATAAGGCCCGCGAGGCGGGGATCTACGTCCCCATCGTGCCGGGCATCATGCCCATCACCCGCGCCAGCCAGATCGGGCGGGCCGTGCAGCTTTCGGGCACCAACGTGCCGGGGCGCTTCCGCCAGATCGTGGACGCCTTCGGCCAAAGCCCCGCGGCAATGGAGCAGGCTGGCATTGCCTATGCCACCGAGCAGATCGTGGATCTGCTGGCAAACGGCGTGGAGCACGTCCACGTCTACTCCATGAACAAGCCCCAGGTGGCGCGGGCGATTTTGCACAACGTGCAGGAGCTGCTCAAATGACCGTGCAGACCTATTCTTTGCCGCGCGTGACAATCGAGGCCGGGACGGTCTGCCGCTATCTTGGCGCCCGGGCCGGGGCTCTGCCCCCGGAGCTGCTTGGCCAGATCGAGACCATCTGCGCCAGGGCCGAGACGCTGGGCGTCTGGCGCGCCGGGTGGCTTACGCTGCCGATCCGGGTGGAGGAAGCGTGCGTCGACGCCGGAGGACTGATCCGTCTGCCGGGGAAAAGCCTTGCGGCCCATCTTGCCGGCTGCGCTCGGGCTGTGCTGTTTTGCGCAACGGCCGGGCCCGGGTTTGACCGGATGCTTTCGGCAAACAGGCTTCAGCCGGCCCGGCTCGCCATCTGGGACGCCGCGGGCACGGCGGGAATCGAGTCGTTCTGCGACCGATTTTGTGAAGCGCTCGGCGGACATCAGCGCAGCCGGTTCAGCCCGGGCTACGGCGATCTGCCCATGCAGAGCCAGCAGGAGATTCTGTCCGTTCTGGACGCGCGGCGCACGCTGGGCGTGGGGCTGACACAGGGGCTTTTGATGACGCCGGCAAAATCGGTCACGGCCATCGTGGGATTGGAGGAAACCAAATGATCCGGCTGGAGCTTTTGAAACAGGGACATCTGTATTTTGACGGCGGCATGGGCACGCTGCTGCAGGCACGCGGCCTGCTGCCCGGTCAGCGGCCGGAGGAGTGGAACCTCACCCATCCGCAGATCATCACCGGCCTGCATCTGGACTATCTCAAGGCCGGCTGCCATATTTTGAAAACCAACACCTTCGGCGTAAACGAGCTTCGCTTCCCCGGCCGGGTGGAGGAGCTGGTTTGCGCCGCGCTGGACCGCGCCGAAGAAGCGATCGCGCAGCTTGGCAGCACGCAGCAGCCTCGTTTTATCGCCCTGGATCTTGGTCCCTGCGGCAAGCTGTTAAAGCCGCTGGGCGACCTCGATTTTGAAGCTGCGGTCGATCTGTTTGCTCAGGTGGTCCGGGCGGGACAGGCCAGGGCGGATCTCATTCTGATCGAGACCATGAACGACGCCTATGAGACCAAGGCCGCGGTCCTTGCGGCAAAGGAAAACAGCGATCTGCCGGTCTTCGTCACGAACGTGTACGACGAGGGCGGCAAGCTGATGACCGGCGCTGACCCCGAGACGATGGTCACGCTGCTCGAGGGCTTGGGCGTGGACGCGCTGGGCATGAACTGCTCGCTGGGGCCTGTCCAGATGGAGGCTCTTCTGCCAAGGCTGCTGGACGTATCCTCGGTGCCCGTGATCGTAAACCCAAACGCCGGACTTCCCCGGGACGTGGACGGAAAGACTGTCTACGACGTTGGGCCGGATGAGTTTGCCGCCTGTATGCAGCGGATGGCCCGCCGAGGCGCCGCCATTTTGGGCGGCTGCTGCGGCACCACGCCGGACTATATCCGCGCGCTGATTGAAAAGACCGCGGATCTGCTCCCCCCTGCCCCGGCAAGACCGGAGACAAGCCGCGTGTGCTCCTACACGCACTGCGTCACGCTGGGGCGCGACCCCATTCTGATTGGCGAGCGGATCAATCCCACCGGGAAAAAGCGCCTCAAGCAGGCGCTTTTGAGCGGGGATATCGACCACATCCTGCGCCTTGCCGCCGAGCAGGAGGACCGGGGCGTCCAGGTGCTGGACGTGAACGTGGGTCTGCCGGAGCTGGACGAGCCCAAGGTGCTGACCCAGGTGATGGAGGCCTTGCAGGAGATCACGGATCTGCCGCTGGAGCTCGACTCCTCTGACCCTGCCGCGCTCGAGCGCGCCATGCGCCGCTACAACGGCAAGCCGCTGGTCAACTCCGTCAGCGGCAAGGACGAAAGCATGCAGGCCGTTTTCCCGCTGCTGCGGCGCTACGGCGGCGTGGCGGTGGCCCTGCTTCTCGACGAGCAGGGCATCCCCGAGACGGCTGCGGGCCGGCTTGCCATTGCAGACAAGATCCTGACGCGGGCCGCCGAGTACGGCCTTGGCCCGAGCGATCTGATCTTTGACCCGCTTGCGCTCACCATCTCCGCCGGCGGCGACACCGCAAACGTGGCGCTTGACTGCGTGCGCGCGCTCACAGCGCGGGGCCTTCGCACCTGCATGGGCGTGTCCAACATCTCCTTTGGACTGCCGAACCGGGAGCAGGTCACCGCAGCCTTCTTCTCGATGGCGCTGCGCGAGGGGCTGAGCGCCGCCATCATGAACCCCCTGTCGCAGCCGATGATGCACGTATACTACGCCGCGCGGGCCCTTTTGGGCACAGACGCGCGCTGCCAGGATTACATCGCCTATATGCAGGATCAAAAGCCCGACCGCGCCGCACCCGCCGAGGCGCAGAGTCTGAGCCTTGCCCAGGCTGTGGTGCGGGGCATGAAGGGCGCTGCGGCCCAGGCCGCCGGGCTTGCACTGGAGGATCACGCGCCGATGGAGCTGGTGCAAAGCCAGATCATCCCCGCTCTGGACGAGGTCGGCCGCGGCTTTGAGGAAAAGCGGCTGTATCTGCCCCAGCTTTTGATGAGCGCGGAGGCCGCCTCGGCTGCGTTTGAGCTGATCCAGGCCGCCATCGCCAAAACCAACGCGCAGGTCAAAAAGCAGACCATCATTCTGGCCACGGTGAAGGGCGATATCCACGACATCGGCAAGAACATCGTGAAGGTTCTGCTGCAGAACTACGGCTATCAGATCCTGGATCTGGGCCGGGACGTCGCCCCGGAGCTGGTGGTGCAGACCGCGATCGACCACAAGGTGCGTCTGGTTGGTCTGAGCGCTCTGATGACCACCACGGTGCCGGCCATGGCCGAGACCATCGCGCTGCTTCGCGAACGCTGCCCCGGCACTGCCGTCATGGTGGGCGGCGCGGTGCTCACAGCGGAGTACGCCCGCCGCATCGGAGCGGATTACTACGCCAAGGACGCCATGCAGAGCGTCCGCGTGGCGGAAGCCTATTTTAAGGAGGATCTCAATGCAATTTCCGGAACATAAGCTGATCCCCCGCCCCGCCTTCTGGGCCAGGGCGGCTGAGGAAAAGAAAAACCACCCCAGCTATCCGCTCGAAATGCTGATTTTCGTTGCGGTGTTCTATCTGGCATCTATCATCCAGGGCGTCGTGTTCTCCGTGCCGCAGGCGCTGTGGCTGTATCACAACAAAATGGGCGAGATCCAGGCCATGGCAGAGTCCTATCTTGCCACGGGCCAGATGGATCTGGACGCCGTGATGGCGCTGACCAATTCGCTGCCCGGGTGGATGGTGGCGGTGATGCTTTTGAGCTTCGCTGCCCTGATTTTGGTCGCCATCGGCTACTGCCGCCTGGTGGAAAAGCGGAGCCTGCACTCGATGGGCCTGGTGAAAAAGGGCTGGCTGTGGGAATATCTGGCCGGTCTGGGGCTGGGCTTTCTGCTCTTCTCGGCGGTCTACTGGCTGGGCGCCGCGCTGGGCGGCTGGAAGCTTGAGACCGCGCAGCTCTCCGGGACTGGCTTCGGCCTGCTGGCGCTCCTCAAGTTCGGCAAAATA
>ONCN01000069.1 GCA_900316335.1 uncultured Eubacteriales bacterium | reverse complement strand
CTCAACCGGTATGACGCCGAGCAGATCCAGCCCCAGGTGTTTGCGCAGGCGGTCAAAACCGTCTTTTCCGAGCCGCAGGTCGACACCGCCAGCGCCGAGCCTGCGCTTGCAGATGCGAACGCGGTGTTCGCTGTGGAATATCTGCCCGGTCAGTTTGACCAGCGGGCGGACTCTGCGGCCCAGTGCATCCAGATCATGTCCCAGTCGGACCGGCCGCTCATCCGTTCGGCCAAGGTCTATGCGCTCTACGGCGATCTGACCGATCAAGACGTGGAGCGGATCAAGAAATACGTCATCAACCCCGTGGAGGCCCGCGAAGCCGCGATGGAGCTGCCCGAGACCCTGCGCCTTCGCTATGAGATCCCCACCCGGGTCAAGACGCTCGAAGGCTTCCGCGCGCTCGACGAGCAGGGCCTTCGCGCGTTTATCCAAACCTACGGCCTTGCCATGGACGAGGCGGATATCGCCTTCTGCCAGGCCTACTTTGCAAAAGAAGGCCGCGACCCCACCATCACCGAGATCCGCATGATCGACACCTACTGGTCCGATCACTGCCGCCACACCACCTTCCTGACCGTGATTGACGAGGCGCGCTTTCAGGATCCCGAGATCCAGAAGACCTACGAGGACTATCTGGCACTGCGCCGGTCGCTTGGCCGGACAAAGTCGGTGTGTTTGATGGATCTTGCCACCATTGCGGTCAAGGCGCTCAAGCGCGACGGCAGGCTTGCAAAGCTCGACGAGTCGGAAGAGATCAACGCCTGCACCGTGAAGATCCGGGTCTGTGTGGACGGGGTGGAGGAGCCCTGGCTTTTGCTGTTTAAAAACGAGACGCACAACCATCCCACCGAGATCGAGCCCTTCGGCGGCGCGGCGACCTGCATCGGCGGCGCCATCCGCGATCCGCTCTCCGGCAGATCCTACGTCTATGGCGCGATGCGCGTCACAGGCGCGGCGGATCCCACTGCGGATATCAGCAAGACCATTCCGGGCAAGCTGCCGCAAAGAAAGCTTGTCACCACGGCTGCCGCCGGGTATTCCTCCTACGGCAACCAGATCGGCCTTGCAACCGGCATTGTCGATGAGCTCTACCATCCCGGCTACGCGGCAAAGCGCATGGAGATCGGCGCCGTCATTGCGGCTGCGCCGCAGAAAAACGTGCGGCGCGAGCGTCCCGAGCCCGGCGACGTGGTGATTTTGCTGGGCGGCAGCACCGGCCGCGACGGCATCGGCGGCGCGACGGGTTCTTCCAAGGCGCACAACGCCCACTCCGTTGAAACCTGCGGAGCCGAGGTCCAAAAGGGCAACGCCCCGGAGGAGCGCAAGCTGCAAAGACTGTTCCGCAATGAAACGGCCTCTCGTCTGATCAAGCGCTGCAACGACTTTGGCGCCGGCGGCGTGAGCGTCGCCATCGGCGAGCTGGCGGACGGGCTTTTGATCGACCTCAACGCGGTACCCAAGAAATATGAGGGCTTGGACGGTACCGAGCTTGCGATCTCCGAGTCGCAAGAGCGCATGGCGGTCGTGGTTGCAGCGCAGGACGTGGACGCTTTTTTGGCGCTGGCCGAGACGGAAAATCTCCAGGCTTGCCCTGTGGCGACTGTCACAAGCGAGCCCAGGCTTGTGATGGAGTGGAACGGCGAGCGGATCGTGGACGTGAGCCGGGAGTTCCTGAATTCCAACGGCGCGGAAAAGCATATCACAATCGACGCGGCTTCCCCCCAGTTCGAACCGCAGGCCGCCCCGAAGGGCTTTACCGGCACCATGATGGAGCTTGCCGGCAATTTAAATAATTGCTCTCGCCGCGGCCTGTCCGAGCGCTTTGACTCGACCATCGGCGCGGGCACGGTGCTGATGCCCTTTGGCGGCAAGTTCCAGATGACGCCCATTCAGGCCATGGTGCAGAAGATCTCCGTTGAGAAGGGGCACACCGAAGACTGCTCCATGATGGCCTATGGCTTTGATCCGGTACTCAGCGAGCAAAGCCCCTATCACGGCGCGTATCTTGCTGTGATCGACTCTGTTTCCAGGCTGGTTGCCACGGGAGCCGACTTCCGGGACGTGTATCTGACCTTCCAGGAATACTTTGAAAAGCCAGGCCGGGACCCCAAGCGCTGGGGCAAGCCGCTGTCAGCGCTGCTCGGTGCGTTCCAGGCACAGATGGATCTTGGCATTGCTGCCATCGGCGGCAAGGATTCCATGTCCGGCAGCTTTGAAGATCTGGACGTACCGCCCACGCTTGTGAGCTTTGCCGTGACCACGCAGAAGGCGGAACAGATTTTGTCTCCGGAGTTTAAAGACGCAGGCCACCCTGTGGTGCTGCTGCAGCCGGAGCGCGACGAGAATGGCTTGCCGAAGCCTGCATCACTGTTGAACCTGTTTGCGCAGATCGCGCGTCTGCGCCGTGCAGGCAAGCTTGTGTCCTGCTGGGCTGTGGGCCAGGGCGGCGTGCTTGAGGGCGTGATGAAGATGGCCTTCGGCAACGGTTTGGGCTTCCGGTTTGAAGAAAGCCTCACGCTTGCAGAGCTGACCGGGAAGCAATACGGCTCGTTCCTTGTCGAGCTGACCGAACCCGGCGAGGGCGTGCCGGTGGGCTATGTGACCCAGACGCCTGACTTTGTGCGCGCAGACGAGCGCGTTGCGCTTTCGTCGGTGCAGGCGGTGTACGAAAACCGTCTGGAGCGCGTTTATCCCTGCAACATCGAGCAGGGGAGCGGCGCGGTCGAAACCCTGCGCTTTGAGGGCGGACGGCCCAAGGCCCCTGCGATCAAGACAGCAAGACCGCGCGTATTGATCCCGGCCTTCCCCGGCACCAACTGCGAATACGACAGCGCCAAGGCCGTCTCTGACGCCGGCGCGGAGCCGAAGATCCTTGTGATCAACAACCTCTCCGCCCAGGGGATCCAGCGCTCTGTGGAGGCGTTCGCCAAGGAGCTGGCGCAAAGCCAGATGGTCTTTATCCCCGGCGGCTTCTCCGGTGGCGACGAGCCGGACGGCAGCGGCAAATTCATCACAGCGTTTTTCCGCAACGCCGCCATTTCCGAGGGCGTCACGCAGCTTCTCGAGCGCCGCGATGGCCTGATGTGCGGCATCTGCAACGGTTTCCAGGCGCTGATCAAGCTGGGGCTTTTGCCCTACGGCCGCATCCTGGAGACCGACGAGACCTGTCCGACCTTGACCTTCAACACCATCGGGCGGCACCAGTCCAGGATCGTGCGCACGCGGATCGTGTCCAACCGCTCGCCCTGGCTGTCAAAAATGGAGGTCGGGCAGATCGTGAACGTGCCGATCTCCCACGGCGAGGGCCGGTTTGTTGCGCCCGACGAGGTGCTGCGCGAGCTTGTCAAAAATGGTCAGATCGCCACACAGTATGTGGACCTCGAAGGCCATGCCACCTCGGATATCCGGTTTAATCCCAACGACTCTGCGCTTGCCATCGAGGGCATCACCTCTCCGGATGGCAGAGTGTTCGGCAAGATGGGCCACAGTGAGCGCATCGGCTCGAATTTGTATCAAAACGTCCCCGGCAGCTATGACATCCATATGTTTGAGGCCGCAGTGGCCTACTTCAAATAAGACAGGAGCGTATTGCTATGACTGACATCGAAATCGCCCAGAACTGTATCATGCGGCCCATTACCGAGATCGCGGCCAAGGCCCATGTGGATGAACAATACCTGGAGCAGTATGGCCGCTACAAGGCCAAGGTTGACCCCAAGCTTCTGACCGAAACCGACCGGAAGAACGGCAAGCTGATTTTGGTCACCGCCATCACCCCCACGCCAGCAGGCGAGGGCAAGACCACGACTACCATCGGCCTGGCTGACGGCTTGTCGCGCGTCGGCAAGGACGTCACGGTTGCGCTGCGCGAGCCCTCCTTGGGGCCTGTGTTCGGCGTCAAGGGCGGCGCAGCCGGCGGCGGCTATGCCCAGGTGGTGCCCATGGAGGATATCAACCTCCACTTCACCGGCGACTTCCACGCCATTGGCGCGGCAAACAATCTGCTTGCGGCAATGCTCGACAACCACATCCAGCAGGGCAACAAGCTCGGCATCGACGTGCGCAAGATCACCTGGAAGCGCTGCGTGGATATGAACGACCGCCAGCTCCGTTTTGTGGTGGACGGCCTCGGCGGAAAGCCCAACGGCACGCCCAGAGAGGACGGCTTTGACATCACCGTTGCCTCTGAGATCATGGCGGTGTTCTGCCTGGCCTCCTCCATCCGGGATCTCAAAGAGCGGCTTGGCCGCATGATCGTGGGCTATACCTACGACGACAAGCCGGTCACAGCAGGGGATCTCAAGGCGGTCGGCGCGATGACTGCGCTGTTGAAGGACGCCTTAAAGCCCAATCTGGTCCAGACCCTTGAGGGCACCCCCGCGTTTGTACACGGCGGACCCTTTGCCAACATTGCCCACGGCTGCAACTCCGTGATGGCGACGCAGATGGCGCTCAAGATGGGCGACTACACCGTTACCGAGGCCGGCTTCGGCGCAGACCTTGGTGCGGAGAAATTCCTGGATATCAAGTGCCGGATGGCCGGCTTGACCCCCGATGCGGTGGTTGTGGTCGCCACGGTCCGCGCGCTCAAGATGCACGGCGGCCTGTCCAAGAAGGAGCTTGCCAAGGAGGATCTGACCGCGCTGGAGCAGGGCATTCCGAATTTGCTGCGCCACGTGTCCAATATCAAAAACGTCTACCATCTGCCCTGTGTGGTGGCGGTCAACCGCTTTCCCACGGATACCGACCGGGAGATCGACTTTATCATCTCCAAGTGCCGCGATCTTGGCGTGAACACGGTGCTCTCCACCGTCTGGGCTGAGGGCGGCAAGGGCGGCGAGGCACTGGCCCGCGAGGTCGTTCGCCTGTGCGAGCAGGAGCAGGGCAATTTCACCTATTCCTACGAGCTGGATCTGCCCATCCGGGACAAGATCGAAGCCGTGGTGCGCAAGATCTACGGCGGCGACGGCGTGACCATTCTGCCTGCCGCGCAAAAGCAGATCGACCGTCTGACGGCGCTCGGCTTTGACAAGGTCCCCATCTGTGTGGCCAAGACCCAGTACAGCTTCTCCGACGATCCGACGAAGCTCGGCGCACCGGAGCACTTCCAGGTCACGGTCAAGCAGGTCCGCGTTTCCGCCGGCGCAGGCTTCCTGGTGGTGCTGACGGGCGACATTCTCACCATGCCCGGTCTGCCCAAGGTCCCGGCTGCGGAGAACATCGACGTGGACGACGAAGGCCGCATCACCGGTCTGTTCTGATCCGGTATCACATACGCGCAAAAGGCGCCACCCGGTCCGGGCGGCGCCTTTTGCAGTCTTTATGGGCAAAAAAGGGGCTGTGAAGTTGCCTTCACAGCCCCTTGACGGGTTTATGCGGGAAGATCAGTCGGCATAGAGGTCAATGAGCTTCTTCAGATGCTCATAGCGCTCCATGGCGTTCTGCTCGTTGCGAGCGAAGAGGACCTCAGCGCGATCCGGGAACTCACGGGTCAGACGGCTGTAACGGGCCTCGTTCATCAGGAACTCCTGATAGCCGCCCTTGGGATCCTTGGAATCCAGGGTGAACTTCTTCGCAGCAGCGGGGTTGAAGCGGAACATATTCCAGTAGCCGCAGTCAACAGCCTTCTTCATCTCTTCCTGGCAGTGGATCATGCCGCCCTTGATGGAGTGCATCTCGCAGGGAGCGTAGCCGATGATCAGGGAAGGACCATGATAGGCCTCAGCCTCGGTGATGGCCTTGATGGTCTGGGCGGGGTTGGCGCCCATAGCGACCTGGGCCACGTAGATGTAGCCATAGGACATGGCGATCTCAGCCAGAGACTTCTTCTTGATCTCCTTGCCGGCCGCGGCAAACTGCGCAACCTGGCCGATGTTGGAGGCCTTGGAGGCCTGGCCGCCGGTGTTGGAATAGACCTCGGTGTCGAAGACGAAGATGTTCACATCCTCGCCGGAGGCAAGGACGTGGTCCACGCCGCCGAAGCCGATGTCGTAGGCCCAGCCGTCACCGCCGAAGATCCAGACGGACTTCTTGGCGAGGTATTCCTTCTTGTCGAGGATCTCCTTGCCGCACTCGCAGCCGCAGGCCTCAAGAGCAGCCACATACTCCTTGGCAGCGGCCTTGTTGGCGTCGCCTTCGTTGTAGGTGTCGAGCCACTTCTGCGCGGCGGCCTTCACGGCCTCGTTGTCGGTGGACTCGATGATCTTGCGGGTCTTGTCAGCCAGAGAGTCGCGGATGACCTTCTGTGCCAGGTACATGCCGAGACCGTGCTCCGCGTTGTCTTCAAACAGGGAGTTGGCCCAGGCGGGACCGTGGCCTTCCTTGTTGACGGTGTAGGGAGAAGTGGCGCCGGGGCCGCCCCAGATGGAGGAACAGCCGGTGGCGTTGGAGATGTACATCCGATCGCCGAAGAGCTGGGTCACGAGACGGGCATAGGAGGTCTCGGCGCAGCCGGCGCAGGAGCCGGAGAACTCAAGCAGAGGCTTCTTGAACTGGGAGCCCTTGACGGTGAGATCCTGCATATCCTTCTTCTCGGAGACCTTGTCCACGCAGTAGCCGAAGACTTCCTGCTGCTCGAGCTGGGACTCCTGCGGGACCATCTTGATGGCCTTGGTCGGGCAAACGCCGACGCAGACGCCGCAGCCCATGCAGTCGAGCGGAGACACAGCCATGGTGTACTTGTAAACGCCCTTGCCCTTGCCGGCCTTGACGTCCACGATCTTGGCAGCCGCGGGCGCAGCCTCAGCCTCTTCAGCGGTCAGTGCGAAGGGACGGATGGTGGCGTGCGGGCAGACGTAAGCGCAGTTGTTGCACTGGATGCACTTTGCAGCGTCCCACTCGGGAACGGTCACGGCAACGCCGCGCTTCTCATAGGCGGAAGCGCCCTGCTGGAACTGGCCGTCAACGTAGTCGGTGAAGGCGGAGACGGGCAGGCTGTCGCCGTCCATGCGGTCCACGGGCAGCAGGACTTCCTTGACCATCTTGACCAGCTCGGGCTTGCCCTCGAGCTTGATCTCCTCAGCGGGATCCTCGGCGGTGGCCCAGTCAGCGGGGATGTCGATCTTCACAAACGCGGTGGCGCCGGCGTCGATGGCACGATGGTTGCAGTCAACCACGTCCTGGCCCTTCTTGAGGTAGGACTTGGTGGCGGCGTCCTTCATGTAACGGATGGCGTCTTCCTGCGGCATAACCTTGGCCAGGGTGAAGAAGGCGGACTGCAGGATGGTGTTGGTGCGCTTGCCCATGCCGACCTGGATGGCAAGGTCGATGGCGTTGATGGTGTAGAGCTGGATGTTGTTCTTGGCGATGTAGCGCTTGGAAGCAGCGTCGAGATGATGGCTCAGCTCTTCGAGGTTCCACTGGCAGTTGATCATAAACACGCCGCCGGGCTTCACGTCACGGACGATGGGGAAGTGCTTGGTGATGTAGGAGGGGTTGTGGCAGGCCACGAAGTCAGCCTTGTTGATGTAGTAGGGGCTCTTGATGGGCTTGTCGCCGAACCGCAGGTGGGAAACGGTGACGCCGCCGGTCTTCTTGGAGTCGTACTGGAAGTAGGCCTGAACGTACTTGTCGGTGTGGTCGCCGATGATCTTGATGGAGTTCTTGTTGGCGCCGACGGTGCCGTCACCGCCCAGACCCCAGAACTTGCACTCGATGGTGCCCTCAGCCGCGGTGGCGGGGATCTCTTCCCGCTCGGGCAGGGACAGGTTGGTCACGTCGTCCACGATGCCGATGGTGAACATACGCTTGGGCTCGTCCTTCTTCAGCTCGTCGTACACGGCGAAGACAGAAGCGGGAGGCGTATCCTTGGAGCCCAGACCGTAGCGGCCGCCTACGACCTTGATATCGGTCTTGCCGGCGTTGGCCAGAGCCGTGACAACGTCGAGATACAGAGGCTCGCCCTGAGCGCCGGGCTCCTTGGTACGGTCAAGGACGGCGATCTTCTTGGTGGTCTCGGGGATGGCAGCCAGGAGCTTTTCGGGCACGAAGGGCCGGAACAGACGGACCTTCACCAGGCCGACCTTCTCGCCGTTGGCGTTGAGGTAGTCGATGACTTCCTCGGCCACGTCGTTGATCGAGCCCATGGCGATGATGACGCGCTCTGCGTCGGGGGCGCCGTAGTAGTTGAAGAGCTGGTAGTTGGTGCCGAGCTTTTCGTTGACCTTGCCCATGTACTCTTCGACGATCGCGGGCAGCGCGTCGTAGTACTTGTTGCAGGCCTCACGGTGCTGGAAGAAGATATCGCCGTTCTCGTGGGAGCCGCGCATTGCAGGACGCTCGGGGTTCAGGCAGTGCTTGCGGAACGCATTGACCGCGTCCATGTCGACCATGTCCTTAAGGTCCTTGTAGTCCCAGATGGCGATCTTCTGGATCTCGTGGGAGGTACGGAAGCCGTCGAAGAAGTTGATAAAGGGAACGCGGCCCTTGATGGCAGCCAGGTGCGCAACAGCGCCGAGGTCCATAACTTCCTGGGGGTTGGTCTCAGCCAGCATGGCAAAGCCGGTCTGGCGGCAGGCGTAGACGTCGGAGTGGTCGCCAAAGATGTTCAGCGCGTGGCTGGCAACGGTTCTGGCGGAAACATGGAAGACACCGGGCAGAAGCTCGCCGGCGATCTTGTACATGTTGGGGATCATGAGCAGCAGACCCTGGGAAGCGGTGTAGGTGGTGGTCAGGGCGCCGGCGGCCAGAGAGCCGTGCACCGTGCCAGAAGCACCGGCCTCAGACTGCATCTCGATAACCTTTACCCGATTGCCGAAGATGTTCTCACGGCCCTGAGCAGACCACTGGTCAACGTAGTCGGCCATGGGGCTGGAGGGGGTAATGGGGTAGATACCAGCTACTTCAGTAAAGGCGTAGCTGACATGAGCGGCAGCGGTATTGCCGTCCATGGTTTTCAGTTGTCTTTGCAATGGAATTACCTCCTAATCAAAGGGAACAAGTCCCGTTTTTTGACGTATCTACTATAACATTAATTTTTGAATTTGTAAATGGAAAATCACAGTTATTTTGTAAATTTCCATCATTTGAACGGAAAATCACAGTCTGCTTTGGTAGGATCGTCCAAACAAGAAGCGAATTTGCGGCTTTGCGACCCTTTGGGTGCAATTGCAGTCCCATGGAGAAAAAGGACCTTGCAATCTTACACGCTATGCGTTATAATAACAATGTATTTCTATGCGCCCACGGGGAAACCCGGGAAAGAAAGGGTTTGATCCATTGAAAACTGATGTTTTAGGCTTGCGATATGACAACTGCACCATGGACGAGGCCGTTGCGCTTGGCAAAGGCCTTCTTTTGGGCGAAAAGCCCGCCGTGGTGGTGACGCCAAACGCCGAGATCGCCTATGAGGCCATGCGAGATCCGGCGTTCCGTGATCTGCTCAACCGGGCGGATCTGATCCTGCCGGATGGGGCAGGTGTGGTTTTGGGGGCTAAAATCCTCAAAACGCCGCTTAAGCAAAAAGTGGCCGGTATCGACTGGGCTGCCAATATGCTCCGGGTCTTTGCCGAAACGGGCACGCCGTTGTTCCTGCTTGGCTCTAAGCCCGGCATTGGCGAGCTTGCAGCCGAGCAGATGAAGCTGCGAGCCCCTGGGCTTATCGTCTGCGGCATCCGCGACGGCTATTTCAAAGACGAGGCCGACGTGGTCGAGCAAATCAACGACTCCGGCGCAAAGGCGCTGTTTGTTTGCCTTGGCGCGCCAAAGCAGGAGCACTTTATGTTCAACCACCAGGCAGAGCTCACCTCTGTGCGTGTGATGGCCGGTCTTGGTGGAAGCCTTGACGGCTTTGCCGGCACGGTCAAGCGCGCGCCAGGCTGGATGATCAAGCTGAATTTAGAATGGCTCTACCGGCTGATCAAAGAGCCAAAGCGGTTTGGCCGGATGCTCCGACTGCCGAAGTTTATCTTTGCGGCCCTTCGCCAGCGCCTTAAGGGTTAGGGAGGATGCAAAATGGGAAAACTCATTGTATTTGAAGGGACGGACGGATCCGGAAAGTCCACGCAGTTTTCACTGCTCACCCGGCGGCTGCAGCATGAGGGCACGGATTTTCGCACCATTGTGTTTCCGCAGTATTCCGAGCAGAGCTCGGCTCTGATCCGGATGTATCTGGGCGGAGAGTTCGGCAAGCGGCCGTCAGACGTGAACGCTTACGTGGCCTCTACCTTCTACGCGGTAGACCGTTATGCCAGCTTCCAGAAGGTCTGGGGCGAGTATTACCGCAACGGCGGTCTGGTTTTGTCTGACCGCTACACCACGTCCAACGCGGTGCACCAGGCCTCGAAAGAGCCGGATGAGACCCGCAAGGACTTCTTCCGCTGGCTGTATGAGCTGGAGTTTGACCACATGGAGCTGCCAAGACCCGATCTTGTGCTGTATCTGGATATGCCCACGTCCATCACCGAGCAGCTTTTGCGCAAGCGGGAGATTGCAACGCACACGCACGCGGATATCCACGAGGCCAACATGGACTACCTCAGACTGTGCCGCAAGACGGGTCTTGAGGCCGCGTCCTACTATGGCTGGAGAGTGATCAACTGTGCGAGCAACGGCCTTCTGCGCTCGATTGAGGACATCCACGAGGAGATCTACGAGCTGGTCAAACAGTGTATGGAGGATTGACAATGGTTTATATTTTGCTTGCCGAGGGCTTTGAAGAGACCGAGGCCCTGGCCCCCTGCGATCTGATGCGAAGAGCCGGCGCGAAGAGCCGGCCTGCAAGTTGCGCTTGTGGGCGTGAACGGACCGGTGATCAGCGGCTCGCACGGCATTCGCGTTGCAGCCGACGCGCAGCTTTGCGAGGTTTCTTTGGCGGATATGGAGCTTTTGATGCTGCCGGGAGGCCTCAGAGGCGTTGCGTCTATTCTCAGCAGCCCCGAGGCAATGGCGCTCATCGAAAAGGCTGACCGCGCCGAAAAGCGCATTGCCGCCATCTGCGCCGCGCCTACCATTCTTGCGAAGCTTGGCATCACCGACGGCAAACAGGCCACCTGCTATCCCGGCAAGGAGCCGGAGATGGGCAGCGCCGTGATGGTTCCCGCCCCCACCGTGCGTGACGGCAGGATCC
>ONCN01000072.1 GCA_900316335.1 uncultured Eubacteriales bacterium | reverse complement strand
GCCCAGCAGAGTCTTGTCCAGACCGGGATCGGAGAGCAGATCCTGGCCCACGATGGTGGACAGGTTCTTGTGGTCAGCCAGGTGCTCGGCGAAGACCACGAAGGCCACCGGCACATAGGCGGTCAGCAGGGTGATAAAGTAGGGAAGCGTCAGACCGCCGAAGCTGCCCTTGGCCCGCCAGAAGGTGAATTCAGGCGCATCCAGGAAGCTGCGGATGCCGGTCTTGGCAAAGCAGTCCACAAAGGGCTGGTAGCTGATGACCTTAAGCGCGTCGTTGCCGGTGGCATTGCCGATCAGATAGAAGATGGAGGCACAGGCATAGCCCGCCAGAATGCCCAGGATGAAGGGGATCAGCTTGGGCGTGCCTTTTGCGTAGGTGGAGACCAGCATCGTGGTGAACAGTGTGACAAGACCGCAGATCAGCGCCACATAGACCGAGCCGCCCATACCGTTGGTCAGATCGCCCACGGCGTTGCCGGCCAGAGACAGGCCGATGATGGCTACAGTGGGGCCGATGACCACGGCGGGCATCAGCTTCTGGATCCATTCCACGCCGGAGACCTTGACCACCAGAGCGAGGATCACATAAACCAGACCTGCCAGAACTGCGCCGATGATCAGGCCCAGATAGCCCAGGCTGATGGTGGCGGCGCCTGCAAACGCGGAGCACATGGAACCAATGAAAGCAAAGGAGGAACCCAGGAAGACGGGGCTCTTCGAGCGGGTGAAAAGCAGATAGACAATGGTGCCCATACCGGCGCCGAAGAGGGCCGCAGCGGGGCTCATGGCGTCAGCCCCGGTGAGGGACATGGACTGGTTGACGACTGCGGGAACGGCCAAGGTGGCGGCCATGATGGCCAGCAGTTGCTGGAAGGCGAAAACGATGAGCTGGCTGAGCTTGGGCTTGTCCTTAATTCCAAAAATCAGATTCATGTGTACGTTCCTTTCTTTTCTCTTTCCATATTTTCACGCCAAGGGCGTAAAGTACAAAGCCGGGTCAGTCCCGCTCGAGCAGGACCACCGCGTTTTCTCCGTCCGTCTCCGAAAGCCGGACGGAAACCACCTCGCTCAGTGCGGTGGGGATGTTTTTGCCCACGTAGGTGGCCTTGATGGGCAGCTCGCTGTGGCCCCGGTCAATCAGACAGAAGAGCTGGATCCGGGCGGGGCGGCCGAGATCTGTCACCGCGTCCATCGCAGCGCGGGCCGTGCGCCCGGTAAAGATCACGTCGTCCACCAGGATCACCGTCTTGCCGGTGACGTCAAAGGGGACCTGGGTCGCGCTGACCACAGGGTTGTCTGAGACCCTGGACAGATCGTCGCGGTACATGGTGATATCCAGCGCGCCGACCGGGACCGCCGCCCCCTCAATGGCAAAAATCTGCTGCGCCACCCGCCGGGCAAGGGGAACGCCGCGTGTGCGGATCCCGATGAGGCACAGCTCACTTGTGCCGTTGTTCTTCTCAATGATCTGGTGGGCAATGCGCACCAGGGCGCGATCCATTGCGGTCTGGTCCATGATCTGGGCTTTGATTGCTCCCATAGGTCCCTCCAAAAGAAAAAACTGTACCCGCGGGCAGACGGGTACAGTGAAGATTACAATATCCGGGCATCTTACCGGTCACTCTGTACCGCCTTAAAGATTTCCTTTGCGGGCATGATAGCACATTGAACCGGTGTTGTCAAGATGTGGGCCAAAGATTTGAAGGAAGTCACAAAATAGGGGAGAGGGAGGGGGAAAACTTCGTCGTTTTGCCCGACGGGTCAAGCAGGCACTTTTTCCAGCAGCCGGCGGATGAGCGCCTCGTTTTTCGGCAGGAAGAAGTCTGCCACCGGGCCGACCAAAAACGCGCAGATGAGCGTGCCGACGCCGAACACGCCGCCCATCAGCCAGCCCAGGGCCACAAAGGAGAAGTCCACCACGATCCGCATGATGCCAAAGCGGACCTTTGTCTTGTCTGACAGCACCACAGCCACCAGATCGTTTGGCCCGGTGCCAGCCTCAGATTTGATCACGATCGTCATGCCGTAGGCCAAAATCACGCAGCCCAGCGCCAGCACCGGGATCTTGATCCACAAGGGGGCCGCGCCGATCTGCAGCGGGGAGAGGATCCAGGTGAAGAAGTCGATGATCGGCCCGCCGAACACCATGCAAAGCAGCGTGCCCAGCTTTACGTAGCTTCGGTCCACGATCAGCAGCACCGCCACGATCAGCAGGCAGACCGCCACATGGGTGGTGCCATGGGTGAGGAAGGGCAGCGGCTTTTGCAGCACGCGGAACAGGCCCTGGATCAGCACGTTAAAGGGGTCCGCCCCCAGATCTGAGAGCAGAAAGAGGGTGACGCCCAGGTGGGCAATGGTGAGTCCCACCAGAAGGATCACCACACGCAGAAAAAATCGCTTCATCGCTCCGTCTCCTTGATTTGTCGGTTTGTTGTTCTTTTTTTCTCAATATACCACAGCGTTGCCCCGGATGCAACGCCTTTGTGCTTGCTTTTTGCGGCTTTTTTTGCTATGATAACCCCAATGGCAACGCCCGTTGCTTGCCGCAACGGGGCATTTCGCGGTATGATAGGGCCATCCAAACAAGGGAGGCAAACGATATGCTCAGTGACAACATCAAAACCTTACGCAAGGCAAGAGGCTTCTCGCAGGAGGAGCTGGCCGCCCGGGTCCACGTGGTCCGGCAGACGGTATCCAAGTGGGAAAAGGGACTCTCGGTCCCCGACGCCGAACTGCTGCAAAAGCTGGCGGATGCGCTGGAGGTTCCGGTGCAGCAATTGTTGGGTGCGCAAATACAAACTCCGGAAGAGCGGGACGCGCTGGCCGAGCAGCTTTCCCGCATCAACGAGCAGTTGGTCATCCGCAACCGCCGCTCCAGAAGGATCTGGCGCACAATCGGCTTTGCACTTGCAATTCTGCTCGGCATCGAGCTTTTGCTCACGGTTCTTGGCATCGGCCTGTTCACTGTGCGGCCAGAGTCCGGCGAGCAGAGCGCCGTGGTAGAGGAATACCAGGCGCAGGAGGCGGAAGAGAACCAATAAGCAGGCGCAGATTTCATTTTCCCACGTCCGATCGCCGTCTGCGCGCAAAAGAGTATCAGAGAGCACAGGCACCGGCTTTCTCCCAAGGGGAGGGAGCCGGCGCCTGCGTTTTTTTGCCGCGCAGCCTCAGGCCACACGGCACAGCGCCGCGCTGGCTGCCTTTACCGTCGCCGGGCGGACAGCCCGCGCAAGAATCATGCCGGTCTTGCAACGAAACCATGCCTGCTTTATCGTAGAAATGCAAAAAATAAAAAATAATTGCAAAATATACTTGACAAATTAAAGAATGTCATATATACTGTACATCGAAGGGAGGCACGATGCAATGCGAAATCTCAAGCTGAAATTCCGGCGCATCGAGCTGGATATGTCGCAAACCGAGCTGGCAAAACGCTGCGGGGTCACCCGCCAGACCATCGGCCTGATCGAGGCCGGAGAATTCAACCCCTCCATCAAGCTTTGCGTGTCGATCTGCAAGGCGCTGGGGGTCACACTCAACGATTTATTTTGGGAGGACGAAACAGATGAAGCGTAACAATCAATTGGATGAACGGCAGGAGCAGGAGCTTCTGCATATCGAGCATATCGGCTGCTGGCTGGCCTATTGGGGCCTTTTGGCTGCAATTGTTGTGCAAAGTGTTTTCTTCCCCGGCAATCTGACGCAGATCGCAGGGGAGTGGATCGTGTTTTTGGGCATGTGCATCTATCTGATGTGTGCCTGCCTGCGTCGCGGGATCTGGGATCGCCACCTCAAGGCCAACGCAAAGACCAACGCGCTTGTTTCGCTGATTGCGGCGCTGGCACTTGGCGCTGTCAGCTTTGTGATCGTGTTCCGCAACATCCCCGATGAGCCGACCTTTGCTGCGATCATAGCGCTGATCGCGGCTGCCGGGACCTTTGTGCTCTGCTTTGCGGCGCTGAGCCTTGCGGCAAGATCCATGCGCAAAAAGCAGCAGAAGCTGGAGCAGGAGCCTGAGGAGGACGCATGAGCGGGCTTGTGCTGGAGGGCCTGACAACAGGCTATGTCCTTCGCCCCGTCACCGAGGCGGATCTGCCCGCGCTGCTGGCGCTCTGCCGGTCCAACCCGCAGTACTATCGCCATTGCCCGCCCCCACCCTCCTTGAAGGGGCTGGCCCGGGATCTTGCCGCCCTGCCGCCCGGCAAAACAGCCGAGGACAAGTATTATCTTGGTTACTTTGACGGCTCGAGCCTCATTGCCGCGCTGGATCTCATCACAGGCTATCCAAGCCCCGACACAGCTTTTATCGGCTTTTTCATGCTGGACGCGTCCGCTCAGGGCTGCGGGCTGGGGTCCAGGCTGGTTTCCGAGCTGTTTGACGGGCTTGCGGCCCAGGGCTTCCGGGAGGTACGCCTCGGCTGGGTGAAAACCAATCCCCAGGCCCGTGCCTTCTGGCTGAAACAGGGCATGGTCCCAACCGGGCAGAGCTATGTCGCAGATGGCTATACCGTCGTGATCGCAAGCAGATCCCTCACTGCTTGATACAAATGCAAACAGCCGGGAAGCAGTCCAAAAGGGACGTGCTTCCCGGCTGTTTTCTACCCGGTCAGCGCCGGAAGGTGATGCGGATATCGCCGGTGTCGGACCGCACGTCGCACCGACCGCCCTCGGTGGACTTGGGCACCGAAACCTCGCCGGTCCCACTTTGGGCGAAAATGATTTTTTCGGTGCGCAGGCTCCCGGTGATGTCGCCGGTGGAGGTCTCAAGCTCCAAAGCGCCCGCGTCGCAGTCCTCCAGCCGGATCTCGCCGGTGCTGCGTTTGGCCGCAAGCGTCTGCTCGGCGGCAACGTCGGTCAGTCTGAGATCGCCGGTGCTGCCGGTGGTGAGAAGCGCCTGGCAGCTCACATGCTCCAAAACAGCCTCCCCTGTGCCGACGCGCAGGGTGAGCTTGCCCCGGCAGCCGGTGTTCGTCAGCCGGATATCGCCGGTTGAGGTCTCAAGCTCCAGTTCGCCCGTCCCGATGCCGTCGAGCCGGATCTCACCCGTGGACAGATGCACCGCAAGCGTCTGCTGCACCGACGCGGAGAAGTCCACGTCGCCTGTGCTTGCCGTGATGGCCGCAGTTTCAAAGCGCAGCCCCTGCGGCACATTGACGTCGCCCACGTCGCCCTCGATGCTGAGCGCGTCGTAGTCGCCCCTGGGCAGACGGATGGTGACGACAGGGGTTTTGAATTGGATCTGAACCAGGCACCTGTCATGCCGCGGCTCCTGCTCCAGGATGGTGAGAACGCCGTCCTCCACCCGAACCGTGTGAAGCCGGTCCTGCTCCTCCTGGCAGATCACCGTGGTGTCCTGGCCGTCTGTGGGCTCCAGACGGATATCCGCGCTTGTGCAGGCGCGTATGCCGGTGTAGGTCTCCTTGATCTCATAGGTGTTGGTCACAAGCGCGCCGCCCAGCGCTGTGGCGTCTTCGTGGACAGACCAGGCCAGAAGACCCAGTCCCAAAATCACAAGTGCGGCCGCGGCCAGCAGCCAGATGGATGCTTTGTGCTTCATGATAGTTCCTCCTTACCGGATAAACAGTCGCTTCAACCCCAGCGCCATCTGTCTGGACAGCGCAAGGATGCCCCGCGTAGCGGCCAGACACACAAATACCCAGCCGATGCAAAGCCCTGCCAGCAGCAGGCCAAGCCCCAAATAGCCCAGGATCTCCGCGGCGCTTCCATGGGCCGCCTGTACGGCCGAGATCACGCACGCTCCTGCCGTGACCGCAAGCGAAAGCGCCACGGCCCACACGCAGATCACCACCGCCCACAGCACAACGTAGGCCGCGAGCACCAAAGCGCCCGCCGCCGCCACCAGCGGCAGCCACAGCGGCGCGCCCAAAACCAGCAGCACGATCTGCCACGGGCGCATCGCCTGCCGGGGCGTCACGCGCTGCCGCACCAGCTTTGCCAGGGGGATCTCGTCCAGCGTCCGGGCAATGATATCCTCCACAGGCCCGATCTGGGCAACGGCTTCGTCCTCGCTGCAGCCATCCTCCGTCCGGTCGTCGATCATTTCGCCGTAAAAGCCCAAGCGCTCGTCCAGATCTGCGCGGGGGATGCTGGACAGCCCCTGCTCCAGCCGGGCGAGGAATTCCTGTTTTGTCATGGCTTGCCCTCCTCCTTGGTCACAAAGCGGTAGATCGCCAGGATCTGCTGCCAGTCGTCCTTGAACGATTCGATGCGCCGCTGCCCGGCGGCGGTAATGTGGTAGTATTTTCGCAGCCTGCCGTTGTGCTCCGCCGAACGGACGGTGAGCATCCCGCCGGTTTCCAGGCGCTTTAAAATGGTGTAGAGCGTAGACTCCGACATCTCCAGATAAGGCTTCATATCCTTGATGATCTGATAGCCGTAGGAATCCTGTGCCCGGATTGCCGCCAGGACGCACACGTCCAAAAGCCCGCGCTTCATTTGAACGTCCATATTATACCTCCGTTCTTGTAATACATCATATCACGAAGCATAGAAGATTGCAAGCCTTTTTTTTCTGTTTTTTTCATCCTTTGACGGAAATGATTTGCCCGGCCCTGCAAATTGTTCAGGAAAAGCCCCGGCCTTCCGTGTTACACAGAAAGCCGGGGCTTTGCAGGATGCAGCCTGTTGCCGTTCACAGCGCCGCGGTGGGCGTAGTCGCAGAACTCAATGCAGCTTGCGAAGCAGGGCGGCGTACGTCCGTTTCTGCGCCGCCTTCCCCAAAAGCCGTGACAGGATGTTTGCCGCAATCGCCACGATCCACCCATACCGCCAGCCGAAGAAAACGCCGGTCAGCACAAAGAGCACGATGGTCAGCGCCCAAAAGATGCACCGAAACCGCACGGTCGCCTTGTTCAGCTCCGCGATTACGTCAACGCCGTTTGAGGCGTGGGGCGCGTTTTCAATAAAGTCCGCCGCGCCTGCAACACCGCTGCAGGCACGAAACTCGCTGCTGCACGTTTGCGCCGCCGTACCAAAGGCAGGATTGGTCAGAACCGCCTGCACAGACCTGCGAATTTCTTCGATCGACTCGCCGGACAAAAGCGTGCCTGCGCCGATTTCCGTCACTCGCTTCGCGACGGCTTTCTGCTCGCCCGTCTGCGGATAGAGCACCATTGGCGTTGCCATATACAGACTTTCGCTCACACTGTTCATCCCGCAGTGCGTCACAAACACGTCTGCCTTGCACAACAGTGCAAGCTGATCGACACGGGGATACACCTGTACGTTGTCCGGGAGCGGCTCTAAAGACGACGGATCCATTGTGTGGCCGCAGGAGATGACGACGTCAACGTTTAGATCCCGCAGCGCCTCAATGCAGCTTGCATAGAAGTCCGGCCTGTCGTTGATGACGGTTCCCATCGAGATGTAGACAAGCGGGCGCTCCTTCGTTTTTTGGGGCGCTGCATCGGAAAAAATCGACGGCCCGACAAAGGCGTAGTGGTCAGAAAAGCTCTCGGCAAAGGGCTGGAATTGCCGCGAGGTGTAGACGATGCTGTCTGTCTGGTTGTCGCTTTGGATCAAGGCCAAAGCACCCTTCACAGGATAGCCGTAGGGCTTGAGCGTCTTTAATTCCTTCGAGATTTTGGGCAGGCCGAGGATCATGTCTGCCATTTCCTTCGGCGAATGCTTCATGTATTGTGAAGACAACTGGTTAAACGCAAATGTGCTGGTCGAGATGACCATCGGCACATGGTGCTTCCAGGCGTTGAGCTTGCCCCAGAAGCAGACGGAATCCGTATACACGACGTCCGGCCGGAAGCTTTCAAACGCCTCGGCCAGGAAGCTGTCCATATTGCGCGTGATCCGGATATCCTGCAGCGTCATTTCCGTGGTGCTCACATTCTTCAGCCCGGCCTCTTCCCGCGCGGTGAGCGGCGGCAGATACGCGTCACAAGAGACGAATTGAGCGCCCGTGGCCTCGATCTTGTCCCGGAATTCGTCAAACGAGAAGAACTGCACCGTATTTCCGCGCCGCACCAGCTCTGCGGCCACCGGGAGCATCGGGTTCGTGTGCCCGTGTGCGGGGATGCAGAAAAAAGCAACCTTCTTCATTCCGCATCACCCTTCTGTTCCTGGAATGCGATCTCGAAGAGAGAGGCAAACGTACCCTTGCGCGGAATGGCGATCCCGCGCGTCTCGTCCCCCAGCAAAAGCAGGGTGTCGCCGGGCTTGATCTCAAACAGCTCTCTGGCCTGCTTGGGGATGACGATCTGTCCCTTCTCGCCAACAGTCGCGGTCCATGCGTATTTTCCTTCCGGTGCTCTCATGGTTCCACCTCCAACAAGTATGATTTGTATAACAAATCATACCATACAAACACAGCGCTGTCAATACCTGCCAGAAAAAAACATCCTGCCCACAGCCCGCCTTCGGACCCTTCTGAACCCAAAACCGGCAGACGTGCCGAAGCATGTCTGCCGGTTTTGGGTTCCATACTGCAAAGCAGTCTCCTTCGCGCTTACAAAGCCGGGAGAAACGTGCATTGCGCTGTGCCTTTATTTGAGCGCATTGTCCACGATCAACGATGCACACCCGGCAGCGTCTGACGCATCGTAGACAAACGTGTTGTCAGGCGCACCTTCGATGGCATGATCAACGCCGACCTGCATACCTGCTTCGTCTGCACGCACCAGAGCCTGCAGCAGCGTTTCATCTGTGAAGCCATTTTCACCGTTTACGATCAGAATTGTACCGGGCTCATCTCCCCACCTTACAATCAAATTCTCCAGTATCAAGGAGAATTGGTTGACTTCCGCCATGGAATCCATAACGATTACTTCGCCAATTTGATCCGGATACTGCTCTGAAAGGGTTGACTGAACCGCTTGAACAAATTCGGCCTCATCCCCCATGGCCAAGGACCAGGCGATCATTCCGACATGGACCGGTTTGACGCTGTCATCGTTCTGGTCGGAGGGCGGCTCCGTCGTCATATCATCTTGCACGTCATCCTTCTGAGCTGCCGCTTCTGTTGTCTGCGCTGTACTTTCTGCCTCCGATGGATTTTCAACCCGGCTGTCTGCTGCAACAGAGTCCGTCTGCGCCGGGCTGCCTGCTGTAGCTTCCGGCTGAGCACCACAGGCAGTAAAAGCTGCACAAAGGGCAAGCACCATCAGGATTGCTAGGATTTTTTTGCTGTAATTCATACATAAGTCTCCTTCAGATCAGATTTCATATTTGTAGCTTGGCGTGTTGGGCCATGGCTTCGAACGTCACACTCTGAGTATACGCCTGCTGTTTTGCAAAGTCAACAGGGAACAGAACAAGCGGATCGAAGAAGCGTGTCATGCGCATAGGAGCAGGTGGCCCGGGCCGGACCGGTTATGACCGGCTCGCTGCCAGTTTAAGGCTGCCTGCATTTTGCTGTTGTTTCTGAAACGGTCCTATTTGCCGTCCTTGCATTGTTATTCGGCAAGATGCTTGAGAAACACCTCGTCCTCATTTTTGGCTCTGCAGCCCGGTGCCTTCCGGTACCCATGCCTGAGATAGAAGCGCTCGGCCGTATCGGTCGTCAGAATGCTTGTGTACATGCCGTGGTCCCTGAAATAGCGTTCTGCAAGCCTTAGAAGCGCCGAGCCGTGACCGGCGCTTCGATGTGCCTCTGCGATCCAGAATTCCCGGATAAAGCCGCAGGTTTCTTCAAAAAACCAGCTTGTAAACTGCGTGGGCTTGAACTGAAGAAATCCGATGATACGCCCGTCGCTGTCCGTCCGGACAAAGGCCCGATTGTCGCCTTCCGTATTCATCTCGCAAAACAGCCCGTTCCAATCCCGCACCGTGATCCCAAGCTCAGAGAAGTAGGCTTGAAATGCAGCTTGGAACAGGGGATCGGAGAAATCAGAGATCAGCACGTCGGAAAAAACCGGCTGATGATCTGAAAAGTGATACGCCAGGTTCAAACAATCCGGCGCTTGCTCGTCCAGATACCCGGTATCAACAAAACCGGCCTTCTCATAGAGCCGGAGCGACGCGGCGTCGGTCCTCTTGACGCAGACCTCCACGCAGTCGTATTTTCGCTCTTTTTCCAGCTCATCCAGGAGCATCCGCAAAGCAGCCGTGCCGCAGCCCTTTCCTTGAGAGCCGGCGTCGATCATAAACTGCTGCAAATCATAGCAGGCGGGTTCCTCGTCCAGGTCCCGTACCAGCGCAACGCCGATCACCTTGTCACCGTCCGCGATCCCGATGACCCTCGCCCGGTCCTGCCGATAGACGTAGCCTCTTGCAAGAATACCGAGCGCACTGTCAAGAAAGTCCTTCTGGTCGTCACGCACAGACAGTTTTCTGATCTCCATCCAGTTTTCTTCGTTTACGTCAATTCGTTTGAGCATGATTTCATCCTCCACATTTTATTGGAGGGTCAAATCCCGTGGGCCCTCCATACACGGTTTTGTTTCATATAGAATCACCCCTTTCTCTCGT
>ONCN01000153.1 GCA_900316335.1 uncultured Eubacteriales bacterium | reverse complement strand
GTAGGGGCGAGCATTGCTCGTCCGCGGTAACAACCACGTAAAAAAACAGGCCGATGCAAATCCGTACCGGGTTAGATTGTGCGAATTCGCCCGGGATGGTGCGGGGCCAATGCCACGCTGCGCGGACGGCCAATGGCCGCCCCTACACGGGTGTAAGGCCGGGGTGCGGTGGTGACCGGGGGGTTATGGCTCAAAACCTCCGACCTGGTTCAAAAGCGGAAGTGTTATCAATGGCGCTTCGCGACGGGCCGATGTGCGACGCGTAGCTAGTCCCTTGGGAGTCATCGGCCCCTACGGGTGCGCACCCTGCCCGGCTGTGCCCTATGCGGCGAAAGCCGCGCTTCATGGCGGCAACGCCGCCGCTTCATAGGCCGCAGGCCGCTTCATGGCCGAAGGCCGCTTCATAGGCGCCTTCGCGCCGCTTCATAGCGGCTCTGCCGCCCACAGGAGGTATTATGCGAACGATCACGATCTCACAACCGAATGCGAGCCAGGAGAAGCTGCTTTTGGCCAGGACGAAGCACGTTGGCTTCGGCGGGGCGCGGGGTGGGGGAAAGAGCTGGGCGGTGCGGCTGAAGGCCAAGCTGCTGGCGCTGCGCTATGCCGGCATCCGGCTGCTGATTGTGCGGCGGACCTATCCGGAGCTGATCAACAACCACATCCAGATCCTGCGCGCCGAGCTTTTGGGCGTGGCGCAGTACAACGACAAGGACAAGGTCCTGCGCTTTGAAAACGGCTCGACCATCCACTTTATGTACTGCGCCAGGGACGGCGATCTCGACCGGCTGCAGGGCGTGGAGTACGACGTGATCTTCCTCGACGAGGCGACCCAGCTCACCGAGTACCAGATGAAGACCATCTCGGCGTGTCTGCGCGGCGTCAACGACTTCCCCAAACGGATCTACTACACCTGCAACCCCGGCGGCCAGGGCCACGGCTACATCAAGCGGATCTTCATCGACCGCCGCTACGAGCCGGGCGAGGATCCGGGGGAGTACACCTTCATCCCCTCGCGCGTGACGGACAATCTGGCGCTGATGAAGAGCCAGCCCGACTATATCCGCCAGCTCGAGGCCCTGCCGGAAAAGCTGCGCCGGGCGTGGCTCGACGGGGACTGGGACATCTTTGAGGGCCAGTTTTTCGAGGACTTCCGCACCAAGCCCGACCAGGCCTGCTGCCGCCGCGTGGGGCTCGACCCCGAGACCGCCGCGCGGGAGGGCCGCTTCTGCCACGTGCGCGCGCCGTTTGCCCCGCCGCGGGAGTGGACGATCTGCCGCTCGTTCGACTGGGGCTACGCCCGGCCCTTCTCCTGCGCGTGGTGGGCCGTGGACTACGACGGGCGGATCTACCGCATCTTAGAGCTCTACGGCTGCACCCGCACGCCCAACGAGGGCGTCAAGTGGACGCCGGACCAGGTCTTTGCCCGCATCCGCCAGATCGAGGACACCCACCCGTGGCTGGCCGGGCGGCGGATCCAGGGCGTGGCGGACCCGGCCATCTGGGACGCCTCCACCGGCGAGAGCATCGCCGAGACCGGGGAGAAGTACCGCGTCTATTTCACCCCGGGCGACCACAAGCGGATCCCGGGCTGGATGCAGTGCCACTATCGCCTGCGCTTCGACGAGGCGGGCATCCCGATGATGTACGTCTTTGACACCTGCAAGGCGTTCTTGCGCACGGTGCCGCTGATGGTCTACGACCCCGCGCAGCCCGAGGACCTGGACACCACCCTGGAGGACCACGTGTGCGACGAGTGGCGCTACCTGTGCATGAGCCGTCCCATCCGCCCGCCCAGAGCAGCGGAGCCCAGCGCCGCCGCCCCCTGGCTCTCGCCGCTGGCAACGTAGGGGCAATGAAGCGGCCGCATTGCTGCGCGCGCGGCCGATGAAGCATGGCCTTCGGCCATATGAAGCGGCCTTCGGCCATGAAGCGGCCTTCGGCCATGAAGCGGCGGCGTGGCCGCCATGAAGCGCGGCTGCCGCCGCATGTGGCACAGCCGGGTAGGGTGCGAATTCGTGTGTAGGGACACCGGGCGAATGCGAATCCGTGTGTAGGGTTAGATTGTGCGAATTCGCCCGGGATGGAGCGGGAGCAATCGCACGCCGCGCGGACGGCCAATGGCCGCCCCTACACGGGTGCAAGGCCGGCGGTGCGGTGTAAACCGGGTGATTCTGGCCGATGTGCGACGCGAAGCTAGTCCCTTGGGAGTCATACTTCGTGACGCTTCGAGTTCGGCCACTACGGGCGGGGTGCGGACCGGGGCGCGAAACAAACGAACTGGAAAAAGGAGGCATTATGACATTATTTGAACCAAAAACGCTGCTGCCGGGGGTGCCGGTGGGGGTGCCGCGGGCGCTGGCGGAGGCGGCGATCTCTGCGGCGCAGGCGGGCGCAGGGCCGGTTGACGGCGAGCAAGCCGCCTTCGGCGGACCCGCGGGCGACGGGCAGGCGGCTTTTGCCGGGCCCATCGACGAGCAGGCGATTGCCGGGGCGATGCAGACCCTGCGCCGCTATCGGGCCGGCAAGGCGGGGCTTGAGCGCCGCATCGTGGAAAACGAGGAGTACTGGAAGCTCCGCCACTGGGACCACATGGACCAAACCGGCACCACGGCGCTGAAGACCAAATCCGCGTGGCTGGTGAACGTGCTGCTGTCCAAGCACGCAGACGCCATGGACGCCTATCCCGAGCCGACCTGTCTGCCCCGCGAGCCGGGCGACGCGGACACCGCCAGACTGCTCTCGGCGGTTCTGCCCGTGGTGCTCGGGCAGAACGACTTTGAGCGCGTCTGGTCGGACAACTGGTGGAAAAAGCTCAAGGCCGGCTTTGCGATCTACGGGGTGTTCTGGGACCGCGAGCGGCTTGACGGGCGCGGCGATATCGCCATCTGCCCGGTGGATCCCCTGAACCTCTATTGGGAGCCCGGCGTCACCGATTTGCAGGACTCCAAGGAGCTGTTCTACGTCCGGCTGGAGGACAACGAGACCCTGCTTGCCGCCTGGCCGCAGCTTGCGGGCAAGCTCGGCAGCCAGAGCTTTCTGCCGGCGCACTATCTCTATGACGACCAGGTGGACACCTCCCAAAAGACCCCGGTGATCGACTGGTACTACCACCGCGTCCAAAACGGGCGGCGCGTTTTGCACTACGTCAAGTTTGCCGCGGGCACCGTGCTCTACGCCACCGAAAACGAGGACCCATCCGACCCCGACAGCCCAGCCGTGCGCGGGCTGTATGACCACGGGCGCTATCCCTTCTTCTGCGACCCCCTCTTCCCGCAGGAGGGCACCCCCGGCGGCTGGGGCTACATCGACCTGTGCAAGGACGCGCAGCAGCAGATCGACCTGATGAACAACGCCATCGTGGCCAACTGCGTGGCCGCCGCCACGCCCCGCTGGCTCAAGCGCGGCGACGACGGCATCAACGAGGCGGAGTACGCCGACTGGACCCGCCCGTTCGTGCACGTCCAGGGCTCCATCGAGGACAGCGCTCTGCGGCAGATCACGGTCCAGCCGCTGTCGGGCAACTATCTGAGCATCCTCGAGTCCAAGATCCGGGAGCTCAAGGAGACCTCCGGCAACCGCGACGTCAACAACGGCGGCACCATGGCGGGCGTCACCGCGGCCTCGGCCATCGCCGCCCTGCAGGAGCAGTCCGGCAAGCTCAGCCGCGACCAGATCATGGGCTCCTACCGCTGCTTCCGCCAGGTGGTGGGCTGCGTGATCGAGCTGATCCGCCAGTTCTACGACGCGCCCAGGCAGTTTCGTATCGCGGGCGGGCCCGAGGAGCGGGGGTTTCTCTCCCTGTGCGGCCGGGACGTGCCGGTGAGCTTTGACGTTGAGGTTACGGCGCAGAAGCAGAGCGCCTATTCCAAGCTCAGCTACAACGAGCTGGCGCTGCAGTTCTTCCAGCTCGGCTTCTTCAATCCTGCGCTGGCCCCCCAGGCCCTTGCGGCGCTGGAGATGATGGACTTCAAGGGCAAGGCGGCCCTGAGCCAGCGCATCCGCGACAACGCCCTTGCCTCTGCACAGGCCGCGCAGCAGGCGCAGGCGGATGCAGAAGAGCCCGCCCGCGAAAAGGGCCGCGCTGCGCGCAAGCAGGCCCCCAGGCTTGGCGCAACCGACTCGCTGGGCAACCAGCTTAAGCGCTACGCCCACACCGAGCGTGCCCGCGCCCGCTCCGCCGCCACCACCCAGCCCAGATAACGGCAACGCCACTATGGGCGGGTGCGTATTCGTAGGGGCCGATGACCACATCGGCCAGTCGCGAAGCGCTCGTATCACGCAGCTTCTACATGCTGGCGCATGTGCGACGCACAGCTATGAAGCGGCCGCATTGCTGCGCGCGCGGCCTATGAAGCATGGCCTTCGGCCATATGAAGCGGCCTTCGGCCATGAAGCGCGGCTGCCGCCGCATAGGGCACAGCCGGGCGGGGTGCGCACCCGTAGGGGCCGATGACCACATCGGCCCGTCGCGAAGCGCCCGTATCGCACCCTGTACGTTCTGGCGCATGTGCGACGCGCAGCTAGTCCCTTGGGAGTCATGCGCCACTACGGGTTGGCGCCACGGCGGGGTGCGTATTCGCCTGGAATGGTGCGGGACCGATCCCACGCTGCGCGGACGGCCAATGGCCGCCCCTACACGGGTGCAAGGCCGGGGAGCGGTGGTGACCGGGGGTTATGGCCGATGTGCGACGCGCAGCTAGTCCCCTGGGAGTCATGCGCCACTACGGGTTGGCGCCACGGCGGGGCGCGTATTCGCCTGGGATGGTGCGGGACCGAAGCCCCGCCGCGCGGACGGCCAATGGCCGCCCCTACACGGGTGCAAGGCCGGGGAGCGGTGGTGACCGGGGGGTTATGGCCGATGTGGTCATCGGCCACTACGGACGGGTGCGTCCCGGATATGCCAAATGCGGCGAAAGCCGCGCTTCATGGCGGCTCCGCCGCCGCTTCATAGGCGCATTCGCGCTGCTTCATGGCCGCAGGCCGCTTCATAGCGGCTCCGCCGCTGCTTCATGGCCGCAGGCCGCTTCATAGGCTGCTCCGCCGCCGCTTATCATCCACCAAACCACGAAGGAGGTACAGTATGCACATCAACACCAATTCCATGCCCGGAGGCTGCCATGCGGACGCCGGCGCTTAAAACGCTCGCGCGGACCCAGGCCAGGCAGACGGGATTTCTGGGCTACGACCGCCGGGAGCCGGCACAGGCGGGCGCGTTTGCGGATATGAAAAATCTCTGCCCGGACGCGGCCCCCTTCCTCTCGGTGCGGCCGCGCTACGTCGGGGTACCGGGGCCGGACAATCTGCCGCTCGAGGGTGTGCTGGCCGTGGCGGGCACCGACCCGGTGTATCTGCTGCGCGACGGGACGATCCTCGCCGGGGGCCGGGGCTTTGCGGGCTGGATCGACCTTGGCGTCTACGGCCCCGAGACGCCCCGCCAGATGGTCCTTCTGGGGGCGTGGGCCATCGTCTTCCCGGACGGGGCCTACATGAACACCCAGCGGCTGCGCCAGGGCGCCGAGCTGGTGCGCGGCGAGGATTACGGCACCATTGCCGCGCGCTACGCCTTCCGCCGGGGTGCGGCGGTGTTCACCCCCTGCACCTTTGACGGCGCCGAGATCGAGGTCACCAAGTCCGACACCCCGCCCGCGTCCGGCTGGTGGCTCGACACCTCCGGCGAGAGCCTGGTTCTGCGCAGCTACAGCCCCAGCGAGGGCGCCTGGCTTGCCGCCACGGGCTACGTCAAGTGCACCATGCCGGGCGCTGCGGCGGAGCTTCGCGCCTGGGACGGCGTGGAGATCACCGCGCGGCTGGGCGAGCTTGGCGAGCTCTACGGTCTGGACGAGGTCGAGACGCTGCTTGCCGGCAGCCATGTGATCCAGGCCGCCCACCGCGACCAGGCGGGCGACGGCCAGGGGGACTATCTCATTCTCCAGGGCCTGCTCTCGGGCCGGGTGGAGGTGGAGCTCACCGGCCAGGGCAACGCCTTTGTCACGCTTGCCAGACCCATGCCGGAGCTGGACTTTGTCGTGAGCTGCCAGAACCGGCTTTGGGGATGCCGCTGGGGCGGCGGCAAAAACGAGATTTTGGCCTGCAAGCTCGGCGATTTTCGCAACTGGGCCGTCTTCCAGGGCCTGGCCTCCGACAGCTATGTGGCTGTCCGCGGCTCGCAGGGACCGTTTACGGGCGCGGCGGTTCTTGGCGGCAATCCACTTTTTTTCAAAGAAAACTGTCTTGAAAAGGTGTTTCCAAGCGACGATGGCGCGCATACGATCCGCACCGTGGCCCTGGAGGGCGTCGAACCCGGAAGCTGGCGCAGCCTGTGCGTGGTCAGAGGGGAGCTGTATTACAAATCCGGCCGCGGGATCTGCGTCTACAACGGCACCCTGCCGCGCCTGATCTCAGAGCCCTTGGGCCGCGTGCGGTATCACAGCGCCGTGGCCGCCGCCGGGCCGGACCGCTACTGGGTCAGCATGAAGACCGAGCAGGGCGACGACCGTCTCTTCGTGCTGGATCTTGAGACGGGGCTTTGGTATCGCCAGGGCGACGAGGGGTTTTTCCTGGCCTGGAGCGAGGGCGGCGCGCTGCGCTTCACCCGCGCGTGGAACGGCCCGGTGCTGGCCCAGCCCCTTGCAGGCGACAGCCGGGACGTGGACTGGTACGCCGAGACCGGCGATCTCGGCCCGACCCTTGCGGCCCTGCGCGAGGTCACGGCGCTCAGACTGCGCCTGAGTCTGGAGCTCGGGGCCGAGGCCAGGGTCTACGCCTCCTACGACGGCGGCCCGTGGCTGCGCAAGGGGACGCTGGTCTCCAACCGGCGGCACGTGCAGAAGCTCCCGCTGCATCCGCGCGTCTGCGACAGCTTCCGCCTGCGGCTGGAGGGACGCGGCGGCTGCCGCATCGAGCAGCTTAGCTGGCTGACCCGCAAGCATCGCGACCTGTAAGACGCCAGAGCCCTGCGCCCTTTTGGGGCGCACACAACCGACCAGAAAGGAGGTGAGACGTATGAAGCTGTCTTTGCCCGCCCGTCCGAGCGGCGAGACCTCCGACCAGGTGGAACAGTTGTGGGATTACATCTTCCGCCTGGTGGAGCAGATGAACGAACAGGATTGAAACCCGCAGCGGCAGGTGCGTATCCGCGTGTACAAGGCCGGGGTGCGTATCCGTGTGTAGGGACACCGGGCGAATGCGTATCCGTGTGTAGGGGCGATGGCTGTGGATCCCAGTTCCGGCGGCAGAGCCGCCGCAACCGGGGAATAAAATACAGAACAGTCCACCGGACTGTT
>ONCN01000102.1 GCA_900316335.1 uncultured Eubacteriales bacterium | reverse complement strand
CGCACCCCGCCCGGCTGTGCCCCATGCGGCGAACGCCGCGCTTCATGGCCGAAGGCCGCTTCATATGGCCGAAGGCCATGCTTCATGGCGCTTTCGCGCCGCTTCATCGGCCGCGCGCGAAGCAATGCGGCCGACAGAAAGGAACCCATTATGACTGACCGTCTTATCTGCGTTGCCGGGCCGACGGCCTCGGGCAAGACCAAGCTGGCTGTCGCCCTGGCGAAAAAGCTGGGCGGCGAGGTGATCTCCTGTGACTCCATGCAGATCTACCGCGGCATGGATATCGGCACCGCCAAGCCCACCCCGGCGGAGATGGAGGGCGTAAGGCACCATCTTTTGGACGTGGCCGACCCCGCCGAGGATTTCTCCGTCAGCCGCTATGTGGAGCTCGCCGATCAAGCCATCGGGGAGATCCGCGCGCGCGGCGCCGTGCCCATCGTGGCGGGCGGCACCGGGCTATACATGGACAGCCTGGTCAAGGGCGAGTCCTTCGCCCCGCCCTCGGGCAACGGCGAGCGCCAGTGGCTCGAGCAGGCCGCCGAGCGCAAGGGCATTGACTACGTCTACGATATGCTCAAGGACGCCGACCCCGAGACCGCCCAGCGGCTGCATCTGTCTGACCGCAAGCGGATCATCCGGGCCATGGAGGTCTTTCTGGTCACGGGTCTGCCGCTTTCGTGGCACATTGCCGAGTCGAAGAAACGGCCGCCCAAATATCAGCCCCTGTGGCTGGGCCTGAACTACCGCGACCGAAGACTTCTTTATGAGCGCATCGACCGCCGTGTGGAGCAGATGATGGACCAGGGCCTGGAGCAAGAGGTTCGCGCCCTGCTTGCGCGGGGCATCGACCCCGCCGCCACGGCCATGCAGGCCATCGGCTACAAGGAGATGGCCCGGGCCTTGCGCGGCGAAATCACCGCGCCCGAGGCCGTCTGTCAGATCCAGCAGGCCTCCCGGCGCTATGCCAAACGGCAGCTCACCTGGTTTCGCCGCAACGAGCAGATCCACTGGATCTGGCTGGACGAAACCCCCGATCCGCTGGGCCGGGCCCTGGAGCTCGCCCGGCGCGAGGGCCTTTTCTGAGCGCCGGAATTCCCGCCCGCCGACAGGGTTCGGCGGTGTTTGACAAGCGAATTGTGTTACCATAGGGCTGCGGCCTTGGCCGCAGATCATACAGAAATGAGGAAAGACCTATGGCAAACACAGAAACCCTACAGGATCTGTTCTTGAACGAGGCCCGGAAGGACCGGCAGCTCGTCACGGTGTTTTTGATGAACGGCTTTCAGATGAAGGGCGTCATCACCGGCTTTGACAGCTTTGTGGTCCTTTTGGTCACCGAGGGCAAGCAGCAGATGATCTACAAACACGCGATCTCCACCGTGGTGCCGGCAAGGCCGGTGCGCTTCGGCGGCGGACTCTGAGCCGTTCGGCCCTGCGTCCTCCGTCCGCGGCGGAGCATAAGGAGGACGCCTATGAAGGGCGAAGGGTACGTAAGAGTCATTGTCATCCTGCTGTGTGTGGTGGTGGCAAGCTATCTGGTGTTTTCCGTGGTCCGGGTGCCGGACACGGGCTTCACCACCTATAAGGCGGTGCTCTACGAAGTCGGCGATGGGATCTCCACCTCCGGCTTTGTGGTGCGCGACGAGCAGGTTCTGCGCTCTGAGCAGGACATCGTGGTGCTCACCCGGTCCGAGGGCGAGCGCGTGGGCAAGGACATGAGCGTGGCCTCCACCTTCCTCGACGCCGAAGCCCAGGCCCGGCAAAACCGCATCGACCAGCTCGAGGAGGAGCTTGGCCAGATGGAATACGCCTATTCCTTCTCGGCCTCAGACGCCGAGTCCGCCACGCTGGACTCGGACATCATCCGGGCCATGAACCAGATCTCGTCCTACGTCAGCCGCCGGGACTTCACCTTTGCCGACGGCACGGCGGAGCAGCTCAAATCCTACGTGCTGCGCCGGTATATCACCTCCTCTGACGCAAAGACGCTCTGGGGCCGCATCACCGCCGTGCGCAACCAGCTCAACGACCTCTACACCGAGGCCAAGAGCCAGTCCGGCTCGGTCACGGTGGACCGCGCGGGGTATTTTTCCAGCGTGGTTGACGGCTATGAGGGCGTTTTGACGCACGAGTTTATCAACGACGCCAAGGTCTCTGAGATCGAGAACGTCCAGCCCCAGAGCGTGGACAGCCACGCGCTGGGCAAGCTCGTCACTTCGCCCAAGTGGTACTACGTGACCGTGGTAGACAGCGAAAGCCTGGCCGGGCGCTCCACGGGCCGCAAGGTCTCGGTGTCGTTTGCCTATGACTTTTATGAAAACGTGCCCATGCGCATCGAGCGCATCGGCGCCGACGAGGACGGCAAGTGCGTGCTGATCCTCTCTTCCGACGAGCTGATCCAGGACGCGGTCTCCTCCCGCAGCCAGAGCGCGGATCTGATCTTTGACGACAAGTCCGGCCTGCGCGTGCCGAAAACCGCGATCTACGTCAACGACGAGGGCGAAAGCGGCGTGTACGTGCTCGAAGGCGCCGAGGCGAGCTGGAAGACCGTGGAGATCATCTACGACAACGGCGAGAGCTACATCGTCAAGCTCGACAAGAGCAGCACCAAAAATCTCTGGCCCGAGGATGAGATCATTCTCACCAAAGAGCCGATCTTCAACGGAAAGGTGATGGTCAAATGAGTATCGCGCAAAACGTGGCCGCCATCCGCGCGCGCATGGAGCGGGCCGCGCGCGAGGCCGGGCGCGAGCCGTCGGATATTCTGCTTTGCGCCGCGACCAAGATGAACGACGCCGCGCGCGTGCGCGAGGCCGTTCAGGCCGGTGTGGACTGCTGCGGCGAAAACCGGGTCCAGGAGCTGACGGAAAAGCTCCCCCAGGGCGCCTACGAAGGCGTGCCGGTCCACTTTATCGGCCATTTGCAGACCAACAAGGTCAACAAGGTGGTCGGCGCGGTGGATCTCATCCAGTCGGTCGACCGGCTCGAGCTCCTTGCAGCCGTGAACAAGGCGGCGCTCAAAAAGGGCGTTTGCCAAAAGATCCTCTTTGAGATCAACATCGGCAACGAGCCGCAGAAGGGCGGCTTCACGCCCGACGAGGCCCGCGTGCTTGCCGGGCAGATGGGCGCATATCCGGGCGTTTTGCTGTGCGGGTTGATGGCAATTCCTCCCATCAGCGAAAAAAAGGGAGATAATTGTAAATATTTTGCAAAAATGCGCAATCTTTTTGTTGACATTGCGGCAGAAAAATACGATAATGTATCTATGGTATGCCTCTCTATGGGCATGACCGACGATTTCGAGGACGCCATCGCCCAGGGGGCCACGATGATCCGCGTTGGCACGGCGATCTTCGGCGCCAGACAATATCAAATATAGACAAGTTAGATAGATACAGGAGGAACCGCATCATGGGATTTATGGATGAACTCAAAAAGCTCACTCGCCCCTACAACGAGGAAGACGAAGAAGAATACGACGACTACGAAGACGAAGAGATGGAAGCGCCCGCTGCCGCCTCCGCCGCCACCGCGGCTCCGGCCAGACGCTCTGCCTACTCCGCCTCTGAGTCCAGAGAGACCTCCCGCCGCCAGAACGGTCCGGCCAAGGTGGTCAATATCAATGGCAACTCCGCCATGCAGGTGATTTTGGTCAAGCCCGACCGGTTCGACACCGTCTCTGAGGTTGCCGACCATCTGCGCGACAAGAAGTCGATCGTGCTCAACCTCGAGTCCACCAACAAGGACGTGGCAAGACGCCTGGTCGACTTCCTCTCCGGCTGCGCCTATGCGCTCGACGGCAAGATCAAGAAGGTCGCCATCTCCACCTACATCATCACCCCCTACAACGTTGAGATCGTGGGCGATCTGGTGGAAGAGCTGGAAAACAACGGGATCTATTTCTAATCACGGAAAGGAAGCTGCCACACCATGCTGACACCTCAAGACCTGCAAGAAGTATCCTTTGAAAAAGCCAAGATCGGCGGCTACGTCATGAAGTCTGTGGATGACTTCCTTGAGCCGCTGATGGACGATTACCTCACCCTCTACAAGGAAAACGCCGTGCTCAAGAGCAAGATGCGGCTTCTGGTCGAGCGGTTAGAGGAATACCGGGCCGGCGAGGCCACCATGAAGGCCGCCCTGCAGGAGGCCCAGAAGACCTGCGACGATATGATTGCCCAGGCCGAGAAGAAGAGCGCCGAGCTTGTGCGCCAGGCCGAGAGCACCGCGCAGAACAAGAGCCGCGATCTCGACTCCGCCGTGGAGGCCGAGCAGGAGCGGCTGGGCAAGGCCCGTTCCGCGACCGCCGAGTATATCGCCGCTGTGGAGGCCCAGATCCAAAAGCAGCAGCGCACCCTCGACGCGCTCAAGAGCATCACCCCCCAGGCCGAGCGCGGCGCCGTGCGCCCCACCAAAAAGGCCTATGACTATGAGGCCGAGGCCGACGAAAAGCCCTCCGCCGAGGAGATCGCCGCCCAGATCGAAGAGAACGTGGGCCGCATCACCGGCAACATTCCCAACCCCGATCCCACCGCTACCACCCGGATCATGCCCGCTCTGGACATTGAGCGCCGGGCCAATGAAAAGTTCGCCGACCTGCAGTTCGGCCGCAACTACAAGCCCCAGGGCAAGTAAGCCCGGGCGCCATATCGCCATCTGCGTTGAAGGGAACAGGCGTAGCTCCGCTGTGCAAAGAGAGCCGTCGGCCGGTGTAAGGCGGCGTCACGAGCAAACGCAAATCCTCCCCGAGCATCCCGCCCAAAGGCCGCCCCGCGGCCCGGTAGACCGGGACGTTTCATGGGCGTTACACCATGGTCAAGCGGCCGCGCCCGTGCGCGGCAATGAGAGTGGTACCGCAGAGGAACAGCGCCTTTGTCTCTTACGAGACGAGGGCGCTGTTGCGTTGTGCCGCACGATTGCGAAAAAATCATCCGACAAGGAGTTATCACACATGGACTACAAAAACACCATCATCACCCCGAAGACCGACTTCCCCATGCGCGGCGGGCTGCCGCAGCGCGAGCCCGCCATGCTCGAGGGCTGGAACAAGATCGACGTGTACAAGGAGCTGCGCAAAAAGAACGCCGGCAAGCCCCGTTTTGTGCTGCACGACGGCCCTCCGTTCTCCAACGGCGATATCCACATGGGCCACGCGCTGAACAAGACCCTCAAGGACTTCATCGTCCGCTCCCACGCCATGCGGGGCTTCGACACCCCCTACACCCCCGGCTGGGACAACCACGGCATGCCCATTGAGTCTGCCATCATCAAAAAGAACAAGCTCAACCGCAACGCCATGTCCATCCCCGAGTTCCGCTCCGCCTGCGAGGCGTTTGCCCGCGATTTTGTCAACCGCCAGCGCGAGGAGTTCAAGCGCCTGGGCATCCTGGCCGACTGGGACCGTCCCTATCTGACCATGGACAAGGCCTTCGAGGCCGAGGAGGTCAAGGTCTTCGGCAGGATGTTTGAAAAGGGCTATATCTACAAGGGCCTCAAGCCCGTCTACTGGTGCGCCAAGGACGAGACCGCCCTGGCTGAGGCCGAGATCGAGTATCAGGACGACCCCTGCACCACCGTGTACGTCAAGTTCCCCATGCGCGACGATCTGGGCAAGCTCAGCCACATGGATCTGAACGGCCTGTATTTCGTCATCTGGACCACCACCATCTGGACCCTGCCCGGCAACATGGGCATCTCCCTGCACCCCAGAGAGTCCTACGCCATCGTCAAGGCCCCCAACGGCGAGCGCTACATCCTCGCCGAGGCCCTGGCTGAAAAGGTCATGGCCGTGGCCGGCTTTGACAGCTTTGAGATCCTCGAGACCCACCCCGGCTCCTTCTTTGAGAATATGCTGGCCCAGCACCCCTTCCTGGACAAGACCTCCAGACTGCTCAACGCCGAGTACGTCACCATGGACTCCGGCACCGGCTGCGTCCACACCGCCCCCGGCTTCGGCGCCGACGACTACCAGACCTGTATGCGCTACGGCATGGACCTGGTCGTGCCCGTGGACGACCATGGCCGCCACACCGACTACGCCGGCAAATATGCCGGGCTTAGAACCGAGGAGTCCAATCCCATCATCCTTGAGGATATGAAGCAAAGCGGCATGCTTTTGGCCTCTGAGCAGATCACCCACTCCTATCCCCACTGCTGGCGCTGCAAGAGCCCCATCATCTTCCGCGCCACCCCGCAGTGGTTCTGCTCGGTGGAGTCGTTCAAGGACGAGGCCGCCGCGGCCTGCGACGGCATCCGCTGGCTGCCCGCCTGGGGCAAGGACCGCATGGTCAGCATGATCCGCGAGCGCGCCGACTGGTGCATCTCCCGCCAGCGCCGCTGGGGTCTGCCCATCCCCGTGTTCTACTGCAAGGACTGCGGCAAGCCCGTCTGCACCGCCGAGACCATCGACAACGTCTCCCGCCTGTTCGGCGAGCACGGCTCCAACGTCTGGTTTGAGCGCGAGGCCATGGAGCTCATCCCCGAGGGCTTTGCCTGCCCGCACTGCGGCGGCAAGACCTTTGACAAAGAGACCGACACCCTTGACGGCTGGTTTGACTCCGGCTCGTCGCATATCGCCTCTCTGCGTCGGGACGATGCGGAAAACTGGCCCGCTGACGTCTATCTTGAGGGCGCCGACCAGTACCGCGGCTGGTTCCAGTCGAGCCTTCTGACCTCTGTTGGCGCCTTGGGCGAGGGCGCGCCCTTCAAGGCCTGCCTCACCCACGGCTGGACCGTAGACGGCGAGGGCCGCGCCATGCACAAGAGCCTTGGCAACGGCATCGCCCCCGAGGAGATCACCAAGCAATTCGGCGCAGATCTGCTCCGCCTGTGGGCTGCCTCCGCCGACTACCACGCCGACGTGCGCTGCTCCAAGGAGATCTTCAAGCAACTCAGCCAGAACTATCTCAAGTTCCGCAACACCGCCCGCTACTGCCTGGGCAACCTCGACGGCTTCGACGCAAACGACCTCGTCCCGCCCGAGCAGATGCTTGAGCTCGACCGCTGGGCCGTGACCCGTCTCAACGCCCTCATCGAAACCGGCTTTAAGGCCTATGACAACTATGAGTTCCACGTTCTGACCCACGCGATCAACGATTTCTGCGTGGTCGAGCTCAGCCAGTTCTATCTGGATATCATCAAAGACCGCCTCTACTGCGAGGCCAAAGACGGCCTCAAGCGCCGCTCGGCGCAGACCGCGCTCTATCTCATCGTGGACACCATGGCCAAGCTCTTTGCGCCCATCCTTGCCTTCACCGGCGACGAGATCTGGCAGGCCATGCCCCACCGCACCGGCGACGATGCGCGCAACATCCTCTTCAACGACATGAACCAGCCCTTCACCGAATACGCGCTTGACGATGCGGCCATGGCCAAGTGGGACACCCTCATCCGCGTGCGCGAGGACGTCAACGGCGTGCTTGAGCAGGCCCGCGCCGACAAGCGCATCGGCAAGGCGCTCGAGGCCCACGTGGACCTTTTGGCCGAGGACGAGAGCGCAAAGCAGGCGCTTGCGGCCATCCGCCGCATGGATCTGGCGGAGCTGTTCATCGTCTCAAGCTGCCAGGGCGGCACGGATATTCTGCACAGCGCCGATCCCAGTCTGTGCGTGGTGGACCACGGCACAAACTTCCCCGGCCTTCTGATCCAGGTCAGCGAAGCGCGCGGCACCAAGTGCCCCCGCTGCTGGATGCACTCCACCCAGCCCAACCCCGACGGCCTCTGCCCCCGCTGCGCCTCCGTCCTCGCCACCCTCTGATCCGCGATACCCATGCGGCCACCGCCGCACCCACCGGCAACGTAACCTTGTAGGGGCGGCCATCGGCCGTCCGCGGTAACAACCCCAAATATGGAACGCGCCGATGCAAATTCGCAAAACCCAACCGGGTACGAATTTGCATCGGCGTTGTGTTATCAATAGCCTCCGCCGCGGACGAGCGATGCTCGCCCCTACACACGCACCATCCCGTAGTGGCCGCTGACCACAGCGGCCAGTCGCGAAGCGCCTCGATTCTCAGAGCTCGTAGGGGTCGATGACCACATCGACCCGTCGCGAAGCGCCATTGTGGGCACCGCCGGTGTTGAGATAGGTTGGAGGTTGCACAGGCCCCCCGCCACCCAACGATAACGCTCACAACCCTGCAACCTGCTTACCCTGCCGGGGGCGTCACTTTCTGCTCGTGCAGAAAGTAACCAAAGACACGCCAAGGAGGGGGAAGATTTCGAATTTCTTCCCCCTCCTTGGATCCAC
>ONCN01000076.1 GCA_900316335.1 uncultured Eubacteriales bacterium | reverse complement strand
GCCACCGCAGAGAGGATGTTCAGCGCGATGGTGGTCTTGCCCATGCCGGGACGGGCGGCCAGGATGATCAGATCGGACTTGTTCAGGCCGTTGATGCGTCGGTCGAGGTCCCGAAGGCCGGTAGAATAGCCGGGGAACTCCTCCCCGGACTGGTTGAGCTCGTTGAGGTGGGCGAAGAGCTTGACCATGACGGTGCCGATGCGCTCAAGCGCGTCGTCCATGTTGCCGCGGCGCAGAGAATAGACCTTCCGCTCGGCCACCTCAAGGATCTCGTTGGCGGTGCCCACGCCCTCATAGACGGTCTGGTTGATCTCGTCGGCAGCCTGGCTGATGCCGCGCAGCAGCGCCTTGTCGCGCACGATGCCGGCATACTGCTTAACGTTGGCAGCCGTGGGCGTGATCTCCATAAGCTGCATGATATACTTCGGGGTGGTGTTCTCCTCGTAGTAGCCGTTTTCCTTCAGCTTGTCGAGCACCGTCACCGGGTCGATGACCTGGGAATAGTTGAACATGGAATAGACGGTCTCGAAGATCTCGCGGTTTTGCCGCAGATAAAAGTCCTCGGGCCGAAGCATCCCGATGATATCCTTCACGCAGCGGCTGTCGATGAGGATCGACCCCAACACAGCCTGCTCGGCCTCCGGCGACTGCGGGACCTGGCGGGACAGCAGCTCGTCCAATTCTGGCATGACGCTCACCTCTCTCGTCTGCCCCACTGGCGGGGCAGGGGGTTATTTTTCCTTGACCTCCAGGCGCAGGGGGGCGGAGATCTCATAGCCCAGCTTGCACTTGACGGTATACAGGCCCACGGTCTTGATGGGCTCGTCGATGACGATCTTCCGGCGATCGAGCTCAACCCCCTCGGCCTTGAGCGCGTCGGAGACCTCCTGGCTGGTGACCGAGCCGAACAGACGGCCCGCGCCGCCGCCCTTGCAGCGGACCTCCAGCGTCATCTCGCGCAGCTTGGCCGCAAGCGCCGCGGCTGCCTCGCGGCCGCGCTGCTCTTTCTCCTGGCGGGCCTTGTCGTTCATGCGCATGGTGTTGATATTGTCTGCCGTGGCCTCGATGGCCATTTTCCGGGGCAGCATATAGTTTCTGGCGTAGCCGTCGGACACGTCCACAAGCTGGCCCTTTTTGCCCTGGCCCTTGACGTCCTGCAATAAGATCACTTTCATGGGAATACCTCCGTTTCTGATGTTGTGGTATGATCAGCTCTCAAAATAGTTGTCGATGGCCTTGATGACCTCCTGCCGCGCGGTTTCCATATTCCGGCCCTTGAGCTGGGCGCCCGCGGAGGCCGCGTTGCCGCCGCCGCCGAGGGGCTCGAGCACCATCTGCACGTTCACCTTGCCCAGCGACCGGGCGGAGATATAGATGCCGTCCGGCTGGCGGAAGAGGACGAAGGAGGTGTCGATGCCGTCGATGTTCAAAAGCTCGTCGGCAGCCTGCCCGGCCAGCGCCCGGCTGATCTCGCGGTCCTCGCAGGCCACGGCAAGCGAGTCGCGGTAGACCCGGGCGGCCTCGATGATCTGGTAGCGGCGGACGGTCTGCTCAAAGTCGCTTTGGAACAGGCGCTTGACCTCTACGGGGTCCGCGCCTTGGTAGCGCAGGAAGGCCGCGGCCTCAAAGGTCCGGCTGTTGACGCGGACGGTAAAGTTCTTGGTGTCGAGCACGATGCCCGCAAGCAGCGCCTTGAGCTCGCCCGGGAGGATGTCCTTTGCATCCACGGCGTACATCAAAAGCTCGGTGACAAGCTCGCTGGCCGAGGAGGCGAAGGGCTCGTGCAGGCTCAACGCGGCGTTGGAGATATAATCCGCGGCGCGCCGGTGGTGGTCAATGACGGCCACGCGGTTGAGAGACTCCAAAAGCGCCTGGCTTTCCACCATCTCGGGGCGGTTGGTATCGACCACCACGAGCAGCGTCCTGGCGTCGGCCTGGATCAGCGCGTCCTGGGCGGAGACAAAGCCGTCTTTGTAGTGCGGCTCCTCGCGCAGGAGGTCAATGAGCCGGCCTGCGGCATTGTTTTTCAGGTCCACCACGATCTGCGCCCGCTTTTCCTTGGCACGGCACAGGGCGCACACGCCGGCGGCAGCGCCAATGGCGTCAAAGTCTGCGTTTTTGTGGCCCATGACAAAGACCCGGCTCGACTGCTCGATGAGCGCCGAGAGCGAAGAGGCCATCACGCGGGATTTGACCTTGGTGCGGCGCTCGGCCTCGACCGAGCGGCCGCCGTAGAAGGAGAAGTCATATTTATCCTTGATGACCGCCTGGTCGCCGCCGCGGGAGAGGGCCATCTCGAGGGCCAGGGCCGCAAAGTCATAGTCCTCCTGGAAGCTCGCGCCGTCCTTGCCCACACCGAAGGAGAGGGTGGCCGCGATGCCCGATGGGCTGGTCACCTGGCGGATGTTGTCGAGCAGCGAGAACTTGCCCTCGGTGATGCGGTAGAGATCCTTGGCCTCAAACAGGAACAAAAAGCGGTTGCGCTCAAGCTTGCGCAGCAGGCCGCCGATGTTTTCGGCCCAGGTGCTGATGCGCTGGCCGATGGCGGCGTTGAGCGTGGACACGGCGGTGTCGGTGAGGTTGTTGGTGAGCTCGTCGTAGTTGTCGATGAGGATGATGGACACCACCGGGCGGGAGCGGAGATATTCATCCCGCGTGGTCAGAAGCTCGGTGGAGTCGAGCCACTGCAAAAGCGCGACGTCCTGCTTTTCGCCGCCGGACTTGGGCACGTAGCCCAACGTGCGGAAGCGGCGGTCGCGCCAGACCAGATCCTCCTCGCTCTCCACCTTGCCGGCGCGGACCCAGTCCAGGCCGAGGTCGGGGAAGACGGCGGTGATGGGCTTGCCCACCTTGGAGTCGCTCTGGCCCAGAAGCTTGGCAAACTGGTGGTTGTGCCACAAGATCTCCCCCGTGGACAGGCGCACGGTTGCCATGGGATAGGGGGCGTTGGCAGCCACCTGGTCGCTGAGCACGTCCACGCTGGACTGGACGTAGGCCGCAACACCCTTTGCCCGCTGGCGGCTGAGGATCACAGACAGGCCCACAAGCACCAGGGCCGTGCCGGCCAAGGCGGCAGCGAGGATAAAATAGCGGTAAAAGGCCGTCACTGCGGCAAAGATCAACAGCGCTGCCACGCAGAGATAGGTTTCGCTGCGCAAAAGCCGCTTGAGATTGGGATCCATACGCGCCGCTCCTTTCCGGGCCGGGCTCCGCCGGGCGGAGCAACTTGCGTGAAGTAAGGGTTTGGTACCGTATATTATACCAAACCGAACAACCTCCGTCAACGTTTTTCCGCCGGTTTTCCCAAAAACAGGGCACTTTGCGGAAAGATATGCGACAAAATTCGTCCGGTACGTTGACGATTGGCCGCGCATGTGGTACAATCTGGAAAAACCGGAAAAGAAGGGAACCCCATGAACAGAACCATCCGAGCCCTGGCGCTGGGCGTATGCGCCATGCTGCTGCTTGCCCTGCTTGCAGGCGCGGCCCTCGCCGCCGAGCAGCCCTTTGCAGACGTGCGCGAGCAGGACTATTTTTATGACGCGGTGTGCTGGGCGCTGCGGCATGCGCCGCCCATCACCGCCGGCACCAGCCAGACGAGCTTTTCGCCCGACGACGTCTGCACCCGAGCGCAGGCCGTGACCTTCTTGTGGCGGGCCATGGGCTGCCCGGAGACGGCGCAGGCGCCGACGGGCGCAGAGCCCTTTTCGGACATCGGGGCGCAGAGCTGGTATCACGAGGCCGTTTTGTGGGCGGTCGCGCAGGGGATCACCCAGGGCACCGGCCAGGGGCGCTTCAGCCCGGCGCTCGGCTGCACCCGGGCGGAGCTGGTCACCTTCCTCCATCGGGCGGTGGGCGCCCCCGCCGTCACGGGCGGGGCGCAGTTTGAGGACGTCCGTGCCGACGACTACTTTGCCGCCGCGGTGGCATGGGCCGCGGCAAACGGCGTCACCCAGGGCGCGGACGAGATCCACTTTGCCCCCGACGGGCGCTGCACCCGCGCGCAGATGGTGAGCTTTTTGTATCGGGCAAGGAGCCTGTTTGACGCGCTCTTGTCCGGCCCGGACGAGCTGCCGCTGGTGGTGCCCCGCATTTACATCAGCACCCGGGCGGGCAACGGCACGGCCCTGCAAAAGGAGGACGACTACGTCAATGCGGTGATCACCGTCACCGACGTGGACGGCTCGAGACAGACCGCCCCGATCCGCGTGAAGGTCCGCGGCCACTCCACCGCGCACACCTGGGTGGAGAAGAAGGCCTATACCTTTAAATATGACAAAAAGCAGACGCTGCTGGGCCTGGGCAAGGGCAAAAAGTGGGCCCTGCTTGCCAACACCTTTGACCCCACCCTGCTGAGAAACGACATGGCAAACGCGATCGCCCGTGAGCTGGGGCTTGCCCACACCTCCAACCACCGGTATGTGGAGCTGTGGATGGACGGCTCCTTCCGCGGCTGCTACGATCTGTTTGAGCCCGTGCAGGTCAACAAGGAGCACGTCAATCTGGACCTCGAGGGCAACGACGGGAAAAAGGACTTCATGCTGGAGCTGGAGGTCAGCCGCATGGAGGCGGGCGTGCGCTATCTCACCGCGGGCGGCATCCGCTTTGCGATCACCGAGCCCGAGGACGCCACGGGCGAGCAGAGCCGCTACATCCGGCAGACCATGGAGACCGTCTTTGACGCGCTGCGCACGGGCGACGAGACGGCCATCCGCCGGGTGATCGACGTGCCGTCCTTTGTCCGGTACTATCTGCTCAACGAGTTTTTGAAGACGCACGACTTCAACTTCAGCTCGGTCTACTTCTACTGCAAGGACGGCCTTCTGTATGCCGGGCCCGCCTGGGACTACGACCTGTCGGCCGGCAACTCCAACCCAAATCTGGACGAGCACGGCGCGCAGACCGCCTCGCCCGAGGGCTTGTACGCAAACGGCTGCAACCTGTACGTGTATCTGGCGGATCTGCCCTGGTTCCGCGCGCAGGTCAAGGCGCTGTATCTTGCGCACGCCGAATTCTTTGCCTCTTTGGGCGCAGACGGCGGGTTTCTGGCCGCCGAGCGCGAGACCTATGCGCCCGTCTTCGCGCGAAACTACGCCGAGGCCGGCTGGAGCATCAAGACCTGGTACGTCGCCGGGCAGAAGAAGCCCCTGGCGACCTACGAGGAAAACTTCGACTATCTGAAGGATTGGTGCGCCAGGCGCTGCAGCTATCTGGACGCGCTGTTTGCAGCGGAATGACGAAATACGCCAGCCGCCGGGCCCCCGGCGGCTGGCGTTTCGTTATCGGGGCGGCTGCCAGAGGAACAATCCCTCGGCCCGGGCAAGCTGCCCGAGCAGCCAAAGAAGGTCCTCGGGCGGGTCATAGAGCGTGAGGCACAGCTCGTCTGCGCCCAGGCGCAAAAGCGTGTCCGCCCCCGGCAGGAGCACAAACAGCTCCGGCTCGGGGCCGCGGCCGGTCAGCACGTCTTGCACCGCCTGATCCAGCGTCTCGGGCGCGGGGGTTTCGAGGGTCCTTTCGCTGCGCGGGTAAAACAGCGACAGCTCGCAGTAGCAGCTCAGCTTGAGCAGGATCCGCGCCGCGCGCCGGGCGAACACGTCCCGCTCGGGCCCGTGCAGCAAATACCGCTCCACGGCGAAAAACTGCCCGGGGCTGTCTGCCGGGACCTGCCGGGGCAGCGCGTCGATCACCCAACAGGACCGGTCCAATACAGCTTCGATATCCATGGTGCGCTCCTTTCCGCGGCCTGGGCCGCGCCGCTGTGCGGCGGGTTTTGCCCCATTATACCACGCGCGGCGAAAAAAAGCACGGGTTTTGCCGGATTTTGGCAAATTCCCTTTGTGTCCGGGCCGATGGTGTGCTATAATAGGCCTTGATCTTGCAGGAAAAGGAGCGTTTGCGCCGACTATGACCTTCAGCTCATTGACCTTTTTGTTTCTGTTTTTCCCCGTCACGTTTTTGCTCTACGCCGTGATCCGCAGCCACACGGCGCGAAATCTCCTGCTGGCGGCGGCCAGCCTGGTTTTCTACGCCTTCGGCGAGCCGGTGGCGGTGATGATCATGCTGGTTTCCATTGTGCTGAACTACCTGTTCGGCCTGGGCGCTGCCGGAACCAGGTGGGACAGGCCCGCCGTGGTGCTTGCGGTCCTTTTGAACATCGGCCTTCTGGTGTTTTACAAATACACCGGGTTTCTGGCGCAGCTTCTTGGCTCGCTCACGGGCCTTGCGATCCCGGCGCCGCAGATCCGGCTGCCGATCGGCATCTCGTTTTTCACCTTCCAGGGCTTGAGCTATGTGATCGACGTCTACCGCGACAAGAAAAACGTGCAAAAAAGCCTGTTTTCGGTGCTGCTGTACATCTCCTTCTTTCCCCAGCTTATCGCGGGGCCGATCGTGCGCTACGCCGACATCGCCCGGCAGATCGACAGCCGGACGTTCAGCCTGGATCGCGTGTGCCGCGGGGTGCGGCGCTTCTGCTTCGGCCTTGCCAAAAAGGTGCTGATCGCCAACCAGATGGGCCTTGTGGCGGACAAGGTGTTCTCCCTGGCCCCGGGGCAGCTCGGCACCGCCGCGGCCTGGCTTGGCGCGGTGTGCTACACGCTGCAGATCTTCTTTGACTTCTGCGGCTACAGCGACATGGCCATCGGCCTTGGCTGCGTGTTCGGCTTCGATTTTTTGGAGAACTTCAACTACCCCCTCATCGCCGGCAGCATCCAGGACTTCTGGCGGCGGTGGCATATCTCGCTGTCCACCTGGTTTAAGGAATACGTCTATATCCCCCTGGGCGGCAGCCGCCGCGGAAAGGCGCGCACCACGAGAAACAAGTGGATCGTCTTCTTCCTCACAGGCCTTTGGCACGGGGCGAGCTTCACCTTTATTTTGTGGGGGCTGTGGCACGGTCTGTGGCAGATGCTGGAGACCTATCAGATCGTCCCAACCAAAAAGAAATGGTTCCGGCCGCTTGGCCACGTCTATACGCTGCTGGTGGTGGTGCTGGGCTTTGTGCTCTTCCGGGCGGACAGCCTGGCGCTCGGCCTCGGCGTTCTGGGCGCGATGCTTGTGCCCAGCTCCGGCGCGGCCGCCGCGAGCGCCGAGATCCTCTCGCTGCTCTCGCCGGTGTTCTGGCTGGCCTTCGGCTTTGGGCTTTTGACTGCGACGCCCGTGTTCCGCCTGCTGCGCGAACGGGCCGAGGCCGGGGGGCGCGCAGGCTTGTATGACGGCCTGTCCTACGCAGGCTCGATGCTGCTCTTTGCGCTGTCGGTGCTCACGCTGGTCAGCTCGAGCTACAACCCCTTCATCTATTTCCGGTTCTGAAAGGAGGGGACGCAAGATGAAACAACGCTTCAAGCTGCTCTACGCGGGGCTGTTTTTCGTGCTGCTGTTTTTGCCGGCGGCCCTGTTCCCGTTTTTCAAAAACGACGCGAGCCTGGAAAAGCGCCAGCTCGCCGCGCTGCCTGCGTATGTGGCCGACGGAAGGCTCAATTTGCAGTTTTCCGACCAGTTTGAGTCCTGGGTGAGCGACCATCTGCCGCTGCGCGCAGGGCTGCTCACACTCTCGAACACCGTGCAGGGCGAGCTGCTGCATGGGCAGACCGCCAACGTCATCGTGGGCCGGGACGGCTGGCTGTTCTTTGCAAGCGAGGCCCCCGATTTTCTGGGCACAGCGCCCATGACGGAGGACCAGCTCCGCTCGCTTGTCATCACCCTGGGTCTGATTCAGGCGCGGGTGGGAGAAACCGGCGGACACTTCACCCTTGCGGTGGCCCCGAACAAATCCTCGGTCTATCCCGAGCAGATGCCCGCCCGGTATCGCCCGGCGGCGGGAAGCGACCTTCTCCGGCTGCAGGACGCGCTGTCGCAGGCCGGGGTGCAATATGCGGATCTCTACGGCGTCCTCACCGCGCACAAGGACGAGGGCGTGTATCACCGGCGGGACTCCCACTGGAACTACCGCGGCGCGCTGTATGGCGAAAATGAGATTTTGCGCAGCCTCGGGCGGGAACCTTTTGCCCTGGACGGCGTCTTATTCAGCGTGGAAAAAACCTGGCGGGGCGATCTGGACAAGCTGCTGCTCCCCCTGGGCGGCGTGCTGGACGAGCAGATCGTCTGCGGCTACGACCACGCGCCCTTCCGCTTTACGCGGCCGCAGGGCGTGCAGGACGCCGAGGCCCAGCTTGCGATCTATATGAGCGACCGCGAGGAGCGCGACATGTGGTTTGCCACCAAAAACGAGCGGCTATCCGATGGCAGCAGCCTGTTTATGGTGCGCGATTCGTTTGGCCGGGCGCTTTTGCCCTGGATGATCGACCGGTATGAAAACGCGGTTTTCCGCCGGATGGATCAGCCGGATCTGAGCGACCTTGCGCCCGGGACCGACGTGGTCTACGAGATTGCCGAGCGAAATCTGCTGCGCGTGATCCAGGCCGCGCCCTTCCTCCCCGCGCCCGTCCGGGCCGGGATCAGCCCCGCAGCGTGTCAGGCAGGGCCCGCGCTTTGCGCTCAGACCGAGCGCGGCGGCTACGGCGTGCATCTCTACGGCGCGCTGCCCGAGGACGCCGCGACCGGCGACGGGCGGGTCTATCTGGTTTTGTCGCAAGACGGGTCAGAGCTCTGCCTTGAGGCCTTCCCCATCTACGAGCAGAAGCTTCTGCCCGAGGGCGGCAGCAAGGGCTTTTCGGCCTATCTGTTTGCGCAGCTCGGGCTTTCGGGGCAATATGATCTCACCGTGATCGCGGGGGATACCGCCTACCCCTGCGGCAGCATGGATTTTTCGGCGCAAGGCGCTTGAAAGATAAACCAAACCAAAAAGGAGACACCAATATGAAAAAGCTTGCAACCATTCTCTGTGCCGTTCTGGTGCTGACGCTTCTGGTCGGCTGCGCGGCCAAGCCCGCCCCCGAGACCGAGCCCGCCGAAACGCCCGACGCCGCAGACGGTCTGTATCTGGTCTACAACGGCGCGAAGCTCGCGCTCGGCATGCCCTTTGCCGACGTCAAGGACGCCCTGGGCGAAGAGACCCGCCCGGCCGACGAGATCCTGCCCTGCGACGGCGGCGACTCGTTCAAGGACACCATGCACCACTATGCCGGCATGGACGTGACCGAGGACATCAACGGCATTGTCAAGGAGATCGACGTGCCCGGTGTGGACGAGAGCTCTGAGGCTGCCGTGCTCGGCAAGGTCAAGGTCGGTGACAAGCAGTCCGACGCCGTTGCCGCGCTTGGCGAGCCGGAGAACTATCCTCTGGCCGAGGACGACTTTGCCCTTACCTACAAGACCGACAACCAGTACATCAACCTCTTCCTCGATCCCGACAACAAAGAAACCATCAGCGGCATGATGTTCATGCTCATGACCCCCTGACCCGCCCCCGCGCAGGCGCAGCCATACACAGGGTACGCACCCGTAGTGGCGCATGACTCCCAGGGGACTAGCTGCGCGTCGCACATGCGCCAGCATGCACACGCTTCGATACTCGCACGGTTTTCGATGGTCTGTACAATCTACGACCGTTCCAAAACCCGGAAACGCCCGGAACGGCGCTTCGCGACTGGCCGCTGAGGTCAGCGGCCACTACGGGGTGCTACGGGGTGCGTGTTTCGCCGTAGGGGCGAGCATCGCTCGTCCGCGGTAACAACAAAAACATAGAACACGCCGATGCAAATACGTACCCGATTGGGTTGCGGATTTGCATCGGCGTGTTGTATTTTTTTGTTTTCACCGCGGACGGCCAATGGCCGCCCCTACACACGGGTATGTGCCCGGCCTTGCCGGTATGCTCGAACGGATGTACGCACGTATAGGACTTTTTAGAAACCCCTATACGTTTTTTTCTGCGTCCATCTGCCATCTTACGGTCATCAGAAATCCATTGCGAAAAACCCAAACAAAACGAGAAAAGCTAAACATTCAGAGCCGCGGGTAATCCAAAAGGGTTAAGACCCTTTTGGTCGTTTTAATTAGGGGTGGATCCAAGGAGGGGGAAGAAATCGAAATCTTCCC
>ONCN01000078.1 GCA_900316335.1 uncultured Eubacteriales bacterium | reverse complement strand
CTCAGCAAGCTCCGCCACGGTTCCCTGGGCAATGATCCTGCCGCCGCCCGCGCCGCCCTCCGGCCCGAGCTCGATCAGCCAGTCCGCGTGGGCAAGAACCTGGGTGTCGTGGTCCACCAACACCACCGAGTTTCCGTCTGCAACCAGATCATCCATCACACCGCACAGACCCTCCAGGTTGGAGGGATGCAGACCGATGGAGGGCTCGTCTAGCACGTACAGCACCCCGGTCGTGCGGTTGCGCACCGCGCGGGCAAGCTGCGTGCGCTGCCGTTCGCCGGTGGATAGGGTAGAGGCCGCCCGATCCAACGAAAGATAAGACAGTCCCAGATCCACCAGACGCTTTGCGGTGTGCGCAAAGGCCTCGCAGATGCTCTCGGCCATGGGCCGCATCTGCTGCGGCAAAGAGCCGGGCACGCCCTGCACCCACTCGATCAGCTCAGCCAGTGTCAGCGTGCAGACCCAGTCAAGCCCCACGCCCCGTAAGCGCAGTGCGCGCGCCCGGGCGGACAGCCTTGTCCCGCCGCAGTCGGGGCAGACGTCCTCCTTGAGGAATTTTTCAACCCGCTTCATGCCTTTCTCATCCTTGACCTTGTTCAAGGCGTTTTTCACGGTGGCCGTCGCGCTGTAATAGGTGAAGTCCATCTCGCCCGCGCTGACGCTTTCGGCGTTTTTGGGGCGATAAAAGATATGCTTTTTCACCATCGGCCCATCATATACGATTTGCTTCTCCTCCGGCGTCAGATCCCGGAAGGGAACGTCGGTGCGCACGCCCATGGTTGCTTCTCCTCCGGCGTCAGATCCCGGAAGGGAACGTCGGTGCGCACGCCCATGGCCCGGCACACGTCGGTCATCAACGACCACATCAGACTGTTCCAAGGCGCTACGGCACCTTCGTCAATGGTCAGACGATCATCCGGCACCAATGTGGCGCGGTCTACGGTACGCACGGTGCCGGTGCCGCTGCAGCACGGGCACGCCCCGCCGCTGTTGAACGCCAGCTCCTCCGCCCCGATGGTCGGCACGAGCTCGCCGCACATGGGACACCGCACTTCTTTTTCCGCTGCGTGGTCCATCGTCGGCGGCACGTCGTGCCCGTTTGGACACTTGTATACCGATAGCCTTGAAAACATCAGCCGCAGGCTGTTCAAAAGCTCCGTCATTGTGCCGAAGGTGCTTCGGATCCCGGGCACGCCGGGCCGCTGGTGCAGTGCCAGCGCTGCCGGAACATAGCGAATTTCATCCACCTGCGCATGGCTGGCCTGAGTCATTCGGCGCCTCGTATAGGTTGACAAAGACTCCAGATATCGCCTTGAGCCCTCCGCATACAACACCCCCAGCGCGAGGGAGGATTTTCCCGAGCCGGATACCCCGGCAATGCCCACAATTTTGTTGAGCGGGATATCCACATCCACCTGCTTGAGATTGTGCACCCGTGCCCCGCGGACCTCGATCTGCCGTGGCGCCGGAGCCGTTTGTGTTTGATCTGGTTTCATGTTTGTGTCTCTGCTTTCTTTGGAATGGGTCGGCAAGGATGCAGACCTGACTTCTGCGTCGTATTATACGCCAAAGCCGCCGCTTCGTCAAGCCCGACAGCCCGCCAAGGCGCTTTGAAGGGACCGACAAGATGGGCTGAAAAGACGAAGCATAGTATTTTTTGAAAAAACGAGAAAAAACCTCTCGTTTTCGGCGCGATTGTGTGTTATACTATACCAAGTGAGTCAAAGATAAGCCGGACGCTGCGGGAAGCACCGCCTGCATCATCCGCGGACAAAAGCGGCATTTCGACTTTCAATCAAGAAAAGGAATTTGAGTAAATGAAGAAGAAAAAGCGATACAGTCTGCTCCTCCAGGTTGCTGCGTTCTTTCTGATCGGCGTGATAACGACCGGCATTATGTCCTATGTTTCAGAGCAAAAGCTTTCTGAAGACAGTGTGAAGCAGCAAACCGAGATCCTTGCCTCGCAGATTGCGGGGGAGGCCTGCCGCGCTGTGACAGAGCTTCCATCCTATCCTTGGCTGCTGCAATATTGGTATGACCACGCCGGGGAGCTGGATCTTGAGTACGACGCCGACTTCTCCGCCGGAACCAAAACCGAGGAGAAGTGCCGCCTGCTTTCCGCCCACGTACCGGATCTGCAGCTTCGCTACGCAAGCGTGCAGACGTTGGAGTCCCTGTCTGAGGAAGACCAAAAGCTCAGCGCTGAGATCCTCTATAGCTGGCTCATCACCCGAATTGACGAAATCAAGCAAACCTACCACGTGGACTATCTGTTTTGTGTGGCGACTGAGCCGCCGTATACCCGCCAGGTGTTCCTCTTCAGCGGCGCAGAGCCCAATTCTGTGCGCGGCACCAACTATGAAGAGGTCTATACCTTGGGCGTCACGGTGGACGTAGCAGAGAGCCAGCAGACTGCCATGGAGCACGCCATCCGCAATGACAACAGTCTTGCAAACGCCGGCAACTACATGGACTACTACGTGTACCTCACAGACATAGACGACCACGCGGTACTCATCGGTATGACTTATAACCTCACAGATCTGCGTGCGCTCGTCCGCACCAGAACCCTCAAGGGCAGCACCTATGCCGTGCTCAATCAGCTTAGTCTGTCTCTGCTTTGCCTGGCGCTGATTTTCCTCTTTGTGATCCGGCCGCTGAAAAAGGTGCAATCGAACATCCGTCTGTATCGCCAGAACAAAGACAGCGCACCGGTTATTCAAAATCTGTCCGGAGTCCACCCGAACAATGAAATCGGCGAGCTTTCCGAGGACGTCCGGGACCTCGCCCGGGAGATTGATACCTACACCCGTCAAATCGAGACTGTGACCTCCGAAAAGCAGCGCGTTACCACAGAGCTCACCATGGCTACCCAGATCCAAGAGGGCATGCTGCCCAGTATTTTCCCGCCATTCCCAGGCAGGACAGAATTTGACGTTTTTGCCTCCATGGACCCGGCCCGGGAGGTCGGCGGCGACTTCTATGATTTCTTCCTGGTGGATGACGACCATCTGTGCCTGGTCATGGCGGACGTGTCCGGCAAGGGTGTCCCCGCGGCGCTGTTTATGATGGCCTCCAAGATCATCCTCTCCAACAATGCCATGATGGGCAAATCCCCGGCACAGATCCTGGCCGATACCAATGCGGCCATCTGCTCCAACAATCGGATGGAGATGTTCGTCACAGTTTGGCTTGGCATCCTTGAGATTTCTACCGGTAAACTGATTGCCGCCAATGCCGGCCACGAGTACCCGGCGCTGATGCAGCCGGGCGGCAGCTTTGCACTCTACCGGGATAAGCACGGCTTTGTCATCGGCGGCATGGAGGGCATGCGCTATCGGGACTATGAGGTCCAGCTCAAGCCCGGCTCCAAGCTCTTCTTGTATACCGACGGCGTACCAGAGGCAACCAACGCCGAAGCCGCGCTCTTTGGCCCTGACCGGATGCTTGCTGCACTGAACAGTGCGCGCAAAGAGGCGCCTGCGCAGATTTTGAGCGCGGTGCGCACGTCTGTGGATGCCTTCGTCGGCACAGCAGAGCAGTTCGACGATCTGACTATGCTGTGTCTGGAATATAACGGCAGGAAGGAGGAAACACCTGTGAGAGAATTGAACCTGGAAGCTACTCTGGAAAACATCCCTCGGGTTACTGCTTTTGTGGACGAGCAGCTTGAAGCGCTCGATTGCCCAATGAAGGCGCAAATGCAGATAGACATCGCCATCGACGAGCTTTTTGGCAACATTTCCCGCTACGCCTATGACCCGCTGACCGGACCGGCGACCGTCAGAGTGGAGGTAGAGCAAGAGCCCCTTTCGGTTATTGTGACCTTCATTGATCATGGCAAGCCATATGACCCCCTTTCAACGCGCGAGCCTGATTTGACCGCTTCGGCAGAGGATCGGCCTATCGGCGGCCTGGGTGTATTCTTGGTGAAAAAGACCATGGATGATGTGAGCTACGAATACAAAGAGGGCAAAAACATTCTTCGAATTAAAAAGCAGCTATGATCCAAGCGGGAGGACCCCGGAAAGGAACGCAAAACCTATGACAGCATTTGAACAAGCGATCATCTTTGCAGTTCGCGCCCATGAGGGGCAGCGTCGCAGGGGTGAGTCAACACCCTATATCATCCATCCGATGGAGGTTGCGGCCATCTGCGCCTCCATGACCTCCGATGAGGATGTGCTCGCTGCCGCCGTCCTGCACGACACCGTAGAGGACACCAACGCCACGTTAGAGCAGATCGAGGCACAATTCGGCGCCCGTGTCGCCCGCCTGGTTGCCGCAGAGACGGAAAACAAGCGGGCCAATCTGCCTCCTGCCGAAACCTGGCGCATCCGGAAGCAGGAATCCCTGGAGGATCTGAAATCCAGCACAGATCCCGGCGTCAAGATCCTCTGGCTGGGAGACAAGCTTGCAAATATCCGCTCGTTTTACCGTGCGTGGCAGCGCCGCGGTCATGAGCTGTGGAATGATTTCAACCAAAAAGACCCGGCCCAGCAGGCCTGGTATTATCGCACCATTACAGCATTGCTCTCTGATCTCAAGGAACACGCCGCCTGGCAGGAACTTAGAGACGATGTGGAACGAATTTTTGAAGGAGTAAACTGATATGGAATACAAGTTGGAGCAAAATACCCTGACTATTTGGCTGGAAGGACATATTGATTCTGCCAACGCCCCTGCGGTAGAGCGTGAGCTTAGCGATATTCGCGCCGAGAAACCTGCCGAAAGCATCGTCCTGGATTGTGAGCGGCTTTCCTACATCTCCAGCGCAGGCCTTCGCATCATTCTGCGCGTGAAAAAGGCTGTGCCGGATACCAAGCTTGTCAATGTGTCTGCCGACGTATATGAGATCTTCGATATGACGGGCTTTACCGAGATGATGGACATCCAGAAGGCGTACCGCATTATCTCCGTTGAAGGCTGCGAGGTGATCGGACAGGGCGCCAACGGTAAGGTCTACCGGATCGACCGCGACACCGTGGTCAAGGCTTATCATAATCCTGAGGCACTTGCAGATATCCACAAAGAGCGCGAGCTTGCCCGCACAGCGTTCGTGCTGGGCGTTCCCACTGCAATTCCTTACGATGTGGTTCGCATTGAGGGCGGCGGTTACGGCTCCGTGTTTGAACTGCTCAATGCCACCAACTTTGCCAAGCTTCTCATCCGCGGCGAGAAAACCCTGGATGAGGTAGCCAAAATGAGCATCGATTTGCTCAAGATCATCCACTCCACCGAGGTCAAGCCCGACTCCATGCCCTCCATGAAGCAGATCGCCCTGCATTGGGCGGACTTTCTCAAGGACCATCTGCCTGCCGACCAATATGAAAAGCTCCATGCGCTGATTGCCGCTGTGCCTGAAAACAACCATATGATGCACGGCGACTACCATATCAAGAACATCACCCGCCAGGGCGAGGAAAACCTCATTCTCGACATGGATACCCTCTGCCATGGCCATCCGGTGTTTGAGCTTGCCTCCATGTACAATGCCTATTGCGGCTTCTCTGAGCTGGACCATGAGGTTTCCGAAAGGTTCCTCGGCATCTCCCACGATCAGGCGGTGGCCTTCTGGAAAAAGTCCCTGATGCTGTATCTTGGCACCACAGACGAGTCTGTGATCCGCAGTGTAGAGGAAAAGGCAATGCTTATTGGCTATACCCGGCTGCTTCGCCGCCGGATCCGCAGAGACGGATACGCCTCCGAGGAAGGGCGCCGTGAAATTGAGTGCTACAAGGCGCATATTGCAGACCTTCTGTCCCGCTTGGAGGATCTGACGTTCTGACGTCAACTTCAAATCAACACCACAAATCAGCAGGAGCACGCATGGCTGCTGCACCGGTATGCCATGGGTGCATAAGCAATGCTTCTGGCTGCAAAGGATAAAACAGTATGAATTTGAAACTGGATACTCTGAATAAAAAGCCGAAGCTATATCACGTTGCGGCGCTGTCTGCCGGAATGCTTCTGGTGATGCTGCTGTTGTTCTGTCTCGGCGGCGAGCAGGAAATGCGCTTGAGCTGCCTTTTGCTGTCATTGTTTTTCATGCTTGTGACAGTGCTGCTGATTCGCGCTTTCTTTTTGCAGATCCGCTATAACCTGTATTCCTATAATACGATCATCTACTTCGGTTTTGCCCTTTTTACGCTCTTTATTTCCTTGACCTATCTGCCTTTGTATTTTTATCTTGCAGGGGTGCCGCAAGACAGCGTTCGAAGCAATATTCTGTCTGGGCTTCTGGGATCTGCAAAAACATATATGTTTGTCACATTCCCGTTTCTCCTGATCTTCTCCGTTGCGCTCGTGGTGTCTAACGTGTCGCTGATTCGACATGAGGGCTTCCGCGTGGTGAATCTTCTGGGGATTGTGCTGGCCGTGCTGCTGATCGGGGGAGAGGTAGTCATTTATACCTGGGATTTTTATGTTTCCGGCTCTCAAACCGAAGTCATGATCCACGATATGCTGACGAATTTTGTTGCTGCGGTTTATCTCTACTTTGAATGTATGCTGCTCGGTACTATGGTGGCTGCCGCGCTTGCCGCCCGCTATGAGCCTGCCAAAGACAAGGATTTTATCATCATCCTGGGCTGCGGCATCCGCAAGGACGGCACGCCTACGCCCCTTCTGCGCGGCAGACTGGACCGTGCGCTTGACTTTGCCCGCGCGCAAACAGAACAAACCGGAAAGGCCCCGATCTTTGTCCTCTCCGGCGGCCGCGGTCCTGACGAGTGTATCTCCGAGGCGGAATGTATGCGCCGCTATCTTGCGCAGCAAGGAGTCAGCCAGGCACAGATGGTTCTGGAGGATCAGTCCACCGATACGGCTGAAAATATGGCCTTCTCCAAAGAAAAGATCCTTTCACTGAACCCTGATGGCAAGGTTGCCTGCTCCACCACCAACTATCATGTCTTCCGTGCCGGCCTCCTGGCCCGCAGGGTCAAGCTTCGCGCCCAGGGCATGGGCGCTCGGTCCAAATGGTACTTCTGGCCAAATGCCTCTGTGCGCGAGTTTGTCGGTCTTCTCACCCAGCACCGCGTCAAGCAGGCCCTGATCTTGGCAGGCCTCATTGTAAGCTACGTGGCGCTGACAGTTTTGCTCTATCAGTTTTACTGACCACGCCTGCAGCGCGCATTACGCGGGCTCAGAGGCCATACAGCTTCTGCGCCCGTCATACTGCGCTATAAAAAGTCCTTCGTTTTCAAATGCGCTTTTGTTGTTATTCCCTACAATGAAACCGGGTCATCCTCACCGGCCCGGAGGAACAGGCTGCTGAGATCCTGCGCGACGATTACAAGGGATAGCAATACAATTGCCCGTGTCGGGAGAGACGTTCTCCCGACACGGGCAATTTAACTTTATACAGATGACAAAATCAACCGAAAAGGCTTTGCTCATCCGACGGAAAGCGGATCCCGGCGTCCCGCCTGGCCAGGGTCATGACGTGGCTGACGGCAAGGCTCTGCTGCATCCGGCTCTCCCAAAAGCCGGTGTCATGCGCCCGGATCGCCCGGGCAAAGTCATAGAATTCCGGCACAGCCCGCCGGGCAGCCATGGGCTCAACAAAGTGTTCCTCCGTTCCGTCTCTCAAACAAAGACGGACGCCGCCCATCGCATTGGGGGCCCGGTCCAGACTCAGCCAGCCCTCGCTGCCCTGAAACACAAAATAAGAGGGGGCAGCGCTGTCCTTTGCCGCCGCGCAGATTGCGCAGAAGCCCGGGTATTGCAGCAACACCACGCCGCTTAAGTCTATGCCCCGCTCCACATGGGCCGTGTATTGGACCCTCTGCGGCGAACCAAATAAGCCCATCACAAGATGCAGATTATAGACGTTGAGATCGTGCAAAACACCGCCTGCCATAGCCGGCTGAAACACAGGCGCGGTCTGTCCGGCCTGAAATGCGTCATAACGGCTGGAGTACTGCGCAAAATTGCACAAGACCTGCCGGACCTGGCCGATCCTCGGCAGCCAGGCGCGAAGCACAGCATAGCTTTCCATACTGAGCGTTGTCACAGCCTCAAACAGAAAACGCCCCTGCTCGCGCGCGATCCGCGCCAGTGCAAGAGCCTCCTGCTCGTTAGCTGCCAGCGGCTTTTCCACGATCACGTGCAGACCAGCCTCCAGCGCCTGCTTGCAGTATGAAAAGTGCAGTGCGTTCGGTACGGCAACATACACCGCGTCAAGCTCCAGCCTGCAAAGCGCCTGCATGGACGTAACCACGCGCCCGATGCCGTATTGCGCCGCAAGCTGCTCCGCCTGCTCCAGGCTGCGGGGCGTACACAGCAGCGCCTGAACAGACAGCGCATCCATCCGTACAAGCTCAGGCAGAAACTCCCGCACGATCATCCCGCTCCCGATGATACCAAGCCGCATCTCTTATCCCTCCTGTTTGCAGGGCGTCTTGTCCAACTGCTGTTTTAAAAATCGAAGCTGACCGCCTGCAAGGATAACCTGGATCTCGCTGTCCGTGAGATCCAGCGTTGCATAGACCGCAATTTGTTTCGTCACGTCCTTGATCAGAACGCGCCGCGTCTTGATTTGCTCCGGCAGATTTTCGATCCGAAGCAGGTCGCCCTGGTCGATTTTGTCGTAGTCGGCAGGGTTGGCAAACAGCATCGGAATAATGCCGTGGTTGACAAGGTTGCCCTTGTGGATGCGGGCAATGCTTTTTGCGATCACACACTTCACACCCAGATACATGGGGTTGATGGCCGCGTGCTCTCGCGAAGAGCCCTGTCCGTAGTTCTCCCCGCCAATGATGACGCTCTGCCCCAGCGCTGTGGCGCGAGCGGCAAAGTCCGGCGCATAGCGGTGAAAGCAGTACCGGCTCATCAGCGGAATGTTTGAGCGCATCGAGGAGAACTCTGCGCTTGCCGGGGTGATGTCGTCGGTCGAAACGTGATCGAGCGTTTTGAGCGAAACCTCCGCCTGAAGCACCTGCTCTGGCGCGTCCGGGATTGGCAGGAACTTGATGTTCGGCCCGCGCACGATTTCAACCTTTGCTGCCTCCTCCGGCGGCAGGGGCGGAATGATCATGGAGTTGTCCACAAAATAGGTTTCCGGCTCACAGACGCTGGCAAGCTCAGATACCTGGTCTCCTAAAATTTCTTCGGCAGTGGCAAATGTGCCGCGAATTGCGGTGGCGGCAGCGCTCTCCGGACTGACAAGATAGAGCTCCGCCGTCGGATTGCCTGCCCGGCCCTTGAAGTTTCGGTTTGAAGTGCGTACTGCCACACCATTTGTCGGCGGCGTCTGTCCGATGGCGCAGCAGGGACCGCAGGCAATTTCCAGCAGGCGGACGCCCGCATCCACCAGCATGTCAAGATAGCCGTCCCGCAGCAGCTCCTTATAGGTCTGGCGCGAGGCGATCGCGCAGGTGCACGCCACGTCCTCATGGACGTGTTGGCCGCGCAAGACCAGCGCGGCTTTGGCAACGTCAGCATAGCTTGTGTTCGTGCATGAGCCAATGAAAACCTGCCGCACGGGCTTTTTCTCCACTTCGTCCAGCAGGTGAACATTGTCCGGCAAATGTGGGCAGGCCATCAGCGGCCGCAGCGCAGACAGATCCAGATCAATACGCTCGTCGTATACGGCGTCCTCGTCCGGCAGATACTCAGCATAGTCCGCCCCGCGGCCCTGCGCGGTAAGAAACCGCTTTACCTGCTCATCGGCAGGGAAGATAGAGCTCGTCGCCCCCATTTCAGCGCCCATGTTCGCAATGGTAGCCCGTTGCGGCACCTCCAGCGTTTTCACGCCCGGGCCGACGTATTCATAGACCTTACCCAGTCCGCCCTTCACGCCTTCGCGCCGCAGCAGTTCAAGAATGACGTCCTTGGCATTTACGCCAGGTCGCAGCTCGCCGGTCAAATCGACCTTCACGGTTCTCGGCATCTTCAGCCGCATGGGCACGCCAGTCATGGCCGTGGCTACATCCATTCCGCCCACACCGATGCAGAGCATCCCGATCGCGCCGCCGTGCGGCGTGTGACTGTCGCCGCCCATGCTGATCTTGCCCGGCACACCAAAGCGCGCCAGATGCACCGCGTGACAAATCCCGTTTCCGGGCCTGGAATGGTAAACGCCGAACCTTTTGGCCGCACTCTGCAAGTAAATATGATCGTCCGGCGTCATATTGTTGATATACAGCAGATTGTGGTCCAGATAGCTGACCGAACATTCCGTGCGCACGCGCGGCAGCCCGACCGCCTCAAAGGCCAGATAGGTCATAACAGCGTTAATATCGTGGGTCAGAGTCTGATCAACCCTGATAAAAAGCTCCTCGCCCGCCCCCATGCCGCCGCGAACAAAATGCTCCTCCAAGATCTTCCCCGTCAACGTTTTTCCCATAAATATGCTCCCTTTTTTGCACAAACCATCCTACAATTCCATACATGTCATTCCCATTATACCCCAGAACCCCCCACAGCGCAATCCCATCGATGTCAGTTTTTTAAACTGGGTGAAAGTACAGTTTACAAGGGACTACACAGGGTAGGTATCTGACGGGAGGGGTGCCGCCAGTCAGATTTTCCATGTGATGTTCAAGCTGTCGCTTGTGGC
>ONCN01000109.1 GCA_900316335.1 uncultured Eubacteriales bacterium | reverse complement strand
GGAATCGTAAACGGCACCAGCCAGACTGCGTTTTCTCCCAACGACAACATCACGCGCCAGCAGATGGCCGCCATTTTGTATCGCTACGCGGCAAAAATCGGCTGTGATATGAGCAAGGCCCTGTCACTTGACAGCTTCCCGGACCATGAGATCGTCAGCGCCTACGCCGTGCAGCCGCTTGGCTGGGCGGTTGCCAACGGCATCATCAGCGGCGATAAAACCGAGACGCAGATCCTCATCTCCCCCACCGGCAACGCCACAAGAGCCCAGGTTGCAACCATCCTCACCCGGTTTATGCGCGGCTTTGCCAGGCCTTCGGTGCAATTTGAACCTGGCTCAGACCTGCACGCCACGTTTGTCGGCTTCTACGGCGATTGGGCCAAGGCGCCGATCTTGGAGCCGCACGACTGGCGTGAGATCGTTGATCTGAACACCCGTTTGAGTGAGCCGTATCCGGACGATCCCGATTACACCTATGCAGACTACGGCTACACGGCGCTGGATCTTGCAGACTTTGACGTGACGGCAGGCGTAAATATGGTCTATGCGTGCAACAGGCGCGACACGCTCGAAGAAGGCCTCTCCCCGTTCCAGCTTGCAGGCGACAATCTCTATACCGCGCAGCCCTTCCGGGCGCAGCATATCGCCATCTCACACAACAGCTACTACGACATGATCTATGCCTCCCCCATCCTGCTTCGCAACGCAAGGCACCTGATCATGGTCGCCTCAGACGCCGTCAACGGCGAGGTTTACGCCGTGGACGACACAGAGTATCTGCCCAAGGCAGTCTATGACGGGGAGGAAGAAGCCTGGAAGGCAACCGGTATGTTCCTGTTTGACGGCACCGATCTGAGCGGCGAGCCGCTGCTGAACGGAACCAAGGTCCGTCTGGACTTTTATGCCAATCTGGACTATGGCCCGGACCGTTTGGGCGAGTTTGCATATGACGAGTTGCGTACCGCGGGCAGCGATTACCTGGTCTGGAGCTTCCAGGTGACCATTGACGATATCCCGCCCTCGTTTGAAAACAGGCAGTATGATGCTGCAAGCCGCACGCTTACCGTCACGGTCTTTGATGACCGATATCTGTCTCACCTCATGCTGGGCGATCAGCACTCCGGCGATCAGATCGGCGTGTTCGGCTTCTCAGACGAGACCCCGGGCCAGACGCACACTGTAGTGTTCCGGGACGTTGACCCCGGAGACTATGTGCTGAGTCTGTATGACTACGCCGGAAATACCGACGAAATGGTGCTCACGCTGCCTTAACCGCTTACCAAGCCGGACGCAAACCTTTGCCGGGTTTGCGTCCGGTTTTACATGCAGGCATAAAAAAACCGCCCCCAGCACCAGCCGGAAGCGGTTACATGCGCAATCACTTGTTGAAGTGATTACATCGCTATTTTAGCCGTTTTTTCACTGTTTTCAACAGTTTTTTTGGGTTTTGTCATTTTTTGTTTAAATTATATAACTTTCTCCCAGATATGAGACAGGTTTCCAATCACTTTGACAACTCAAATCGTCCATTCCCCGTGCACGATCGCAACAAGATACCATCTGTCGTCAATGTGCTGGAACACAAGCTTCAACGAAGCCCAGTCGATCCCGTCACCATAGCCGAGGTAGGAATCGAGCGTATAGTCCACAAACTGGCAGTCCGGATACGCCTGCGTCACGTTTTCGATCGCATTGCCGTTGCGGCAGATGCGATCCAGGCCGATCTCATCCGCCTGGGTGAAATCTCCGCACCACACGAACCGATCCCAGTAGGCGTCAAATGTCAGCTCGATGGGTTCTCCGCTGCCGTCATACAGCCCCCAGGTCAATACCGGCTGCGTCGGGATCTCGCCGGTCGGGGGCACAAGCTCCGCGCCGGATAGCGTGATATGGTCTTCCTCCACCGTCGAATACGGAGAAAAGGTCAGGCCGCGCTCGGGGTGAACGTACCCGGCAAGCGCTTGCAGATCCTTGTCGGCAAGCACGAAGAGCACCTCGTCTGCCAAACCTCTGAGCGCCGTTTCGTCCATGTAATAGGCTTGCTGCGTCTCAAAGTAAGCCGAAAGTCTTCGGAGCATGGCGGCCATTTGCGCGCGTGTGGCAGTTTCGGCAGGGCCGAGGGTATCCGGGCTCACGCCCTTGATCAGACCGCTGCCAATGCCCCAGGAAAGCGCGTCGGCTGCATAGCCGGAGACCTCGCCAAAGTCGGCAAACGCTGTCAGATCGCCTCGCTCGGCATTTTGCAAAAGACGCAGGCGTCTGCTGTATCGGAAGAGGATCGTGATCAACTGCTCTCTTGTGATGGGCTGATCGGGCCGGAAGGTCCCGTCCGGATAGCCCTCTACAATGCCCGCGTCTCTGGCCCAGGATACCGAGGGCGCATACCATGCGCTGTCCGGCACGTCGGAAAAGCCGCTTTCGTAGCCAGTCTCCCCTGCCCCGGTCAAGCGCCCTAAAATCGTGACAAGCATCGCGCGGGTCAAGGGCTCATCCGGTCCCATGCGGTCTTGACCGAGGCCCTTGAGCAGGCCCATAGCCGCCGCATAGTCGATATCCTCATAATACCAGCTTCCCGGGAAAACGTCTATATAGACAAAGCCCTGGTGGCTGTAGCAGGCTTTTGCAACGCTGCTTGCAAGCAGCTCGCCTCTCGGGTCAAAGCAGATCGCCTGCACAACGGTGCCTCTTGCGACCGTAAAGGAGCCGTCATACCTGTTTGACTGCTCGGTTGGCCAGGAGCCGTCTGTGGTGTAAAACATGCCCACAGGTCCGCTCAGCGTCACAAGACCTGCATTCCCGATGGTAATACGCGGCATAGGCGCGCGATCGGCTGGGCTGAGCACTGCGGTCACGCAATCTGAGCGGCTGCCGTTCATATCGTAGCCCGCCACGGCTTTGACGGTCATCTTACCGGTCAGCGGAATGTTGCCGGTATAGACCGGGCTGTCTGCGTTGGGCACGGAGCCGTCGGTGGTATAGTGGATGACCGTACCGGGGTCCGCCAGTATGGTCACAAAGCTCTGGGTCCTGGAGACGGTACGGGTGATCTTCGGCGCCTGGATCGCCGGCAGGTCGCTGCCGGAGCTTTTTTTGCTGAAATAGATCTTCCCTGCCTGCAGCGTCGCGCCTCTGCGCCGGAAGAGCTCGGAGACCGTGACAAAGGTATAGCCCTGGGCCTTGAGCCGGTCTATCGCCCGAAGCGCGGCGTCAACAGACCAAGTGTGTATGTCGTGGATGAGAATGATATCGCCGTCGCCGGTGTATTTCATGATCTCGTCAACGGTCTTGTCGGCGTTGTTGGTCCAGCGCCAATCGTTGGAGTCAACAGACCAGTAAATGGCCGCCGCACCCAGAAGATCCAGCACCCGCTGGTTATAGGCGCCGTAGGGCGGGCGGACGATATAGGCGTTTTTTGCCCCGATCGCGGCGTTGAGCGCGTTGCGGGTGCGCGTCACCTGGCTTTGGATCTGGCTGTCTGATAGCTTGGTGAGTTCCGAGTGGTCATAGGTGTGGCTTGCGATCTGGTGTCCCTCTTCATAGGCGCGTTTCACGACGTTGGGATAAGCGGCTGCGTTGGAGCCCAGCATGAAAAAGGTCGCCTTCACGCCGCGCTGTTTCAGACCGTCTAGCAGGCGGAGCGTGTCCTTGCACGGTCCGTCGTCAAAGGTCAGCGCGATCAGCTTGCCGGATCCTGCGCGCTCTGCGTCCTTGGCAAGAGCCGCAGGCGGCAAGAGGCTGAGGCAGAGACAGAGTGTGAGAAAAATTGTAATCAGTTTGGTTCGTAGCGGTTTCATATGTACCTCCGTTGGCGGGCAGCGGCGCGGGTTCCGGCCGGGCCGGAGTGCAGAATGCGGCGGACGCTGTTTTTACCTAATTTTACCACGGACCGACAGGTTTTGCAAGAAAACGGCGTCGAAAATTGCCGCACCCAATTCTCTTGTTGTTATTGACAAAGCGAATATTTCGAAGTATAATTATTTCGAGGTGATAAATGATGAAATCCGCAGTAAAGCGAATTGGCGTTCTCACGTCCGGCGGCGACGCCCCCGGCATGAACGCTGCAGTCCGTGCGGTATACCGCGCTGCTGTCAACTTTGGCATTGACTGTCTCGGCATCTACAGAGGCTGGAACGGCCTCATTAACTCAGACGTCCGCCGGCTGGATCAGAATTCTGTCAGCCATATCATCAATCGCGGCGGCACCATCCTCTACTCCGCCCGCAGCAAGGAATTCATGACCGAAGAAGGCCAGAAAAAGGCTGTGGCAACCTGCAAGCTCTTCGGCATTGAGGGCATCGTCGCGATCGGCGGCGACGGCACCTTCCGCGGCGCTATGGCGCTCTCCAAATACGGCATCCCTGTGATCGGCATCCCCGGCACCATCGACAACGATATCTCCTGCACCGGCTACACCATCGGCTTTGACACCGCAGCCAATACTGCCATTGAGTGCATCGACAAGCTCAGAGACACCATGCAGTCCCACGAGCGCTGCTCTGTGGTCGAGGTCATGGGCCGCAACGCAGGGTATCTTGCAAACTACGTCGGCATCGCCTGCGGCGCGACCGCTGTGCTTGTGCCTGAGGAAACCATCGACTATGAGCGAGACGTGATCGAAAAGATCCGCGCTGCCCGTCTCAACGGCTTTACGCACTATATGATCGTGGTGGCCGAGGGCGCGGCCTCCGCCATGGAGGTTGCCGAAAAGATCAAAGAAGGCACCGGGCTGGATCCACGTGTCACCGTTTTGGGCCATATCCAAAGAGGCGGCTCCCCTACCGCCAGAGACCGCGTCACGGCAACGCGCATGGGCTATTACGCAGTGAAATGTCTGGCCGAGGGCAAGGCAAACCGCGTGGTTTGCGTGCAGAGCGGCGACGTGATCGACGTGGATATCCAGGAAGCGCTTAACATGACCAAGACCCTCTATCCCCTGGACGCCGAAACGCTGCACGCCATGACCGGCATCGACAGCTAAAGCAAAAAACGCAAAAAACGAGCCTGTCTCACAAAGTGGGACAGGCTCGCTTTTTGAGGGGGCAGCAGATTAACCGTTCTCTCTCATTCTTGCAAAGCACTCGCTGCAGTAGACGGGACGATCGGTCTTGGGCTCGAACGGAACACGAGCTTCACGACCGCAGTTGGCGCACACAGCAGTAAAGAACTCTCTGGGGCCACGAGCAGCATTCTTGCGAGCGTCACGGCAAGCCTTGCAGCGCTGAGGCTCATTCTGGAAGCCTCTTTCAGCATAGAACTCCTGCTCACCGGCGGTGAACACGAACTCTTTGCCGCATTCTTTGCAAACTAAAGTCTTGTCTTCGTACATGGATACATACCTCTCTTTTGCTTTTCCCTGACAAAGCCGCCTCGAAGATGCTGGTCATTGGGCAGGGCATAATCATATTTGCTAAACGGAAGATCCGTTTAAGCCGAGAAGAAGCGCGGCCTTTTTGCGGATACGCTGAACGGCGTTATCCACACTTTTGACCGGCCGATGGATGACCTGTGCGATCTGCGCATAGGACAGGCCGTCCAGATAAACATTCAGCACCTGCCGCTCGGTGGCAGAGAGCTTTGCCTGCAAGGCCTCCATGAATTCGTCGAACCCTTCGCGGCCGATCAAGCGGCTTTCCGGGTCTGCCTTCAGGCTTGTGTCTGACAAGGACTCAAAAGAGAAGGTTTGGATTGAAACGGAGTCATTCAGCGGTGCATGCTTCAGCGCATTGGCGCTGCGGATGGCGGAAATCATTCGTGTGCGAATGCATAAGGATGCATAGGAGGAAAAGCTATCATCCCTGGCGGGATCAAAGGTCCGTGCGGCTGTCAGCAGTCCGATCATACCCTCTTGCAGCAGGTCCTCATGGTCAGCCCCGACCAGATATAACGATCTGGCGCAGGTCTTCACCAGGCCCTGGTAGCGGATGATCAGCATCTCAAGCGCTTCCTGAGAGTCTTTTGCAGCGGCAACAAGCGCATGATCCGATAGTTCTGAATACTTTTCACTCATATCTTTCATCCAGTTGTTAACAATTATACCACGGAAAGTCAATCTGTCAACAAAAGTTTTTAACAAAACTTAAACTTTTTTCAAATTTGTTGAATATTTACAAAAATAACCTGAATATTGTTGCTTCTTCGAACTTAAATCCGCAAAGATTCCTGACCTAGAAACGGGATGCCCAGGTGATCGTAGGCAAGCTGCGTCACGCAGCGGCCGCGCGGGGTCCTGGTGAGAAAGCCGATCTGCATCAGATACGGCTCGTACACGTCCTCCAGGGTGACCGCCTCTTCCCCGATGGTGGCGGCAAGCGTCTCAAGTCCGACCGGACCGCCGTTGTAGTTTTCGATGATGGAGCGCAGCATCCTGTGGTCGATCTTATCCAGGCCCAGCTCGTCGATCTCCAGGCGCTCGAGCGCGTGATCTGCTGCCTGCTTGGTGATCACGCCGTCAAAATACACCTGCGCATAGTCCCGCACACGACGCAGGATCCGGTTTGCAATTCTGGGCGTGCCGCGGCTGCGGGATGCAATCTCCTGCGCGCCGGCAGGGTCGATCTGCATGCCGAAGAGCGTTGCCGAGCGGGTCACGATGCGCGCAAGCTCCTCGGGCCGGTAAAGCTCAAGCCGCAAAGAAACGCCGAAGCGGTCTCGCAGGGGCGAAGAGAGCTGCCCTGCCCGGGTGGTCGCGCCGATGAGCGTGAAGCGGGGCAGATCCAGACGGATCGAGTTGGCAGACGGTCCCTTGCCCACGATGATGTCGATGGCAAAGTCCTCCATGGCGGGATAGAGGATCTCCTCCACGATGCGGTTGAGACGGTGGATCTCATCGATGAAGAGAATATCGCCCGGATTGAGATTGGTCAGAAGTGCGGCCAGATCGCCCGGCTTTTCGATGGCGGGCCCGGAGGTCACGCGGATATTGACGCCCATCTCGTTTGCGATGACGCCTGCAAGCGTGGTCTTGCCAAGGCCCGGAGGCCCGTAGAGCAGTACATGGTCCAACGGTTCGTTTCGCCGCTTTGCAGCCTCGATGTATACCGCAAGGTTTTCCTTTGCCTTCTCCTGGCCGGTATAGTCAAAGAGCGTCTTCGGCCGCAGCGTCAGCTCGCCGTCGTCCATCGGCGTGATGGAGGAGGTCACGATCGGGGCCTCGTAATCCTGAGAAAAATCAATACTCATGTGTCCTCCTTACTGCATGACCATCGCGCGCAGACCGTAACGGATCAGCTCTTCAACCGAGAGCTTGTCCACGTCCGCGCCCTTGAGCGCTGCGGTGGCCTCGGCCTGGGAATAGCCGAGCTCTGCTAGCGCAGCAGTCGCCGTTGAAAGCTTGCCGTTTGGCTGAACGACCGCTCCGACCGGCGCGCCTCCGCCCTGGGAGAAGTCGAGCTCGCCGCCGATCTTGTCCTTGAGCTCGAGAATGATGCGCTTTGCGGTCTTTGCGCCGATGCCCTTGGCCATGGTGATGGATTTTTCATCCCCGGTCAGAATGGCAAGCGTGAGCTGGTCCGGTGTCAGCGCCGAGAGGATCAGAAGGCCCGACGTCGGACCGACGCCCGTGACAGAC
>ONCN01000032.1 GCA_900316335.1 uncultured Eubacteriales bacterium | reverse complement strand
GGCCTGCTCGAGGGCTTCGGTCAGCGCCTGCTCAAAGGGCGCCTGGCCGCCAAGCTGCTTTTTCAGCAGGACCTTGGTTGGCACGCCGGCGCGCTTTGCTCGCTCCAGCGCATACGCCTTGGAATTGTTGGCGATCACAAGCACGACGCTTGCGTGGGAGATCTCGCCGCGCTGCTGCGCGTCTAAAATCGCTTGCAGATTGGTGCCGCCCCCTGAGACCAGCACTGCAACACGAAGCTTGTCCGTCTGGCTCAGCATAGCTCGATCTTCTCCTCCCCGCGAACGATCCGGCCGATGATATAAGCATCCTCCCCTGCCTCGCGCAGGATGGAGAGCGCGCGCGCAGCGTCCGCTTCCGCAACCACGATGCTCATGCCGACGCCCATGTTGAAGGTGTTGAACATATCCCGGCGGGAGATGTTGCCAGTTTTTGCGATCAGGTCAAAAATGGGCAGCACGCGCACGTCCGCCTCGCGGATCCGGGCGCAAAGGCCCTGCGGAATGGAACGGGGAATGTTCTCGTAAAATCCACCGCCGGTGATATGGGAAATACCCTTGACCTTGACCTGCTCCAACAGGGCCAGAACAGGCTTGACGTAGATCCGCGTGGGCGTGAGCAGGGTCTGACCAAGACTCTTTCCGCCAAGCTCCGCCACGGGGGCCGTCAGATCGCAGCGCTCCACGTCGAAGACCTTCCGCACAAGGGAAAAACCGTTGGAGTGTACGCCGCTTGAAGGCAGCGCCAAGATGACGTCTCCCTCTTGCATGGTCTCGTTGCGGATGATGCGGTCTTTGTCTACAACGCCCGTGCTGTAGCCGGCAAGATCATACTCGTCTTCCGGATAAAAGCCCGGCATTTCAGCGGTCTCGCCGCCGATCAGGGCAGCGCCGGCCTGGATGCAGCCCTCGCAGACGCCCTGTACGATCTGCTCGATCCGCTCGGGCACATTTTTGCCGCAAGCGATGTAATCCAGGAAAAACAACGGCTTTGCACCGCAGCAGATGATATCGTTGACGCACATGGCAACACAGTCGATGCCGACGGTGTCGTGCTTGTCCATCAAAAAGGCCAGCTTCAGCTTGGTGCCCACGCCGTCTGTGCCCGAGACCAGAACCGGTTTTTGGATGCCGGTCAGATCCAGCTCAAACAGGCCGCCGAAGCCGCCCACGTCCGAGCAAACCCCGCTTGTCACGGTGGCGGCAATGTGCCGCTTCATCAGTTCGACTGCCCGATAGCCCGCGGTGATGTCTACGCCGGCAGCGGCGTACGCCTCGGATTTGGAGAGATTGTTCATGTGTTATTCCTTTCCGTTCCAGCAGTAGGTGCAAAGCTCGCAGTCCGGAAGGCCGATGGCCTCGACCACGCCCTCCAGCGTCTGGAACTCCAAAGACGCAAAATGGAATTTCTCGCAGATCGCGCGCCGCAAGGCCTGGCCCCGCTCGGTGGCGCCGTCGCTGTATTCCTCCAGATGGGAGAAGCCCTCCTCCCCTTCCAGCTCCAAAATCACTCGCCGGGCGATCAACTCGAGATCCGAGGTGGCGCGAGAGAAGTTCAGATATTTGCAGCCAAACATGATCGGCGGGCAGGCAGAGCGCATATGCACCGATTTTGCGCCGCTTTCATAGAGGAACTCCACGGTTTCTCTGAGCTGCGTGCCGCGCACGATGGAGTCATCGACAAACAGCAGGTTTTTATCCTCGATCAGTTCTTTGACGGGGATCTGCTTCATCTTGGCGATCTTGTCGCGGTCCACCTGCGTGGGCGGCATAAAGCTTCTGGCCCAGGTGGGCGTGTATTTGATAAACGCGCGGGCAAAATGCTTGCCGCTTTCGTTGGCATAGCCGATGGCGTGCGGGGTGCCGGAGTCTGGGACGCCGCCCACATAGTCGATATCAAGATCTTCACCGCGGGCCTTCTCGTCGCGGGCCATGATAGCGCCGTTGCGATACCGCATGGCCTCTACGTTTACGCCCTCATAGGTCGAGGTTGGATAGCCGTAGTAGCTCCACAAGAACGAGCAGATGCGCTTTTTCTCGCCGGGGGCCTTAAGCTGCGTGATCGCGTCGGGACGCAGGGCGACGATCTCGCCCGGGCCAAGCTCCTTTTCAAAGACAAAGCCAAGCTTTTCATACGCAAACGACTCAAAGCTCACCGCATACCCATCCTCCCTGCGGCCGATCGTCACCGGAAGTCTTCCGACCCGGTCGCGGGCCGCAATCAAGGTGCCGTCGTCCTTCAAGATCAGAATGGACGCCGTGCCGTCAATGGACTTCTGCGCAAAGCGGATGCCCTCTTCGAAGCTGCTCTTTTGATTGATCAGGGCGGCAAGCAGCTCAGTGGCGTTCACCTGGCCGCCCGTTTTGGCGTCAAAGTGGCCGCCGGAGAAGGACAGATACTGGTCGATCAGTGCGTCGGCGTTGTTGATGATGCCGATCATACAAATGGCATAGGTACCCAGATTGGAACGGATGAGCAGCGGCTGCGGCTCGCTGTCGCTGATGCAGCCAATGGCGGCACAGCCCTCCATCTCTTCAAAAATCCGCTCAAAGCGGGTGCGGAAGGGGGCGTTTTCGATGTTGTGTATTTTTCTCTGCAGGCCGATCTCGGGATCATAGGCCGCCATGCCGCCCCGACGGGTGCCAAGGTGGGAGTGGTAGTCTGTGCCGAAGAAGACGTCGGCCATGCAGTCTTGTTTGGATGTGATGCCGAAAAATCCACCCATGTGGGATCCTCCTGAAATTGAGATTGGGATCAGGCAAAGAACAGCTTGGACAGCGTCATGGGATCGATGTACTGGCCGTCTTTGTATACGCGCATGTTGCCCGAGGCGATCTCGTCGATGAGCATGACCTTACCCTCGGCATCATAGCCAAACTCAAACTTGATGTCATAGAGCACGAGGCCCTTTTCCTTCATATCGTCGGCCACGATCTGCGTGATCTTTTGGGTCATGGTTTTGATCTCGTCATACTGTGCTTCGCTCATCACACCCAGCGCGACCAGGCCGTCCTTCGTGACCAGCGGATCGCCCTTGGCGTCGTTTTTAAAGGTGGTCTCAACATAGGCGGGCAGATCGGCGCCCTCTTCGATGTATTCGCTGTAGCGGCGGAAGAAGCTGCCAACCGCCTTATGACGGCAGATTACCTCAAGGCCCTTGCCGAACACCTTGGCGGGAAGCACTTCCATGGTGGTGTTCTCCAGATCTGCGGAGACGTAGTGGGTACGGATACCGGCCGCGTTGACCTTTTCAAAGAAATAGATGGACATTCTCAAATTCACGTCTCCGACGCCGTCGATGGTCAGGCCAACGGAGTTCTCGCCGGGGTCAAACACGCCGTCCTTGCCGGTGCAGTCGTCCTTGAACTTGAGCAGATAGTTGCCGTTGTCAAGGGCATAAACGTTCTTGGTCTTTCCGGTGTAAACAAGCTTCTTTTCCATGTTGGTGTCTCCTTTATGTTTAAAAATGTTTTTTATTGGTTGCTCTGCGCCAGCTCCCGGTCTTGCTCTAAAATGGCGGCGGCAGCCTTGGCGCGCATTTCGTCCAGCTTTGCAGCAAGCTCAGGCTCTGTTACAGCCAGGATCTGCGCGCAAAGCAAGGCGGCATTGGTGCCCGCGTTGATAGCCACCGTCGCAACAGGGATGCCGCTTGGCATCTGCACGGTGGAGAGTAGGGCGTCAATGCCGTCAAGATATGGACCTTTGCAGGGTATGCCGATGACCGGCAGGGTGGTGTTTGCCGCAATTGCCCCTGCCAGGTGGGCGGCCATACCGGCCGCCGCAATGATTGCGCCGAACCCACGCTCCCGGGCGGCCAGGGCGAAGTCCCGGGCCTGCTGGGGCGTGCGGTGCGCAGAGAAGATGTGTACCTCAAAGTCGATACCAAGCTCACGCAGGGTATCCATCGCTTTTTGAACAATGGGCAGGTCGCTGCGGCTGCCCATGACGATGCCGATTTTCTTCATAAGGTGGCCTCCAAAAAAACAAACGGGCACACTTGGACAGGGTATGTTCAAGTGTGCCCAGACGGTCGGCGAATACTCCGGCGTCCCGCTCCTTTGTGGTGCTCCACATCATTCCGTCAGTCGCGGGTCGCTGTCTTGAATTGACACGGCCATTTTAACACACAAAAAGGCGAAGTGTCAAGGCACAGGGAAACGTCGAATTCTTTTTCTCCGTGTTGAACAAAAGCGGGCGGATCGTGGCGAAAAAAGGTGTATAAATTGCGCGTCCCTTCCCTCAGCCGCCGGCCTTGGTCTCGCAGTAGATGCAGCGGTAGACCTTGTTTTCGCGGTCGGTCAGACGGAAAATATGGCGCAGCTCCTGCTCTGTAGAGGTGATGCATCTGGGATTCTTGCAGAAAATAACGTCGGTGAGCGTCTTGGGCAGCTCGATCTGACGCTTTTCCACCAGCTCGCCGTGGCGGATGATGTTCACCGTTGCGCCGGGATCGACGTAGGCGATCACGTCCAGATCCACGGGGATATCCGCGTCGATCTTGATGATGTCCTTCTTGCCCATCTTGCGGCTGACCACGTTTTTGATGATGGCGACAGACAGGTCAGTGTTGTCGAGCTTCATAAGCTTGTAGAGCTTCATGCCCTGGCCGGCGGTGATATGGTCGATGACCACGCCGTTTTGGATGGAGTCAATGTTCATAAGGTGCCAGCCTCCTTCAACAGTTTCAAAATCAGTGCCATGCGCATATATTTGCCGTTGAGCACCTGCTTGAAATAGCAGGCTCTGGGATCATCGTCAATGGCAACGCTGATCTCGTTGACTCTGGGCAGCGGGTGCAGAATGGAAAGATCCTGCTTGGCGTTCTTAAGTTTATCCGGGGTAAGAATATAGCTGTCTTTCAGGCGCAGGTAGTCTTCCTCGTTGAAGAAGCGCTCACGCTGCACGCGGGTCATATAGAGGATATCCAGCTCCGGCATGGCAGCCTCCAGATCGGTGGTCTGCGTGTAGGGAATGTTGTACTGCTTCAGGCTGCCCTTTTTCACATAGCTTGGCACCTTGAGCTCCTCCGGGGAGATCAGCACAAAGCGATTGCCGGAATAGCGCGACATGGCGTTGATGAGCGAATGGACCGTTCTGCCAAACTTGAGGTCGCCGCAAAGACCGATGGTCAAGCCCGTAAACCGGCGCTTTTCGCGCCAGATCGTGAGAAGGTCCGCCAAAGTCTGGGTGGGATGGCAGTGTCCGCCGTCGCCTGCGTTGATCACAGGGATGGTGGCGTTGGTCGCCGCAACGTAGGCAGCGCCCTCCTTGGGGTGGCGCATCGCAATGATATCAGCATAGCACGATACGGTCTTGGCCGTGTCCGCAACGCTCTCGCCCTTTGCGGCAGAGGAAGCGCCCGCGCTCGAAACGGAGATGACATGTCCGCCCAGCTCATACATTGCGGCCTCAAAGCTCATACGGGTGCGGGTAGATGGCTCAAAAAACAGCGTCGCAAGCTTCTTGCGGTCGCAGGCGTGGGCGTACTTGTCCGGATCTGCAATGATGTCCTCCGCCGTGGCAATGAGCTCTTCAAGCTCCTGCGTGCTCAGATCCAGAATGTCGATCACAGAGCGCTTCATTTGGCACCTCCGATCCAGCTCTCATCTGAAGGGTTATCGCGGAAGGCCTTGAGACGGCTGACGTCCTCTGGCTTGATGTAGCCCTCCTCGGCGGCAACGGCAACGATGCAATCAAAGTTGGTCAAAGAGACGTTGCGCACCTTGGCGTTGGCAAGGCGCTCAAGGCCCTTTTGCATCCCGTAGGTAAAGATGGAGACGATGCCCAAAACCTCGGCGCCGGCCTCGCGCAGCGCTTCAACCACGTCGATCACGCTGCCGCCGGTAGAGATCAGATCCTCCACCACGACCACGCGCTGGCCGGGCTCAAGCCGGCCCTCGATGCGGTTTTGCCGGCCGTGGTCCTTTGCGCCGGAGCGCACGTAGCCCATCGGGAGGCCAAGAATATGCGCGGCAATGGCGGCATGGGCGATGCCGGCTGTGGAAGTGCCCATCAGGACCTCCACCTCGGGATAGTTCTCCCGCACGAGCTTTGCCAGGCTGTTTTCTACGTCGGTGCGCACAACGGCGTCAGAGAGCGTCAGACGATTGTCACAATATACCGGGCTTTTGATGCCGCTGGCCCAGGTGAAGGGCTCCTCAGGGCGGAAAAACACCGCCTTGATCGAAAGAAGGTCTTTTGCAATGCGAATACTGCGATCCATACTCATTCTCCTTTATCCTAGATTATCCAATGAATTCATCACAACAACGCTGATAGGCTGCCACGGGATCCGCCGCGGCGGTGATGGGACGACCTACCACGATATAATCCGAGCCGATGGCCTTGGCCTGCGCCGGGGTCATAACGCGCTTCTGGTCGCCCTTGTCTCCGTCTGCAAAGCGCACGCCGGGCGTCACGGTCAAAAACGCCTCACCGCACAGCCGGTGGACCTTTTCGGCCTCAAGCGGAGAGCAGACCACGCCGTCAAGCCCTGCGTTTTTGGCGTTTTGCGCGTAGGACATAACGACCTCGTCGATCGGTCTGTCAATCAGAAGCTCCTGCTCCAGGGCCTCCTGATTGGTTGAGGTGAGCTGCGTCACCGCGATCAAAAGCGGCCTTGTCCCGTCCGGGCGCGTCAGGCCCTCAAGGGCGGCTCGCATCATCTCCGCCGTGCCGGCAGCATGCAGGTTGCAGATATCCACGTCCAGTCGGGAGAGCACCGCCATTGCCTTTTTCACGGTGTTGGGGATGTCGTGCAGCTTCAGATCCAAAAAGATCTTATGCCCGCGGGCCTTGATCTCGCGGACGATCTCCGGTCCTGCGGCATAGTACAGCTCCATGCCGATCTTCACAAAGGGCTTGCGGCCTGTGAAGCGGTCGAGAAATGCCAGCGTTTGTTCCGCGCTGGAAAAGTCGCAGGCAATGATGACGTCTTTACCCATTGGTTCCTCCTATGATGTCAGTTAGTTTGTCGATATGATACCGGTCCATCGTCTCGGGCAACGACCGGATGATGTCAAGACAGGCTGTCGGGTTGACAAGGTTTGCCGCGCCGACCTGCACAGCGGTCGCACCGGCAAGCATCATCTCCAAAACGTCTTCCGCAGAGCTGACGCCGCCCATGCCGACCACGGGGATCTTCACAGCCTTGGCAACCTGGTAGACCATCCGCACCGCAACCGGGAAAATCGCCGGGCCGGAATAGCCGCCCATGGTGTTGCCGAGGATGGGCTTTTTGGTTTTCAGATCGATGCGCATTCCCAAAAGCGTGTTGATCAGGCTGATGCCGTCTGCACCCGCGTCCTCACAAGCCCGTGCAATCGAGACGATATCCGTCACGTTGGGCGAAAGCTTCATGATCACTGGCTTTGTCGTGACCGCCTTGACCGCGCGCACGACCTCGGCAGCCTGCGCGCAGTCTGTGCCAAAGCTCATGCCGCCGCCGTGTACGTTCGGGCAGCTCACGTTGACCTCAAGCCAACCGACCTGCGGCTGCTGATCGAGCAGCCGGCACGTTTCAGCGTAGTCCGCGACGGAAAAACCGCTGATATTTGCCATCACAGGCTTGTGAAAGCATTGCGCAAGCTTGGGCAGCTCCGTACTGATCACCTGCTCCACGCCGGGATTCTGCAAGCCGACAGCGTTGAGCATACCGGCAGTGCACTCTGCGATCCGGGGCGTGGGGTTGCCGAAGCGTGGCTGCAGGGTCGTTCCCTTGAAGGAAAATGTGCCAAGCACGTTGATGTCATAAAGCTCTGCAAACTCATAGCCGAAGCCAAAGGTCCCCGAGGCGGGGATCACGGGGTTGTCCAGTCGGATGCCGCAAAGGCTGACGCTCAGTCGGTCCATAAGATCTCCTCCTTTTGCAGCACGGGACCTTCGCGGCAAATGCGCTTATAGCCCGTGACGGTCTTGCAGCTGCAGCCCATGCAGGCGCCGAAGCCGCAGCCCATCCGCTCTTCAAAGCTGAACGAGCCGCCGGTTTTGCAAGCGCGGAAAACCGCGCGCAGCATCGGCTCGGGCCCGCAGGAATAGACATGCGTATACGCCAGATCCATGGCGTTTGTGACAAAGCCCTTGACCCCGCAGCTTCCGTCCACTGTGGTCACGGTGGTCTCGCAGCCCAGCGCCCGGAAGGCCTCTTCATAGAAGATCTCGGATTTGGTGTTAAAGCCCAAAATCACAGAGACCTGTTTTCCCTGTGCCCGAAGCTGTTTTGCAAGCCAGTACAGCGGCGGCACGCCAACGCCCCCGCCGATCAAAAGCGGACAGTCTCCTGAAAGATCGAGGTCATATCCGTTTCCAAGGCCGGTGAGCAGATCCAGCGTCTGCCCGCTCTGCATGGCGGCAAGCTGGGCCGTGCCCTTGCCAACCACCTTATAGATCAAAGTCAGAACATCGCCCTGCACGTCACACACAGAGATGGGCCGCCTCAGATACAAGCCGCTGAGCTTGATATTGACAAACTGGCCCGGCCTTGTAATGGCCGAGGTGTCTCCCTGCAGCCGCAGCTCATAGACCGCATCGGTCAAGGGCCGCTGCGTGAGAATGGTGAACGTGGATTGCTTCATGGCTGCCTCCTGTATACGATCTTTCCGTCGCAGACGGTGAGATAGCACTGACCTTGAACCTCCCACCCGGCAAAGGGCGTCGCTCTGCCTTTGGAGAGAAAGGTTTCAGGGTCGATGCAAGTGGTCTCGGTCAGATCCCAGACGGTATAGTCATTTCCCATCGGGATCCCAAATCTCGCTCTGGGCGCGCTTACCAAAAGCTCAAGCAGGCGCGCAAGCGAGATGACCCCGGGCAGAACCAGCTTGGTGTATAACACCTGAAAGGCTGTTTCCAGCCCCACGATGCCAAAGGCACTTCCCTCCAGTCCTCTGGATTTTTCCTCGGCGCTGTGGGGGGCGTGGTCGGTTGCAATCATGTCGATGGTGCCGTCCTGGATGCCGCGCAGCAGGGCCAGTCGGTCCTCCTCGCCGCGAAGGGGCGGGTTCATCTTAAAGCGTCCGTCTTCCTGCAGATCACGCTCGTCGAGCACCAGATAATGCGGCGCGGTCTCACAGGTGACGTCAACGCCCTCGGCCTTGGCCTGCCGGATGAGCGCAACGCTCTCTTTCGTGGAGATATGACACACATGATAGGAAGCGCCGGTTTTTTTTGCAAGCTCCAGATCCCGACGGATCTGCCCCCATTCGCTTTGCGAGCAGATGCCCCTGTGGCCATGATCCCGGGCATAGATCCCATCGTGAATATAGCCGCCGCGAAGCAGGCTGTTGTCCTCACAGTGCGCCACAATCAGCTTTCCGAGCGCCTTGGCCCGAAGCATGGCCTGCTCCATCATTGCATCCTGCTGCACGCCGCGCCCGTCGTCGGAAAAGGCAATCACATGGTCAGAAAGGGCATCCAGCTCAGCAAGCTCCCTGCCCTGCTGCCCCACCGTGATGGCCCCGTATGGATAGACGTGGATCAAAGCAGTCGCAGCGATCTGTTCCTCCTGCGGGGCCAGACGCGCGAGGCTGTCCGGCACGGGATTGAGATTTGGCATGGTGCAAACGGCGGTATAGCCGCCCTTTGCAGCCGCTGCCGTGCCCGAGGCAATGGTCTCTTTATAAGAAAATCCCGGCTCACGAAAATGCACATGCACATCGCAAAAGCCGGGAAAAACGGAATATTCGTGACCACGGGGCAATACGCCCGCCTCAATGAGCGGACAAAGGATCTGGCTCTGGTTTTGACCGAACTGGGGAAGAACACGTTTCTGCATCGCCATGACCTCCAAAAAAAGCCCTGCCGCAAGCGGCAAGACAGACAAACGGGACAAAGCCACATGTGGTCAATCTTGCCGATCACTCTGGATCAGCTTAAAGATCTCTTGGTCATACTTTACCACAACATCAGGCGGCCTGTCAAGACGGAAGCACAGGATATGCCAATCTTTGTGTAATCTGTCAGTTTCCCTCCGCGGCGGGCAAAAAAAGCAGGGCAATCTGACAAGCGCCGATCCGGGGACCGGGACGCGCCCGGATCAGAGCCTTGCAAGCCTCGCGCAAAGCCAAAGCGCCGCAGCAGGCAAAGGCCGATAGACCTTGTCGAGCTGGCCGAGATACGCGCAGAACTCTGCGCCAAAGCCTGCCTTGAACCGGTGCAGACCGACGTGCGGATTGTCCGGAACCGGCCTGCCCTCCACCCCGCGAAAATCATACGTATCGCAGCCGGCTTTTATGGCGTCCAGATGCAGGCGGTGCTGAAGCGCTTCATTCGGATGCAGCTTAAAGCTTTCTGGATCGGAGCAGCTATACAGCAGCGACGCGGTCGGACCAAAGAACACAACGATCGCCCCGGCCAGGGCCCGGCCTCCTAGCTCCGCCAGATACAAGCCGGCGTACGGACCCAAGCCCCGCAGAAGCGCGCGATAATAGGACTCCGGCCTGGCAGTAAAGCCATTCTTCTGCGCCGTATGCGCCATCAGGCGGCAAAAGGTCCCAAGCTCCTCTGCCCCGCAGCGGCGCACCGTCACGCCGAGGCGCTGCGCCTTGTGCAGATTTGTCCGCACAGAACGGTGATAGCCTTGCTCCAGCGTTTCAGCCGTCAAGCCAGCAAGCGGCAGACGGTAGCAAAGTCTCGGCTGATACAGCCGGTAGTCCTCTCGCTGCGACAGGTGATAGCCAGCCTGCCGGAAAAACGCTTTGTGAACCTCGTCGTCTTCCGTCAGCATCGGGTCAAGCCGGAGCAGCGCAGCGCCGCGGCGAACCGCAAACCGCTCTGCCCCGCAAAGCAGCGCCTGAAGCGCGTCCATATCTCCCGCATCCCAGACTGGCCCGCGCGGGCTGTAGACAAGGCTGCCGCCAAGCACCGCCATGCGCCTTTGCAGAAGCGCCATGCTGCCGCAGATCGCCCCTCCTTCCCCGCGCAGAAGCAGGGCGTTCCAGGCCCAGTCTGTCTTCACACGCCCCCAATAAGAGGACTGCATAAAACATCCGTTCGGATGCACAAGAACAAAATCATCCAATTCACGCGCGTGGTCGAGATCAATCAATTCCAAATACACGGTCTCTCAGCTCCTTTCGGAGCCAAGCTTAGCATCTCATTGCATCATGGTTCTTGCAAACCCGCATCGTTTCTGCATCATTGTGTCGTCCAGATCGCCTGGCCGCTGAACCCGTCGACCTGGGCGGTGAAGGCGATCTCATTGCCGTCCAGATCGGTCAGCATGCCAAAGAGGATCGTCGCGGTAAACCCCGGGTTTTCGCCCTGCAGGATCAGGCTTTGCAGGATCTGCATCGATTCAAGATCATAGCTGCTGTCTTGAACGGACAGTCCGTAGTAGTCCGCCCAGGCCTGCACAATCGCGCGTCCGTATTCAAGCGTGGTCTGTTCGGTATTTGCAGCAAGCGCGCTAAGATCCGCCAAAAGGGCCTGCGCAAGAAAGCCCTCCAGGCGGAGGATCTTACCGGTGCTCATATCCAAAAATGCAGTCGTGTCGCCTGCGTCAAGCTGCAGGACGTAGACGCCGAAGGTCTTCCCTTCTGTTTGATCCAGATAAAACTGCAGCTCGGTATAGAGAATTTGCCCGCCGGAGAGGATCTCCCACACCGACTTGCCCAGAGCGCCGTTTTGGTAGAGCGTGTCAAGCTGCCGCCTGAACTCCGTGCGGATGCGTTCGGCGGTCTCATCGTCTGTGATCTCGTTGCCGCCCATTACAAAGCTGCCCATCATGGCCCGCAGCTTCGGCGCCAGGGCGTCCTCGGTGCGAAGCACAAAATCGTCGTTTGGCTGCCGGACCACCTCACGTTGGGCAGCGCGGATCCGAAGCCGCAGCGCAGCGACGGGAACCAGGAAGCAGGCAGTCAAAATCAGTGCCACAAGTGCATATGGAAGCCATTTCTTCATGCTTGGTCTCCTTTCAGCTCGATCGTGACTGTGGTGCCCTGCCCCTCCCGGCTTTCGATCTCAAGCTGTGCGCCATGCAAAGCCGCGATCCTCTGGCAGAGCGTAAGACCAAGCCCGGCGCCACCCTGCGCCCGGCTTCTGGACTTGTCCACCATGTAAAACGGTTCGGTGATCCGCGCAAGCGCCTCGGGCGGGATCCCCCTTCCCCGGTCTCGCACCCGGAAGCAATAGCCGTTCTCCACAGCCTCGCCCGAGAGCGTGATCCGCTGCCCCGGCTCAGAGGCTTTTCTTGCATTGTCGATCAGATTGAACAAAAGCGAGACAAACAGCTCCTTTGCAGCCTGAATTGTCCCGGGCTGCACCTTCGTTTCAAGCTGAACGCCGCTTTGCTGCAGCATATACGCCGCACTTTGCGCCGCGGCCTTTGCAAGATCCTCCGTCCGGCACAAGGTGCGCTCCGGCTCCTTTTTATCCAGCGCAAACAGATCCAGCAGCGCAAAGGACATCGCTTCAAGCCGCTTACCCTCAGTGAAGATATAATTTGCCGCCTCAAACTGCCGCTCAGGCGGCAGCGCGCGGCTTCTGAGCGTGTCGGCATAGCCGATCACAGAGGTCAAGGGCGTTTTGAGCTCATGTGCAAAGCTTGCGGTAAACTCCTTCTGCCGCTGGGCGCTCTCGCGCAGCGCTTCGATCTTCGACTGCAAAGCGTCCGCCATGGCGTTAAAATCCCGCGCCATTGCGCCAAGCTCGTCCTGGCTTTTGACCTGGGCGCGCTTGTCATAACGCCCGGCTGCAAGCTCCTTGGAGGTGCGGGAGATTCGCCGGATCGGGCTTGTCAAAACCAGGGTCAGGCCCGTGGTGATCGCGGTGCCCACCACCAAAATGAGAAGCATCACAAGCTCATACGTGCGAAGATTTTGCCGCGCGCGGTCAAAGACCGGGGTGATCTCGATGCTGCGCTCAAGCAGATAGCTCCGATCCAGGATGGAAAGCCGCTGTCGCGTACAAAGATAATATGCCTGCTTCTCTTGCACGAGCCTGGTCTCAACAATCCCTTCTGCGGGCGGCTCGTCCTCAATGTGGATGCCGCGCGTGGAGGCCACAAGCGCGCCCTTGGCATTTGTGATGCGATAGGAATAGGTCTGCAGCACCGCAGAATGGCGCAGCACGGTGCGAAGCTGCTCGTCGGCCCTCTGGTCGGACAAAAGCTGGTTTGGCTGCTCACGCAGACACAGCGCCTGCAGCGTCAGGCCGAAGAGCTTCATATCCTCCTGGGCGCTGTTGGTCGCCGCCTGCAGATCTGCGCGCAGCGCCGAGGAAACGACGCTGTAGCCCCCGATGGCCAAGGACAGGGCCAAAAGCACCGCCACGAGCGCAATCATCTTCCCGGCAAATTTCACTTCTCCACCTCCAGGCGATAGCCTACCTTGTAGATCGCCTTGAGCCGGTCAGACCAGCCAAGCTTACGCCGCAGCCGCTGGACGTGCAGATCCACGGTTCTGCTGTCGGTCTCCAGGTCCGTTTCCCAGACTCTTTGGTAGATGGTATCCCGAAACAGCGCTATGTTCGGGTTGCGCAAAAACAAAAGCAGAAGCTCATACTCCTTGTGCGTCAGCGTGACAGGCCGGCCGTTTTTGGTCACAAGCATCGCCTTGGGGTCTACGACCACATCGCCCACCGCATAGCGCTCCTGCGCCTTTCCGGCCCGGCGCAGCACAGACTCAACCCTTGCCACAAGCTCTACGATCTCAAAGGGTTTGACCAGATAATCGTCCGCTCCGGCCCGAAGGCCCTGGACCCGATCCTCCACCGAGCCCTTTGCCGTGATAAAAATGACAGGCGTTCCGGTCGGACGAAGCTGCTGCAGCAGCTCGTATCCATCCGCGCCGGGCAGCATGATGTCAAGCAACACCAGATCGTAGCAGTTTTCTTCAATCAGATCCGCTCCGGCAAGGCCGTCATAGACCTTTTCGCACTGATATCCCATGGCAGACAAATTCCAGTCGATCAGATCGGCGATGGGCTTTTCGTCCTCGACGATGAGTATTTTAATCATAGGTATCCCCTCCTTGTGCCAGTATGCGTCAAAGATGCATCCAATCTGCATCCTCATGCAAAAAGCGCCGGAAGAACCGGCGCTTTTTGGAGTTACGGGATGATTTTGCTCTTTTTCAGATAGCGCTCTTCCTCGGAGAATACGCAGCCGCAGTATTTCTGCATATAAAAGCCCAGCTCTCTTGCGCGCTCCTGGCCCTGGCGGAACAGCGGGCGGAAGTCCTCGTAGAGAAAGCGAACGTGGTATTCATCCGCAGCCTGCTCTGCAACCTGCTTTAGAAGCTCATGGTTTTGGTATGGAGAGATAAACAGACTCGAGGTAAACGCGTCAAAGCCGTTTTGCGCCGCATACTCGGCGGTCGCAAACAGTCGCATCTGGTAGCATTTGACGCAGCGGTTGGCAATGTCGTCCGCCACGGCGCGCACAAAGGGACGCAGGCCGTAGTCGTTCTGCTCCACCAGCGGCAGGCTGATGGTCTGCGCATAGTCGCGCAGGCAGTTGCGGCGGGCGCGATACTCGGTAAAGGGGTGGATGTTCGGGTTGTACCAAAAGCCGGTCAGCGCTTCCCCACGCTCGCGCAGGGTGTCGATGCACATATTGGCGCACGGCGCACAGCAGATGTGAAGCAGGGTTTTCATGCCGTCGCCTCCCCGACGCGGATGCACAGGCGGTTTTCATATACCGCACCCGGATCCAGACGCAAAACCATGGGGCTGGTCTCAAAGTCCTCAGTCACGCCCTCGCGGCCGGGCAGCGTGGCCCAGGGCTCCAGGCAGACAAAGGGGGCGTCGGTGCAAACAGCATGCCAGATGCCAAGATAGGGGCAATCAGGATATGACAGCTCTACAAAGCGCCCCTTGCCGTCCTTGCGCTCCAATATCGCGCGGGCGCCGCTGTTTTGTAGCACAATGGCGTCGTGGTCAAACAGATCGTGCCGCAGCGCAACCGCCTGCGCCTGCCCCAGATCGTAGTCGGCAGTCTGCCCGGGGATCAGGCAGGCGTCACTCAAAACGACCTGTTTTGCGTCCTTCGCCTCGGGGAAGCGGACGCGGTAATCGGTAAACTTCAGTCCCTTTTCCATCGGAACGCAGAAGCCGGGATGCCCGCCGATGCCAAAGGGAAGGATGTCATCGTCCTTGTTTTCCACGCGGTAGACCACATGGAGCGCCGCGCCCTCGAGCCGGTAGCAGATGGAGTACCGGAAGCGGAAGGGATACTGCGCCCGGGTCTGGGCGGAATCCTCCATAAAAAGCTCGCCCTCCACGTCGCTGCGCTTGCTCTCTGAAAGGACCGTGTGCCGCACGAAGCCGTGGGTCCCAAGCTGGTAGGTCTTGCCGCGATACAGATACGCGCCGCCCTGCAGCCGCCCCACAAAGGGGAACAAATTGAGCGCCTGGCCCATCCAGTATCCGGGATGTCCCGGCCAGAGATACTCCGTCCCATCCGCACCTCGAATTGCGTGCAGCTCACCCCCAAGGGCGTTGATCTTTACCGTCAGTCTGTCATTTTGCAGGATCATCTGAGATCCCCCTTTCGCCGTTTTTCTCATTATATCATATCCCTGCCGCTTTTTCCAGTCTAAATCCCACTTCAATGCAACCATGCAACCAACAAAATACTCCCCGTCGAAGCGCTGGCTCGACAGACAATTCTTCATTTTTCAGTCTTAAGTATTCAGTATTCATTTAGAAAATCCTGTCGCTTTTGTAATGAATACTGAAGACTGAAAACTGAAGAATGAATCATACAAAGCGAAAATCCCATCGCTTGCGCGACAGGATTTTCGCTTTGGTGCCGCTGACCGGACTCGAACCGGTACGGTATTGCTACCGAGGGATTTTAAGTGATAGGGGAAAAGCCGAAGCTGGCGGAACTTGAAGCCCGTTGGAGGTCGTTGGAGAAGATGCTTTCCCCAGGATTTTCCAGGGAAAATGCCCCAAAACGGCCAAAAAGCTTTGCTGGGCCTACTGATTCGAGCCCTCTCCCCCCTCGGAACAAAAAATCGGAAATCGGAAGTCGTTCCGAGGTCGCCAATCAAATCAGCAACCCAAAAAGACTCCCCGGAGGTCGCAAAAGCAGCCAGCCTTATGTAGCGGCGCACATTTAAGTGACGGCCCAAATATGCAAGCCGCGGCGCAGCATATTTGGATGCCGGAACTTATGCACAGCAGTGCGCCACCGAAAAAACACCATCTTGTCAGATCCTCTGCCGTCGGAAAACATCAAAGGAGAACCGATCATGACAAGACAGGATTATGAAAGGCGTTTCCGTACCTACCCGGACGTGGTGACCCTCCCGGAACTCTGCTCCATGCTCCGCATCGGCGACAACTACGCCCGGAGGCTCCTGCGCAAAAACCTGGTGGCCCACTTCGTCATCCGCCACACCTACTACATCCCAAAGGAAAACGTCATCGACTTCGTCCTCAGCCCCAACTATCTGACCGTCCTGAACCGCTTCCGCC
>ONCN01000061.1 GCA_900316335.1 uncultured Eubacteriales bacterium | reverse complement strand
AATGATCTGAAAGATTTGACAAAGCCCAAGGAGGCAGCTTCATGTATCGCCATTGTTTCAAACGGGTCCTGGACTTCTGCATCGGCCTTTTGGTGCTGCTGGTGTTGTGGCCGGTGATGGGCCTGACCGCGCTTGCCATCTATCTGGAGGACCCCGGCCCCGTGATTTTCCGTCAGCAGCGGCTGGGGCTTGGCGGCAAGACCTTTACCATGCTGAAATTCCGCTCCATGCGCGTCAACAGCGAGCACACCGGGTCGGGCGTCTATTCCGGCAAGGGAGACCCCCGCGTGACCAAGGTTGGCCGCTTCATCCGCGCCACCAGCCTGGACGAGCTGATCCAGGCCGTCCACCTGGTCAGCGGCAAGATGTCGCTCATCGGCCCAAGGCCGCCTTTGACCTATCACCCCTGGCCCTTGGAGGACTATACCGACTTCCAGCGCCGGATCTTTGAGGTCAGGCCCGGCATCACCGGCTGGGCGCAGGTCCATGGCCGCAAGGAGCTGCCGTGGGAAAAGCGCTTTGCGCTCAACGTCTGGTATGTGGACCATGTGAGCCTTTGGCTGGATATCCGCATCTTTTTCATGACGATTTTTAAGGTGGCCACCAACGCCGACAATGAAAACGTAGGCGCCACCGTGGGGAAATGATATGCTCAAGCTGATGTACATCACCAACCGCCCCGAGATTGCGAAAACCGCGCAGGACAACGGGGTGGACCGGATTTTTGTGGATATGGAATACCTCGGCAAGGACCAGCGGCAAAAGGGCCTGGACACCGTGAAATCCCACCACACGCTTGCCGACGTGGCGGCGCTGCGCGGCGTACTGGACCGGGCGGATCTGATGGTCCGCATCAACCCCGTCCACCGCGGCGTGCCCGGCGTGCCGGACACTTCCGAAGAGATCGACGGCGCCATCGCCGCCGGCGCCGAGGTCTTGATGCTGCCCTTTTTCAAAACCCCGGAGGAGGTCGAGGCCTTCCTTCGCGCGGTAAACGGCCGGGCAAGGACCATGCTTCTGGTCGAAACGCCGCAGGCTGTGGCGCGTATCGACGAGATTTTGGCGCTTGGCCGCATCGACGAGATCCACATCGGCCTGAACGACCTTTCCTTGGGCTATGGGCAGCGGTTCTTGTTCCAGCCGCTGGCCGACGGCACCGTAGACCGGCTTTGCGCCAAGCTGCGCGCGCGGGCCATCCCCTACGGCTTTGGCGGAATCGCCCGCCTGGGCGGGGGACTGGTCCCGGCCGAGGTGATCATCCGGGAGCACTACCGCCTCGGCTCTGAACGGGCGATTTTGTCGAGAAGCTTCTGCGATGCATCCAAGATTTCAGATCTTGCGCAGGTGGAGACCGTGTTCCACGCCGGCATGGCGGAGCTTCGCGCCTTCGAGGCGAGCTTTGACCGCTCTGCCGCCGCACTGGAGGCCAACCGGCTGGATCTGGTTGGCCGCGTGGAGCGGGTGGTCCGGCAGATGGAGGGCGGCGTATGAGACTGCTTCTCACCGGCGCCTGGGGCGAGGCCGGACAGCGCATCCCGGAGCTGGAGACGATGGGCCATGAGATCGCCTTTATGCCGCAAGAAAAAAATCCGCTCCCCATTGACCCTGCCTGGCCCGAGGGCGTGATCTGCAACGGCCTGTTTTTGTACCATCCCATCGCGGCCTTCACCGCTCTGCGCTTCATCCAGCTCACCGCCGCCGGGTTTGACCGGGTGGATCTGGAAGCTGCCCGCGCAAGGGATATCCGGGTGTGTAACGCCAGGGGCGTCTACAGCCGGCCCATGGCCGAGTTTGCCCTGTGCGGCGTGCTCGAGCTTTACAAGCAGTCGGCCTTTTTCCGGGCGGGCCAGCAGGCGCGCCGATGGGAAAAACGCCGCGATCTGCGCGAGCTGGGCGGCAAGCGGGTTTTGATCCTGGGCTGCGGCAGCGTGGGCCGGACCTGCGCGCAGATCTTCGGCGCGCTGGGCTGCCAAATCTTCGGCGTGGATCTTGCGCCGATGGCGCTGCCGGAGTTTGAACAGATCCTTTCCATCCAGGCGCCCTCCGCGCTGGATGAGCAGTTGTCCTGCGCCGACGTAGTCCTGGTCACTCTGCCGTTGACCCCCGAGACCCGGGGGCTTCTGGACGCCGCGCGAATGGGCCTGCTGCGCCGTGACGCCGTGCTGGTGAACCTCTCCCGCGGCCCGGTCGTGGACGAGCAGGCGCTCATCCGCGCGCTGCAAACCGGCGCGCTCGGCGGCGCGGTGCTCGACGTGTTCGAGCGCGAGCCCCTTGACCCGGCAAGCCCGCTCTGGGCGCTGCCAAACGTCATCCTCACGCCGCACAACAGCTTTGTCGGCGAGGGAAACGCCCAGCGCCTGTGGGCTGTGATCCGGCAGAACCTGGCGCAGCAGCCTTGAGCGCCAAACAAAAAGGACCTGCGAGCAACCGACTCGCAGGTCCTTTTTGTTTGGATTTTCAGCCAACGTCTGCGACAAATACGACCATCTCTCCGCCGCAGACCATGCCCTCTTTGGCCGCGTCCTCCGCTGTGAGATCCACGCGCAGAAGCTTTCTGCCCCCGGTGCCGATGATCCGCCTGGCCTGGCCGAGCGCGGCTGCCTCGGCGCAGCCGCCGCCGATGGTGCCGCGGCAGTTGCCCAGCTTGTCGGTCACCATCACCGCACCGGCCTTTGCAGGCGTTGAGCCGGTCGCAGACAGGACCACCAGCAGCGCCTTCGGCAGCGCTGCGTCGGCCAAAAACTCCAGCACGCCCACGTCCGCGGCGGTCTCAGCCAGAACCGTGTCGTCACGGCCGAGGCTGCGGCGGTGCGCGATCAGCTCGGCGCAGATGGCCACCGCGATCTCTCTTGGCGTCACCGCCCCGATCGAAAGCCCGATGGGGGAGTGGAGCGCCGCGAGCGCAGCAGGGTCGTATCCCTCGTCCAAAAGCTCTGCAACCAGCCCCTTCACCCGCTTTTTTGAGCCGATCATGCCAAGATAGGCGGGCTGCGTGCCGCGCAGGATGGTCTGCAGGCATGCCCGGTCCCAGCGGTGCCCGCGGGTCAGCACGCACACATAGTCGCTTCTTCGCAGTTCCAGCCGGGTGATGGCCGCCTCAAAGCTGTCACACAGGATCGTTTTGGCCTTGGGGAAGCGGTCAGAGTTGGCAAAGTCCGGCCGGTCGTCCGCCACGGCGACCTGGAAGCCCACAAAATCGCCCAGCTCTGCCACCGCCTGGGAAACGTGGCCGCCGCCGAGCAAAATCAGCCGCTCCGGCGGAGAGAAGCGGCGCACCCATCGCTGCGCGTCCAGCTCCAGGGGCAGATCCGCGCTCTGTCCCTGTTCGATCGCCGTCAGAATGTGCGCAAACGTCTCATGTGTCATACCCAGGCCTCCTTTTTTCTTGATGGTAGCAGATTTTGCCCGAAATGTCAAGCCGACATCTGCCGGTCCATATCCTGCCGCAGCTTGCGCATGATCCGCTTCTCAAGCCGGGAGATGTAGGACTGCGAGATCCCCAGCCGGTCGGCGGCCTCCTTTTGCGTCAAGGGGGTTCTCCCGTCCAGACCGAAGCGAAGCCAGACGATGGTCTTGTCCCGGTCAGACAGCCGCCCCAGGGCCTGGCGCAGCAGCTCATGGTCCACGCGCTCCTCCAGCCGCTGGAGCACCACGTCCGGCTCCGTGCCCAGTACGTCGGACAAAAGCAGCTCGTTTCCGTCCCAGTCGGTGTTGATTGGTTCGTCCAAAGAGACCTCGGTTTTCTGGTTCGAGATCTTGCGGATGTGCATGAGAATCTCGTTTTCAATGCACCGCGAGGCATAGGTGGCAAGCTTGATCTTCTTGTCCGGCTTGAAGGTTCCCACCGCCTTGATCAGGCCGATGGTCCCGATCGAGATCAGATCCTCCAGATTGACGCCGGTGCTTTCAAAGCGCCGGGCGATATAGACCACCAGCCGCAGATTGTGCTCGATCAAACACTGCCTTGCCCGCTCGTCGCCGTCTGCCAGGGCAAGCAGCGCAGCCTGCTCCTCCGGCCCTGGCAGGGGCGGGGGCAGGGTGTCGCTGCCGCCGATGTAAAAGATGGGCTCCGGCCGGCCTAGCAGGATACGCCGCAATAAGGTCTTCCAGCGTGCGAATGGATGCTCAGTCATAAAACTACCTCCGTTTGCTCAAACTACATAAGATCCCGCGAAAATTCCCCCGGGAGCAGAGCCTGATAGGGCCCTTCCGGCGCCAGCTCCTGCGGCGACAGAGCCACAAGCCCCGGCCCGCGCAGCCGGCCTGCGTGCACCTCGTCGCACCACAAGCCCAGCAGCAGGCCGCCCTCGCGCCCAACCGCGCGGTAGGGCAGAAGACGCAGCCGAAGCCCCGGCTGCTCGTGCCTGAGAAAGGCAAACAATGCCGCCGCGTCCTCCCGCTCCGATTCAGGCAGCCGGGGCAGCAGCTTTTTTGCCAGACTCCAGCTCAATACCGGCACCTCCCGGCCGCTGACGGGGTCGAGCAGGGTGTTGCCCGTGTCCACCAGCGCCGTGCAAGCCACCTTGCGCCCCTGCAGATCCAGCTCCAGCGGGACAAGGCTGCCTCCGCGGTGTCGGAAATACCGTCTGAGCGTCAGCCGCGCCGTCAGAAAGAACAGCCCCAAAAGCAGCGCAAGCAGCCTCGGTCCCACGGGGTAGTAGAGTCTGCCGCCCCACAAAAAGGCCGGCAGCTTCAAAAGCTGCACCACCGCAAAGACCAGCCCCCCGAACCCAAGCTGGAGCACGAGATACCACACGCTCACCGGCATAGCCGCTCGCTCAAGCCCAAAGGCTGCTGCGCACATCAAAAGAAAGACTGCGGCCTGCGCCGGAAAGCAGGCCAAAAAGCCAAGCCCCGGCGCAAGCGTCATAGCAGCGTAGAGCCCGCCGAGCCCCGCGCCAAGCCACAGCCTCCACCGGGATGCAGGCTGCCCGGTCACGCAAAGAGCCGTTCGCATCAGGCAGTAGTCCACAAGGACGTTTTCCAGCAGGACCTCGTCCACGTACAGGGTCATCGCCTCACCTCGGACAAAGTATAGCCCGCCGGGGCGGAGAAGTCCGTCAAACCCCGGCACGGAAAATTCCGAACTTTCCATGAACGCACTTGCGAAGGGTGGCTTTTTGTGGTATACTGTATGCGTAAAAGAGGGAGTCTGTCATTTCCCGGCATGGCTGCCGGAAAAAGGAGCGTTTCCATGCGAACCATTTCCAATTTGTTTCAAAACTTCAGCCTGGCCTCCCTGGCCGACGGCCTCATTCTGGCGCTGGTGGCGGTGTTTTCCATCTGCGTGCACGAGTCGTGCCACGGGCTGATGGCCCTTGCTCTGGGCGACGACACGGCCAAGCGTATGGGCCGGATCTCGCTCAATCCGCTGCACCACGTGGACTGGTACGGCCTTGTGATGATGGTCATCTTCAAGTTCGGCTGGGCCAAGGGCGTGCCGGTCAATTCCAGCCGTTTTAAAAATCCTAAGCTTGGCATGGCGCTCACCGCCCTGGCCGGCCCGGTTTCCAATATCATCCTGTCCTTTTTCGGCGTCGTGGGCTACTTCGCCACGGCCTATCGCGGCTGGGAGAGCGCAGACGGCATCCTTTATTATGTCAACCTGCTGTTTTTCTATTTGGCCATTCTGAACACCGGCCTTGCGGTGTTCAATCTGATCCCGGTGCCGCCGCTCGACGGCTCCAAGATCCTGGCGATCGTGCTGCCCGAGAGGGCCTATCGCTGGCTGATGCGCTATGAGCGCTACGGGATGCTCGTTTTGATGGTCCTGCTGCTGACCGGCGTTCTCGACGGCCCGCTTATCACGCTTCGCCAGGGGCTGCTTGGCGTCATCAGCATCCTTGCCCGGCCGATCGCCCACCTGCTTGCCGGGATCTGACACGACCGAACCACGGAGTTTTTATGGACGAACCCAAATACCATCTTGCGGGTGTTCTGCGGGGTCAGGGCGACAGCACCGAGGACTTCGACGGCCCGCTGGATGTGATTTTGCTCCTTTTGAGCAAGAATAAAATTGAAATACAGGATATCAGCATCTCCTCCATCACCGAGCAGTACCTGGCCTATCTTGACGAGATGAAGCGCATGGATATGGAGATCGCCAGCGAGTTTATCGCCATGGCCTCGCATCTCATGCTCATCAAAACCAAGATGCTGCTGTCTGCCGCCGAGCAGGAGGAGGCCCAGTCTGAGATGGAGCTTCTGATCCAATCCCTGAAGGATCGGCAGCGGCGCGACGCGCTGGAGAAGGTCCGCACCTCCGCCAGGTTTTTGGAGCAGCGCAACGAGCTGGGCCTTGGTCTGTTCACCCGTGGGCAGGAGCCCTACGAAAAGGACCGGACCTACCGCTACCGCCACGAGCCGGAGGATCTGACCCGCGCGCTTGCGCAGATTGCCGAGCGGGCGCAGCGTCAGCTTCCGCCGCCGGCCTCCAACTTCCAGGGCATCGTGGGCAAAGAGCCCTACCCTGTGACCAAAAAGGCCGACCAGGTTTTGCGCAAGCTGCTTTTGCGCGGGTGGAGCCGGTTTCGTCAGCTCTTTCGCGGCAACCGCAGCCGGTCTGAGATCGTGGCGACCTTTCTGGCTGTGCTCGAGCTGTGCCGGACCCGCAAGGTAGACATCGACGGCCAGGGGGATGACCCCGAGATCAAGCTGGCAGAGGGAGTAGAAGTCAATGGATAACACAGAATTGCTCCGGATCCTCGAGGCGGTGCTCTTCGCCTCCGGCGACCCGGTTGAGGCCCAGCGCCTGAGCTTTGTCACCGAGACGGACGTGGACGAGATCCACGCCGCCATGAAGCAGCTTATGGACCGCTATGCCTTTGAGCGCCGCGGCATCCGCATCGTGCGGCTGGAGGACAGCTATCAGATGTGCTCTGCCTCAGATCTTGCGGGCTACGTCACCCGCGCGCTCGAAACCCGCAAGCCCCCCAAGCTCTCCGCTTCCCAGTTGGAGAGTCTCACCGTGATCGCCTACTATCAGCCTGCCACCAAGGCTTACGTTGAGACGATCCGCGGCGTAGACAGCTCCTATTCGGTGAACGCGCTTTTAAACAAGCACCTGATCGAAGAGTGCGGGCGGCTCAACGCCCCGGGCAGACCCATCCTCTACCGCACCACGCCGGACTTCCTTCGCGTTTTCGGCCTGGAGTCTTTGGAGGATCTGCCGCCCATGGAGAAAATGAGCTTTTCCGCCGAGCTGCCTCTGCCCGAGACGCCCGGCGCCGAGGCGGAGATCACCGCACAGGAGTCTTGACCCGACGCAGATCCTCTTTTAAAAGGAGATCCATATGAAAGTGCTTCTCATCATTCTCCTCGTCCTGGTACTCATCGGGCTGATCCCGGTGGGCGCGGCGTTCCGCTACGACGGCGAGGTGAGCCTGCGGCTGATTGTGGGCCCGTTCCGGCCGCAGATTTTGCCAAAGAAGCCCAAAAAACCGAAAACGCCCAAGCAGCTTGAAAAAGAAGAACAGAAAAAGGCCGAGGCCGCGCGCAAAAAGCAGGAGGCAAAGGCCAGACAAGAGGCACAAAGCCTCATTGCCAAGCCGCCCGAGCTGCCAAAGCCGAAAGAGCCGCTGCCCGACAAGATCCGGGGCTTGATCCCCTGGGCCAAGCTTGCCGTGGATCTGGTGGGCGGCGTGTTCCGCAAGCTTCTGATCAAAAAGCTGGTCTTGCACGTGACGCTTGCGGGGGGCGACCCGGCAAAGCTTGCGGTGAACACCGCCCGCGCCTGGGCCGTTTTGGGCAACGTGCCCCAGATCTTAGGCCGGGCCTTCCGGGTGCGGCGCTCTGACGTGTGGGTCGCGCCGGACTTTGTCGGCAGCAAAACCGAGGTGGAGGGCGAGATCCAGGCCCGCTTTTTGGTGGGCGATCTGGTGTGTATCGGCGTGAAATATGGCCTGCGGGCCGTGAAGATACTGCTGCGCAAGAAAAAACAGGACAAGCTGCGCGCCAAGCAGGCTGCTTTGGCGCAATCCAATGAGGAAGGTGACAACAAATGACCAACAATATCTCCGAAATGCTGGCTTCCACCATGAGTAAGATCCAGCAGATGGTGGACGTAAACACCATCGTGGGCAAGGCCATCACCGTGGGTGACGGCGTGACCATCATCCCCATTTCCAAGGTCCACATCGGCATGGGCGGCGGCGGCAGCGATTTTACCACCAAAAGCTCCATCGCCGCAAAGAAGGATCCCTTCGGCGGCGGCATGGGCGCCGGCGTCACGGTAGACCCTGTGGCTTTCCTGGTGATCCGGGGCGATAACGTGCGGATGCTGCCTGTGGCCGAGCCCGCCAGCACCACCATGGACCGCCTGATCGAGCAGGGCCCCGAGCTTTTGGACAAGCTGGCCGGCTTTATGGACAGCCGCAAGCCCAAGGACAACGTGTGATTGTTTTTCGGCATTTTTCCGCATGATCCGTATGCTTTTGTCGAAGCCGGGCATACTACGTCACGGTGATAAAGATGAAAGCAACCCGAATTGCAGCCCTTTTGCTGACCCTGGCCCTTTTGGGCAGTCTTTGCGCGCCCGCTGCAGCCATGGGCCATTCTGCCAGAGCCTGCGTGTTGATGGACGCGGACACCGGCACCATTGTCTATGCCCAAAACGGGGATGAGACCCATCTGATTGCCAGCACCACCAAGATCATGACGGCTCTGGTGGTGCTGCAAAGCTGCGACCTGGAGGCGGTGATGACCGTCCCGCCTGAGGCCCAGGGGGTGGAGGGCTCGTCCATGTATCTGCGCGCCGGAGAGGAGCTCACAGCCCGCGACCTGCTCTATGGGCTGATGCTGCACTCCGGCAACGACGCTGCCGTGGCGCTTGCCATCCACTGCGCAGGCTCGGTTGCCTCGTTTGTAGAGCTGATGAACCGCACGGCGTCTGAGCTTGGGCTGTCAAACACGCATTTTGCCAATCCCCACGGCCTGGACGACGAGCAGAACTATTCCTCCGCCCGCGACCTGGCCGAGCTGACCCGCTTTGCCCTGCAAAACGAGACCTTTGCGCAGATCGTATCTGCCAAGGCTGTCACCGTAGCAGGCGGGCGGGCACTGCAAAACCACAACAAGCTTTTGTGGCGTATGGAGGGCTGCGTGGGCGTCAAGACCGGCTACACCAAGGCAGCCGGACGGATCCTGGTCAGCGCCGCCCGTCGGGGCGGCAGGGGGCTGATCTGCGTCACGATCCGCGACCCCAACGACTGGGAGGATCATCTTGCACTCATGGACGCAGGCTTTGCCCAATATGAGCAAAAGATTTTGGCCCAGGCCGGGCAGCCGCTTCAGCAGCGGCTTGCCGCGCGGCCTTTGATCTGCCAAAGCGATCTGAGCTGGCCCGTGCTGCCCGGGGAGAAGCTCCAATACAGCTACGATCCCACCGGGGCGTTTCCCTCGGCCTATCGCGGCAGCGCCGCAGGCCGGGTCCTGGTCTACGTCGGGGACCGTCTGGTTGGAGCGGTGGAGGTATGCTGGGGCTGACGACCCGACCCTGGAGGACCCCATATGATGGAACGACTGCAAAAACTGATCTCCGCCGCGGGGCTATGCTCCCGCCGCAAGGCCGAGGAGCTGATCCGAAGCGGCCTTGTCCTGGTCGACGGCAAGCCCGCGCACCTCGGCGACCGGGCCGACCCGGACAGCCAGACCATTCTGGTGGAGGGCGAGCCGCTGCCCCGCGTGGACCGGACGCTGACCTTGGTGCTCTATAAGCCACGCGGCTACGTCACCACGCTCAAAGACGAGCAGGGCAGGAAGGACGTCTCGCAGCTTCTGCCGCCGGACTGCCCCAGGCTCTATCCCGTGGGCAGGCTCGATCAGTTCTCCGAGGGCCTGCTTCTGATGACCAACGACGGGGAGCTGACCCAGCGTCTGACCCACCCCGGGCGCGAGGTGGACAAGGTCTACTGCCTGTGGGTCACGGGCTTCCGCCCCGGCAAAGAGCGGGAGCTTGCCCGTCCCATCACGCTTGACGGCTATACCATCCGCCCGCCCAAGGTGCGGCTTTTGTGGCAGCGCGACGAGACCGCCAAGCTGCTTGTCACCATCCACGAGGGCCGCAACCGCCAGATCCGCCGCATGTGCCAGGCCGCAGGCCTGACTGTGACCCGTCTGCGGCGGGAGCGGGAGGGCCCCGTCACCCTGGGCGATCTGCGCCCCGGTCAATGGCGCGCGCTGACCGAAAGCGAACGGCAGCAGCTATATTCTGAGCCCTGAGGGGCTGCTTGAAGTGCTATGGATACATATGATGTGATCGTAATCGGAGGCGGCGCGGCAGGCATGTTCGCCGCCATCCAGGCGGGCTATCAGGGGGCGAGGGTCCTTCTGCTCGAGCCCAACGACCGCCTGGGCAAAAAACTGTATATCACCGGCAAGGGCCGCTGTAACCTCACCAACAACTGCACCTGGCAGGAGGTTTTGAAGAACGTGCCCCACAACAGCCGGTTTCTCTATTCCGCGCTCTCCGGCTTCACGCCGGAGGACGCCATGACCTTTTTTGAGAGCCTGGGCTGCGAGGTCAAGACCGAGCGCGGCAACCGCGTCTTCCCGGTCTCAGACAAATCCTCGTCCGTCATCCGGGCCCTTGAGACGGCCCTGGGCTACGCAGGCGTTGAGATCCGCCGCCTCAGAGCCCGTGAGATTTTGACCGAGCAGGGCTGCGTCGTCGTCGTCAAGACCGACGCAGGCAGTTTTGCCGCGCCATCGGTTATTCTTGCCACAGGAGGCTGCTCCTATCCCGCCACCGGCTCCACCGGCGACGGCTATCGCATGGCGGCAAGGCTCGGCCACGAGATCGTCCCGCCGGTTGGCTCCCTCGTTCCCCTGACCGAGCGGGGCGGGGACTGCGCCCGGATGCAGGGCCTGTCTCTGCGCAACGTCCAGATTCGCCTTCTGTGCGGGGGCAAGACCGTCCACCAGGAGTTTGGCGAGCTGTTGTTCACCCACTTCGGCCTGTCCGGGCCGGTCATTTTGTCGGCTTCGGCCCATATGGAGGCCGGGCAGGACTATGAGATCTCCATCGACCTCAAGCCCGCCCTGGATGAGAAGACCCTGGATGCGCGGATCTTGCGCGACTTTGCCCAGCAGCAAAACCGCAGCTTTGAAAACGCGCTCGGCGGCCTGTACCCCAAGACCATGATCCCCGTGATCGTCAGCCGCTCCGGCATCCCCGGGGCGCAGAAGGTCAACGCTGTCACCAAGGCGCAAAGGCAGGCGCTGCTGCTTCTGACCAAGGATTTTCGCATCCCCATCGCCGGCAGACGGCCGGTGGAGGAGGCTATTATCACCCACGGTGGCGTCAACGTCAAGCAGGTGGACCCCAAGACCATGCAAAGCAAGCTCGTGCCGGGCCTGTTCTTTGCCGGGGAGCTTCTGGACGTAGACGCCTACACCGGGGGCTTCAATCTGCAAATCGCCTGGGCGACCGGCTATGCCGCCGGCACCGCCGCGGCGCAGCTTACCTGAATTTCTGAGACCTGGGAGGGTTTTACTTATGTCTGAGCATATTGCCGTCGCCATCGACGGGCCCGCCGGCGCGGGCAAAAGCACCGTGGCAAAGTGTGTGGCGCAGGAGCTTGGCTTCCTCTACGTCGACACCGGCGCCATCTACCGAACCGTGGGCTACCACATGAATTTGATGGGCATCGGGCCGAAGGACGTCGACGGTCTGCGCCGCTGTCTGGACGACGTTAACATCGAGCTCCGTTACGAAGACGGGACCCAGCGCATGATCCTGAACGGAGCAGAT
>ONCN01000083.1 GCA_900316335.1 uncultured Eubacteriales bacterium | reverse complement strand
TGACCTACAACGTGGGCGAGACCATCACCCTGCGCGACCGGCTCAGCGCCCGCGACGTGATCGACGGGGATCTGACCGACAGCATCCTGGTCTCTGAGTCCAACGCCTCCAACACCGTGCCGGGCTATTACGCCATCACGGTGCAGGTGACCAACAGCGCCGGCGACACCGCCGTGCTGCCGCTCACGGTCACGGTGCAAAACCAGTCTGTGACCACGCCGCGCATCCTTCTGCGCGAGCAGCTTGTCTACGTGGACGCCGGGCAGAGCGTGAACTACGCCTCTTACCTGCTCAGCGCGACCGATCCCATGCTCAGCGGCCCCCAAAACTCCCAGGTCACGATCAACGACGAGGACGCGGATCTCTCCACGCCGGGGGTCTACGAGGTCTACTACTATCTTTTGGGCAAGTCCGGCGAGACGGCCACGGCCATTCTGACCGTGGTGGTGGAATAAGGAGGGACCATGGAACAAAAAGATAAAAAATTCTCCATCTGGTCCGAGGTCGAGCCGTACTGCGTACTGCGCATGATCTGGAAAAACCTCTGGATGGTGCTCATGGCCGCGGCGCTCTTCCTTATGCTGGCATACCTGGTTATGACGCTGTTTGTCAAGCCCACCTACTCCTGCACCACGACCTTTGCCGTCACCCAAAAATACAAGAGCGGCAACTACTCCCCCGGCTCGGCCTCCATTGCCTCGGGCACCGCCGAGCAGTTTGCGTCTCTTCTCACCAGCCCCACCTTGATGAACCGCGTGCGGCAGCAGACCGGCATCGACACCGCCGGCACCACCGTCCGCGCCCGGGCTGTGGAGGACACCAACCTCATCACCATGACGGTCTCGTCGCAAAGCCCCAAAAAGGCCTACGACATGACCTCGGGCATCCTGAACCACTACACCGATTATTCCCAGTATATCTTCGACTCGGTCGTGCTTGAGCCCGTCTCCATGCCGGGCGTGCCCACCGACGCGGGCTACGCCGCCACAAAGCGCCGGGTGTTGATGGTCTCGGCCCCGCTGGGCGCGCTTTTGATGGTTGCGCTGCTGGCCTTTGTCACGATCATCTCCGGCACGGTGCAGACCCCCACCGGCGCAAGAAACCAGGTCGACGGCACGCTTTTGAGCGTGATCAGCCACGAGCGCAAGCACCGCACCTTCAAGGGCTGGCTGCTGCGCAAGAAGACCTCGCTTCTGATCTCAAACCCGACCACGGCCTTCCTCTACGTGGAGACCATCCACCAGCTTCGCGCGCGGCTTGAGCACGCCAAGCGCCACCACCGGTGCAAGACCTTCCTGATCACCAGCGTGGGCGAAAACGAGGGCAAGTCCACCGTGGCGGCAAACCTGGCCCTGTCGCTTGCCAAAAAGCACCAGAAGGTGCTTTTGATCGACTGCGATCTGCGCAAGTCTGCGCAGCACCTGGTCTTTGAGCAGCAGCCCGACCCCGCCAAGACGCTCAACGCCCTGCTCAAGGGCAGCCTGGAGCCCACGGGGCTTGTGCGGGCGCTGCAATACCGCAAGGCGGACAACCTCTTCTGTCTCTACGGCAGCAGCATCAGCCGCCACTCGGGCGAGCTGCTCGCCTCCGGGCAGATGAAGCAGCTTCTGTCCATCCTGCGGGAAAACTTCCAGTATGTGGTCATCGACTCGCCTCCGCTCGCCTATTTCTCTGACAGCATGATCCTGGCCGACCTTGCCGACGCCTCCATGCTGGTGGTGCGGCAGGATCAGATCACCGCAACCACCGCAAACGACGCCATTGACGCGCTCACCCGCTGCCATGCAAGATTTTTGGGCTATGTGTTCAACGACGTGCGCTCGATGAACCTGGGCGCCGCGCTGGTTGGCGGCGCCCACCGCTATGGGTATGGCTACGGCTATGGCAAGGGCTATGGCTACGGCTATGGCTATGGCAAAAAATACGGCTATGGGTATGGCTACGGCTACGGCTATGGCTCGAAGAAGCCTACCATCGAAGACGAGGCTCCGGCCGAGGGAAAGGAGGACAGCCATGGAACAGAAGAATCATGAGACCACGCTTGATCTGAGCGTCTTCTGGCACAACTTTACGCGCACCCTCCCCCACCTGATCTGGCTGCCTCTGGTGCTGGCCCTGGCGCTGGGCGGCTGGCAGTTTTACCGCAGCTACCGCAGCTACAGCCCGCGCTATACCGCCCGCGCGGTGTATATCGTAAACTCCAACTACTCGGGCACCACCGATATCACCAGCTACGGCATCTACTACGACTCCGGCGCGGCCACGCGGCTTGCCTCCACCTTCCCCTACGTGCTCACGACCGATCTGACCAAGCAGCTTTTGATGGAAAAGACCGGCCGCTCCTCCCTGCCCGCCTCAATCAGCGCAGACTGTGTGGCGGAGTCCAATTTGCTCACCATCACCGCCACCGGCGGCAACGCCCAGGCGGTGTATGACACGCTCAAGACCGTGGTGGAGATCTATCCCCAGGCCGCGGCCAATATCCTCGGCTCGATCACGCTCAAGCCTTTGGAGGAGGTCGAGCTGCCCACCGAGCCCAACGAGCCCTTCCGCCCCGTGCCCGGCACGGTGAAGTACGCGCTCTACGGTCTTCTGCTGGGCCTTGGCATCATTGCGCTTTTGGCCTATCTGCGCAAGACTGTGCACAACACCGACGATCTGAAAAAGATCCTCAACACCCCGTGCCTCGGCATGCTGCCGCGCGTGCGCTTCAAGTCCAGAAGCTCCGGCAAAAAGACGGTGCTGCTTTCAAACCCCCATTTGAGCGAAAGCTACGTCGAGGCCATGCGTACCATCCGCTTCCAGCTCAAGAAGGAGCTGGAAAACCAGGACGCCAAGGTCATCATGGTCACCTCCACCAGCCCCGAGGAGGGCAAAACCACCGTCTCGGCCAACCTGGCGCTGTCGCTTGCCGAGCAGGGCCACCAGGTCATTCTGGTGGACGCTGACCTGCGCAAGCAGTCGCTCAAGGATCTGTTTGAGATCAGCGGGTCCACCCGCGGCCTGGTGGAGCTGATCTCCAAAAAAGAGGAGGACGCGGAGCCTGAGCTCGTCCAGATCCCGGGCACGAGCCTCCGGCTGCTCAGCGGCGACAAGGTTGCCGCCCAGCCGCAGAACTTCCTGTCCTCGCCGCTGTTCTCCCGGATTTTGGTCAAGCTGCGCCGCAAGGCGGAGTATATCATCATCGACACGCCGCCCAGCGGCATCCTGTCTGACACCGCCACGCTCAGCGAGTGGGTCGACGGCCTGATCTACGTGGTCCGCCAGGACTACGTCAACCGCTCCACCATCCTCGACAGCGCCCAGGGCCTGGGCTTCACCGGGGTGCGGTTTATCGGCTGTATCCTCAACATCACCGAGCGCTCCACCTCCCGCTATGGCTATGGCTACGGCTACGGCCGCGGGTACGGCTATGGCTACGGCTACGGCTACAGCAAGCGCTACGGCAGCTATTACGGCAGCAGCAAGTCCCCCGCCGAGGACACGCCGCCCGACAACGACACCTATGTGAAATGATCCCCTCTGGGGAAGGAGGCAAACACCATGAAGCTGTCACAAAAAGTACAGGACTGCTCCTTGTCGCCCATGCGCAAGTACCACCCCTTTGCGGTGGACGCCGAAAGCTGCGGCAAGAAGATCTATCATCTCAACATCGGCCAGCCGGATATCCCTACCCCGCCGCAGTTCTTTGAGGCGGTGCGGGCATACTCCCAGCAGGTTTTGAGCTATGCCGCCTCCCCCGGCATGCCCGATCTGATCGGCGCGATCCAGCGCTACTACCGCCGCCTGGGCGTCAACTATAAAGAAGAGGACATCCTCGTCACCGCCGGCGGCAGCGAGGCGCTGTTTATGACCATGCTCTGCATCCTCGACGAGGGCAGCGAGGTCATCGTGCCAGAGCCCTTCTATCCCAACTACCACACCTTCATCACCGCCGCGGGCGGCAAGATCGTGCCCATGGCCACCTATCCCGAGGAGAACTACAACTACGCCAACCGCGAGCGGCTGGAGGCCTTGATCACCGAAAAGACCCGCGCAATCCTCATCACCAACCCCAACAACCCCACGGGCAACTCCCTCACGGAAAAGCAGCTTCGTCTGATCACCAAGGTCGCCCGCGACCACAACCTCTATCTGGTGTGCGACGAGGTCTACCGCGAGTTTGTCTATGACCACGACAAGATCTTCTGCGCCGGCAAATACCGCGACATCGACCAGAACATCGTGATCATCGACTCGGTCTCCAAGCGCTTCTCCTCCTGCGGCGCGCGCATCGGCATGATCATATCCCGCAACCGGGAGCTCATGGCCCAGGCCTTGAAGTTCTGCCAGGGCCGGCTTTGCACCGCCACGCTTGACCAGATCGGCGCGGCCGCCCTTTACAGCGTCGGCCCCGACTATTTCCGCAAGGTGAAGGAGGAATACCGCCGCCGCCGCGACGTGTGCTACGCCAAGCTCAGCCAGATCCCCGGCGTGATCTGCTCAGAGCCCAAGGGCGCCTTCTACATGATGGCAAAGCTGCCCATCGACAACGCTGAGCTGTTCCAGACCTGGCTGCTCACCGACTTTGAAGACCGCGGCGAGACCGTCATGTTCTCCCCCGGCAGCGGCTTCTACGCCACCGAGGGCAAGGGCATCGACGAGATCCGCATCGCCTACGTCATCAACGAAGAGGACCTCTCCCGCGCCATGGACCTGCTGGCCCTTGCCATCGAGCAGTACAACAACCGTTAACCGCCTGTCTGAGGCACACACACCCCGCAGCGGCGCATGCACACATGCGTTGCTGCGGGGTGTTTTCGCGCGGCGTATCCATGTTTTCCACAGGCGGGCTGTGGATGGGGTGTGGGAAACGGGGCCGGGTTGGATGATTTGCTTTGGTTTTTTGAACGGAACGGGTGCGGATCGAAAAAAATAAGAGGAGATTTGAAAAAAGTTTGAAAAAATTTGAAAAACCTTGATCGCATTTTTGAAAATCCTTCTGCGCTTTTTTCAAAACTTTTTCAAACTTTTTCAAAAACTTTTCAAAACTTTGAAACGCGCAGTTTTTGCAGCGCAACTTTTCAGAGGAAAACCTGCTGGAAATACGCCCGTTTTCTCCCGGTTTCCGAAGGTTTCGGAGATGTTTTTTGTGTCCTGTGCGCGGGAAAAAATCAAGATCCTGCACGCGGTGCGGCAACAAGAATAAGAAAAAGAATAAGATTAAGAGTAAGAATAAGAATAAGGATAAGAAAGAGCATAAGAACAAAAAGCCGCCTGTGCCGGGATCTGCGGGATCCGGTACAGGCGGTTTTGCTTGCTTTCTGTGTGGTGTGGGATTGTTTTTGGGCGGCGCTAGGGGGTGTTGTGCGGCGAGTCGCCCGGATGCTCAGAGTCGGTCTCTTCCGGGGCCTGCCCGGGCAGAAGCACGCTGAGAAAGTAGCGCATATACAGCGTCAAAGAGCCGGTGACGCAGATCACGCACGCAATGATGAGGCCGTCGCAGACCTGCTTCGGCAGATTGGGGAACAGCAGCAGGACGATCACCGTGCCGTGGAGGACCACGGTGGAGAGCTTGCCGTACCAGTTGGCGCTGTGGACCGCGTTGTTCTTGCGGATCACAAGCAGGCCGAAGATGCCCATGCACAGCTCCCGCACGACGCACAGCACCAAAAGCAGGCGCATGAGCGGGTACACGGCGCTCAGACAGATCACCATGCTGAGCTGTGTGAGCTTGTCTGCAATGGGATCGAGCGCTTTGCCGAGGTCTGACACCATATGGAATTTGCGGGCGATCTGCCCGTCGAGGATATCGGACACCGCCGACACGGCCAGAAGCACGATGGTCAGCGTCCGGTCCTGCTTTTTCAAGAACGCCCACAGGATCACCGGGATCAGCAGCAGGCGGAACAGGGAGATCAGATTTGGAATGGTAAAGACCTGCCCCTTGCGAAAGAAACGGCCCATGAAGCAATCCTCCGTTCAGGCCCGGATAAGCCAGGCCTAACTAAAGATATATTATAGCGAAAAACCTGCTCCTGTCAATAGGTAAGCCGGACTTACGCCTGCTTTGCGGTGCGGCGCAGGACCACAAGCACCAGCGCCATCAAAGCCAGGGTGATCGGCGTGCCGACAAGGGCCAGGGTGCTCTGCGCGCGGTAGCCGACGATGCCGAGGATCAGATAGCCCACGGCGCTCACCGCAGCGGCGGTCAGCGCGTAGGGAAGCTGCGTGGTCACGTGGTTGATGTGGTCGCAGTGCGCCCCGGCGGAGGACATGATGGTGGTGTCGGAGATCGGCGAGCAGTGGTCGCCGCACACCGCACCGGACAGACACGCCGCGATGGAGATGACCAGCATCTCGGAGCTTGCCGGGAAGACCGCGCAGACGATGGGGATCAAAATGGTGAAGGTGCCCCAGCTTGTGCCCGTGGAGAAGGCCAAAAAGACCGACACCACAAACACCACCGCCGGCACGAACATCTGCAAAGAGCCCGCGGAGGACTCCACCACGCCGTGGATGAAGTCGGCGGCCCCGAGCAGGCCCGTGACGCCCGAGAGGTTCCACGACAAAATCAGAATGATCATCGGCGCGCACATGGAGCGGAAGCCCGCCGCAAACGCGCCCATAAAGGTCTTGAAGGGCATGACGCCCCGGCTCATATACAGCCAGAAGGTCAGAAGCACCGCAAGCAGGCTGCCCATCACAAGGCCGCGGGCGGAGTCTGCGTTGGCAAAGGCGTCGATGAGGCCCACGCCCTCAAACAGACCGCCGGTGTAGGCCATGCCGAGCATACACAGCACGATCAAGGACACGACCGGGATCACCAAATTGGAAAGCCTGCCGCCCTCGGTGACGGTTTTGGCCTCCTCCTCGGCATAGGCGCGCTCGCCGGAGGTGAACAGGTCGCCCTTTTTGGCGTTGGCCTCGTGCTTTGCCATGGGGCCGTAGTCCATCTTGAGCGTGACAAGCAGCACCAGCATCAAAAGCGTGGTCAGCGCGTAGAGGTTATAGGGGATGGTGCGCAGAAACATGCGGAAGCCGTTGATTTGCATCCCCTCGGGCACGGCGTAGCTCACCGCCGCGGCCCAGCAGGAGATCGGCGCGATGATGCACACCGGGGCCGCGGTGGCGTCGAGCAGATACGCAAGCTTGGCCCGGGAGACCTTGTGGCTGTCGGTCATGGGGCGCATGACCGAGCCGACCGTCATGCAGTTGAAGCCGTCGTCCACAAAGATCAAAATGCCCATCAGAATGGTTGCAAGCTGCGCGCCGACGCGGGACTTGATGTGCTTGTCCGCCCAGGCGCCGAAGGCCGAGGCCGCGCCGGAGAGATTCATCAGGACCACCAGCGTGCCGAGCAGGGTCACAAACACCAGCACGCTTGCGTGAGAGATGTCGGTGAGGTTTGGAACCAGGCCCGCGTCGGGGTGGTAGAGCATGGTGCCCAGGGCGAGCTCCGGGTTGCCCCCGGCGTAGAGGAATGCGCCCACGGTTACGCCCACAAACAGGGCGCTGTAGACCTCCTTGGTGACCAGGGCCAGCACGATCGCCACCAGGGGCGGCAGCAGAGACAAGGCCGTGCCGTATACCCGGGGGGCGTAGTCCTCCCCGACGTTTGACGTGGTGAGAACGGTTGCCAGGATCAGAAGCGCGATCAGTGCGAGAAATACCAGGTTTAAGGCCAGCCGTCGGCCGGATTTTTCGCGCGCCATATGCGTCAGCTCCTTTTTGGAATAGATATGCATATCATATCAATGTTTATGCGATTTGGCAAGTGTTATTTCGCCCGATTTGTCTCACGGCGCAAACTGGCTGTTATACAGCCGGGCATAGAAGCCGTTTTTGGCAAGCAGGCTTTCGTGGTCGCCGATCTCGACCACCCGGCCGCTGTCCATCACCAAGATCACGTCGGCCTCGCGGATGGTGCTCAGCCGGTGGGCCACGATAAAGCTGGTGCGCCCGCGCATAAGGGCGGCAAAGGCGTCCTGGATGCGAAGCTCGGTGCGCGTGTCGATGGAGGAGGTCGCCTCGTCGAGAATGAGCATGGGCGGCAGGCACAGCATGATCCGGGCGATGCACAAAAGCTGCTTTTGCCCCTGGGACAAGCTGCCGCCGTCTTCACCGATCACGGTGTCATAGCCATCCGGCAGCCGGCGGATAAAGCCGTGGGCATGCGCGGCCTTGCAGGCGGCGACGATCTGCTCGTCGGTGGCGTCCGGCCTGCCCAGGGTGAGGTTTTCCCGGATGGTGCCGGCGCGCAGCCAGGTCTCCTGCAGGACCATGCCGTAGCTCTGGCGCAGGCTGTGGCGGGTGATGGCGCGCACGTCGGCGCCGTCCACGCGGATGGCGCCCTCGTTGACGTCATAAAAGCGCATGAGCAGGTTGATGAGCGTGGTCTTGCCGCAGCCCGTGGGGCCGACGATGGCCACCCGCTGACCGGGCCGGACGGCAAGGCTCAGATCCCGGATGAGGGGCTTTGCCGCGTCATAGCAGAAGGCGACGTTTTGAAGCTCGATCTCGCCGGACGCGTCCGTCAGCACCCGGGCGTCCGGCGCGTCGGGGCTCTGCGCGGGCTCATCCAGCAGTTCAAAGATCCGGGCGGCACAGGCAAGCGCGTTTTGCAGCTCGGTCACAACGCCGCTGATCTCGTTGAAGGGCTTGGTGTACTGGTTGGCGTAGCTCAAAAGCGCGGACAGGCTGCCCACGGTGAAGGGCGCGGCGGCGCCGGCGGTCGCCACGCAGACCAGGGCGCCCGCCAGGGCGACGGCTGCATAGACCAGGTTGTTGACAAAGCGGGTGCAGGGGTTGGTCAAGGAGGAGTAGAACACCGCCTTTCGTGCGGTCTGCTCAAGCCGGTCGTTGATCTCGTCAAAGGCCGCGACCCCGGCCGTTTCGCGGCAGAAGGCCTTGACCACCTTCTGCCCGCCCAGCATTTCGTCAACAAAGGCGGTCTGCTCGGCCCGGGTCTGGCTCTGGGCGCGGAAGAAGTCATAGGTGTGCGTGGCGATATACCGGGCCACCACAAAGCTCAAGGGCGTGAGCAGCACCACGACCAGGGCGATCCAGGGCTGGATGGACACCATAAAGCCCAGCGTGCCGAGAATGGTCACGACGCCCGTAAACAACTGGGTAAAGCCCAGAAGCAGACCGTCGGCAAACTGGTCTACGTCGGCAATAAGGCGGCTGACAATGCCGCCCACGGGCTGGCCGTCGAGATACGACAGCGGAGTCGCGCACCACGCGGAAGGTGATCTGGTTGTGGATGGTGGTCACGACCCAGCCGAGCACCGCGGTCGCGCCGACCATCAGGGCGATGCGGCCCAAAAGCCGACCGATGGCGGCAAAGTCCACCTGCCCGGGGCCCACGATATGGTCGATGGCCCGGCCAAGCAAAACCGGCACGTAGAGCGTCAGCGCCACAGACACAGCCGACAGGAGGATGGAAAGCAGCGCCGGGGCCAGATAGGGCCGCAGGCAGGACAGGACCTGACGCAAAACGGCGCGGTCGGGGGCGTGTTTCGTTTTCTTCATGCCCGGTCCTCCTTTTTAAACTGCGAATCGTCGTAGATCTCCCGGTAGACCGGGCAGGTCTTTAACAGGCTCTCGTGGGTGCCAAGCCCCGCCACATGGCCGTCGTCGAGCACCACGATCTGGTCGGCGTGGCGGATCGACGAGGTCCGCTGCGAAACCAAAAACACCGTGGGCTTGCCCGGCAGCTCGCGCAGGGCGCGGCGCAGCGCCGCGTCGGTGGCAAAGTCCAGGGCCGAGGCGCTGTCGTCGAGGATGAGGATATCGGGCTCGCCCACGAGAGCCCGGGCGATGGTGAGCCGCTGGCGCTGCCCGCCGGAGAGATTGCGTCCGCCCTGCTCGATCATGCCGTCAAGGCCCCCCTTGGCGGCGGCCACGTCCGACGCCTGGGCAAGGGCCAGGGCACGGGTCAGCGCCTCGTCAGAGGCGTCCGGGTCCCGCCAGAGCAGGTTCTCCCGGATGGTGCCGCGGAAGAGCTGGGCCTTTTGCGGCACCACGCCGATCTGCCGGCGCAGCGCCTCTGGCTCCCACGCGCGCACGTCGCGGCCATGGACCAAAACCCGTCCGGCGGTCGGCACGTAAAAGCGGGGGATCAAGTTCACCAGCGTGGTCTTGCCGCTGCCGGTGCCGCCGATGATGCCGACGGTCTGCCCCGGCAGGACCATGAGATCCACCCCGGTGAGCGCATCCGCCGCCGCGCCGGGATAGCGCAGGGCCGCGCCATCAAAGACCACGGCGTAGTTGGGATCTCCTGCCGGCAAATCCTCGACCGGCTCCCCGGCTGGCAGCTCCAGCACGGCCTGAACGCGGTTGGCGCAGGCAAGCGAGCGGGTGATGTTGAGAATGAGGTTGGCAAGCTTGATGAGCTCCACCAGGATCTGAGACATATAGTTGTAGAGCGCCACCACCGCGCCCTGGGTGAGGATGCCCGCCTCGACCCGCAAAGCGCCGGTGCGCACCAGGGCGATGATGGCAAGGTTGATGATCACATAGGTCACGGGGTTCATCAAAGCCGAGATCCGGCCGACCCGGTTTTGAAGCTGCGTCAGCTCGTCGGTCTTGCGGCGGAAGGCGGCTTCCTCGTCCGCCTCCTTGCCGAAGGCGCGCAGCACGCGCACGCCGGTCAGATTTTCGCGGGCCGCGCCCAAAACGCCGTCCAGCGCCCCCTGGACCCGCTTGTAGAGCGGGATGGAGATAAGCATGATGCCAAAGACCACCACCGACAGCGCCGGGATGGCGGCTGCAAACCACAGGGCCGCCTTTGCATCGATGGTAAAGGCCATGAGCATGGCGCCGAAGACCACAAACGGCGAGCGCAGCAGCAAGCGCAGGGCGAGGTTCAGCCCCGTCTGCACCTGGTTCAGATCGGAGGTCATGCGGGTGATCAGCGTGCTCGTGCCGACCCGGTCGAGCGTCTCATAGGAAAAGCGCTGGATATGGGCATACAGCGCGTGGCGCAGCCGGGTCACAAAGCCCACCGAGGCCTTGGCGGCATAATACTGAGCCGTCACCGAGCAGACAAGGCCCAGCAGACCCAGCCCCGCCAGCACCAAAGACATCGTGACGATCGCGCCCCGGTCGGCGCGGCCGATGCCCCGGTCGATGATGGCGGCCACCACCAGCGGCACGATGAGCTCAAGCCCCGCCTCGAGCAGCTTGAAAAGCGGGCCGAGGATGCTTTCCTTCCGATAGGCCCGCAGATAGGGTAAGAGCTTGCGCATACGATCCTCCTTGCGCGCCGCGTCCTCTTCTGCGGCGCTTGTATCACCCATTTTAGCACAGATCCCGCCCCGTGTCAATTTGACCGGCCTCGGAACAATCCCCCAAATATGGAACACGCCGATGCAAATTCGTACCCGGTTGGGTTTGCGAATTTGCATCGGCGTGTTGTTATCGTTGGCCCCTGCTGCGGACGAGCAATGCTCGCCCCTACACACGCACCTGCCCGTAGTGGCGCATGACTCCCAGGGGACTAGCTGCGCGTCGCACATGCGCCAGCACGTAGATGCTGCGTGTTACGGGCGCTTCGCGACGGGTCGATGTGGTCATCGACCCCTACGGGGTGCGTGTTTCGCTGTAGGGGCGGCCATCGGCCGTCCGCGGAACGATCCCCCAAATACAACACGCCGATGCAAATTCGTACCCGGTTGGGTTGCGGATTTGCATCGGCGTGTTGTTATCGTTGGCCCCTGCTGCGGACGAGCGGTGCTCGCCCCTACACACAGATACGCACTTGCGGCGATACACGGGGGTACGTACCCGCGGGGCTTTGCGGCTTCTGTCAGGGGTTTGCTCGGGCGTTGGCGTAGATGGTGTAGCCGTCCTTGGCGGGCTGGAAGGTCACCATCCAGTCCGGGGTAGCCTGCGCGTTTTCCTGCAGGCCGTTGGGGCTGTAATAGAGCACGACGGAGCCGTCCTCGCGCTCGACGCCGGAGTGGATCAGCGCCTGCAGGGCGTTGGTGTCGCCGTGGGAGATGTAGTAGCAGTCCTCGTCGGCAAAGTATGTCATCTGCTCCAGGCCGTAGCCATAGGTGTCAGACAGGGCCACGCCGAAATAGCTGCGCAGGATCTTGTCCATCTCGTCTGCGGGCAGACGGAAGATGCTGGTTTCAAAGGCCCCGTCCCCCCACTCGGCTTCCAAAAAGGCGCGCTCAGACTCGGAAAGCGTGTTGTCCACGCCGTCGATGCCGTTGTAGAAGAGCTGGAACAGATCCACGTATTCGGGTCTGGCATACTCAGAGGTGAGGGCGCGGTTATACCAGCTTCCCGCGTCGGCAAAGTTCAGCCAGAAGGCGGTAAGCTCGTCCTTGTCCAGGGCCCGCTCGCGGACCTCGGGCTCGATGGGCTCGGGGGTGGTGTCGATCTCGGTCTCGGGCTCGGTGGGCGTCTCGCTGCTCGGGGCGGGGTCGGCGTCGCCGGGCGCGACGGGGGCGGTATCAGACTGGGGCTCGGCATCCGTCGGCGCATCGGCGTTCACGGCAGCCCGGCAGCCGCAGAGCAGACTCAAAACCAGCACCAGGGCCAGAATACATGCAAGTTGTTTCATATTGGGTTCCTCCTTCGGGATCGTTTGTCTGCTTGTTTGACGAAGGATGCCGCGGCATGGTTCCCTGTTTTTCATTTTTTCTGATTAAGAACCCATGAATTTCCCTTTTTGTTTTGCATTTTCCACCGCCCTGTGGTATACTGATGAAAATGGGTCAGTTTGGAGGTTTTAGACGCTATGCGCCTTGGGAGCTTTGAGATCGGTTGTGGGGCGGCCCTGGCCCCGATGGCCGGGGTGACGGATTATGCCTTTCGCACCGTCTGCGCGCAGCTTGGCGCGGTGGTCACGGTGACAGAGATGGTCTCGGCAAAGGCCCTGTGCTACGGGGACAAGAAGACCATGACGCTGCTGCGGCGCACCGACGAAGGGCTGTGCGGCGCCCAGATCTTCGGCTCTGACCCGGCGATCATGGCCAAGGGCGCCAAAATCGCCGCGGCGCAAAGCGGCTGCGACTTTCTGGACATCAACATGGGCTGCCCCATGCCCAAGATCGTGAACAACGGCGAGGGCTCCGCGCTGATGCAGGACCCTGAGAAGGCCGCGCAGATCGTGCGGGCCGTGCGCGAGGCGGTGGATATCCCCGTCACCGTAAAGACCCGCAAGGGCTGGGACAAGAGTCACGTCAACGTGGTCGAGCTTGCCCAGGCCGTGGCGGAAAACGGCGCGCAGGCCATCGCCGTGCACGGCAGGACCAAGACCATGCTCTATTCCGGCACCGCGGACTGGGATATCATCCGCGCGGTGAAGCAGGCGGTCTCGATCCCGGTGATTGCAAACGGCGACATTGACTCTGCCCAGGCCGCCCTGCGCTGCCGGGACCGGACGGGCGCGGATCTTCTGATGGTGGGCAGGCCCAGCTTTGGCGACCCCTGGATCTTTCAGCAGATCGCCGCGGCGCTTGCGGGCAAGCCCGTGCCGGCGCTGCCGCCGCTGGCGCAGCGCGTTCAGACCGCGCTGGAGCAGTTTGCCCTGGCAAAGCAGGACAAGGGTGAGCATATCTGCTGTCTGGAGGCCAGAAAGCATTTTGCCTGGTATCTCAGGGGCGTGGCCCACTCCAACTATTACAAGCAGCAGATCGCGCGGATCGAGACCTATGAGGACATTCTGCGCATCGCCAAGGGGATACAAAGGGATCTGAGCGAATGGACGATTTGACCATCATTGAACAGGTTTTGCAAGGCAATACCAACGCCTTCGGTCTTTTGGTAGAGCGCTACCAGGCCAAGGTCTACAACCTGGCTTTGCGGATGTGCGGCAACGAGGAGGACGCCTTCGACTTGAGCCAGGAGTCCTTTGTGCGCGCCTGGCAAAATCTTTCCGGCTTCCACCGGGACGCCGCCTTCTCGACCTGGCTGTTCCGGCTGACAAGCAACGTCTGCATCGACTTTTTGCGCAGCCAAAAGCGCCGCGCCGCTGTGTCTTTGACCTATCTGGACGACGACAACGAGGCCGCGCAGCTCGATCTGCCAGACCCCGGGCTCGGCCCCGAGGCCGCCGCCCTGGCCGCCGAGGACCGGGAGCTGCTGCGCCGCGCCATGGATCAGCTCAGCCCCGAGTGCCGCCAGATCATTACGCTGCGCGCCATTGACGATCTGAGCTATGCGCAGATCGCCGAGATTTTGAACGTGCAGGAGGGCACGGTGAAGTCCCGCCTGTCCAGGGCCAGGACGCAGCTCAAAAATAAATTATTACAGATTGGGAACAAATCCTTCCGCGAAGCGTCTATTCTCTCAGGAAGGGGGGATGCGCGATGAGCTGTGAGGATTTCGTCCTGCTGATCAGTGGCCACTTAGACAATGAGAATACACCCGAGCAGGAGGCGCAGCTTCGCGCGCATTTGCAGACCTGCCCCGACTGCAGGCGGCTTCTGACCGCCTGGCAGACGCTGGAGCCGCGCGTGCAGGCCCTGGCTGAGCCTGCCCCCGAGGGGCTGAAGCAGAGCGTGATGGACCGCATCGCCGCCCAGAGCGGGCCGAGGCTCGTCCGCCCGGCAAAGCGCTTCCGGCTGAACGCCGGCGCAAAGCTCGGCCTTGCGGCGGCCTGTTTGATCTTGCTGGTGGGCGTTGGCGCGGTGTCGCTGCCAAAGCTCGGAAGCAAGCCCGCGTCCGCCGATGCGCTGGAAAAAGCCTCCGCCGTGACCGAAGCTGCAACGACCGATCTTGCCGTCTACGGTGAGGCCGTGCCGGAAGAGGCGCCGGCCGAGCAGACGTTTGGGACAGCGCCCGACGCGCCGGAGGCCGCCGAGCCTGCCCCTGGCCCCGAGTCCACGGACGTGATGCCCGCCGCAACCGATGCGCCCGCCCAGACGGAGCCCGACGACTATTACCGCAGCGGGAGCACCGACGCAGACGGCGCGTCCGCCCAGCGGCGGCCCAACGTGGATATCAGCCGCGCCGACTGGAAGCGCTGCATGGATCTGAGCCTGGACAACACCGCCCCGGTGCTGCTGTACACCGAGTTCGGCCCCTCTTTGCTGGACCTTTTGCAGACCGAGGCGCCGGAGCTGTATGATCGCTTTGCCGAGCTGACGCCCGAGACGAGCGAAGACGGCAGCCTGGTTTATACCACCACCTACGGCGATATCATGGCCCTGCAGGAGTGGCTTTTGGCCCGCCTGCCCCGGTCTGAGGACCAGGACGAGGAGGCCCGGGCCGCCGAGTTTGAAGTGATGAAGCGCTTTTACGAGCTCGACCCCGACAGCGGCATGCTAAACCGCGTGATCACCCTCCGCCCCGGGCAGAGCCCGGTGCAGTGGCCTGCCGACTGGCCCGAGGACTGGGCCCGCCGCCTGCGGCTTGAGGAAAACTGGTCGCTCTTCTTCCCAGAGGAGGACTTCTCCCCCATGGCCGACGACCTGGCCTTCCTGGTCCTGCTGGACGATACAGACCAAACCCCATAACCCCCACCGGCGCCCCGCGACCCAACCTCGCGGCGCGCCGGTTTTGTCTGCGCCGCCTAACCCCCCCCGGGTATGCAATACACACAGTTGCAGCGCCGCTGGGGCGTTCGGGGGAATTGGGTGATGGACAGATCGGTCTGGGTGTGGTATGATGGGGAGGAAGAAGCGCCGGGCGGCTGGGGCGGGGACGGAGAATGAGAGCGTTGGCAGATTGCAAACGACGCGGTCGCCGCCTGCAGCGAGTAGGGCTGCGCGGGACGCACAGGAAGGAGAGACGATATGAGAAAAGACAACCATGCACAGCCGCAGCAGGACCGGTGCGCGGCGCAGGCGCAGGCAGAGCTTGCGGGCGTTTTGCAGCGCAAGCAGGCGGCCCGGGTCCATCTGGACGCCATTCGGGGCTGCCTGTTCGGCGGCGCGGTGGGCGACGCGCTGGGCTACCCGGTGGAGTTCTTGCGCGAGGCGGAGCTCTTTGCGCACTACGGGCCAAGGGGCGTCACCGCCTACGTCCCGGACCCGCGCACGGGCAAGGCGGTGATCTCAGACGACACGCAGATGACGCTCTTTACCGCAAACGGGCTTCTGGTGGGCGACACCAGGGGCGCGCTGCGGGGCATCCGGGCAGAGCCCAGGGCCTACGTTGCCAAGGCCTATCAGGACTGGCTTATGACCCAGCAGCGCACCATGGCGGAGGTCTGCCGGCATCCGCGCTGCACGCCGGAGGGCGGCTTTTCCTGGCTGCTGGACGTGCCGGAGCTGTACGCCTGGCGCGCGCCGGGCAACACCTGTCTTTCCGCCCTGGAGGAGGGTGTGGAGCACGAGGACTATCTCGCGGCAAAGCGAAACCACAGCAAGGGCTGCGGCGGCGTGATGCGCGTGGCGCCGATGGCCTTGGACAGCCCGTTTTCCGGCATCGAGGCGCTGGATCTGGAGGGGGCGCAGCTTGCCGCCATCACCCATGGGCATTCGCTGGGCTATATGCCTGCGGCTGTTTTGGTCCATGTGATCCGCCGCATCGTCTTCCCGCCCAAGGGACAGGCCATGCCCCTGCGGCAGATCGTTCTGGAGGCACGGGACACCGCGGCAAGGCTCTTTGCCGGGGATGCGCACCTGGACACGCTGCTGGAGCTCATCGACCGCGCGCTGCGGCTTGCGGAAAACGACCGGACGGATCTGGAAAACATCCACCAGCTTGGCGAGGGCTGGGTGGCAGAGGAAACGCTTGCCATCTCGCTGTACTGCGCGCTGCGGTATGAGGGGGATTTCTCCGGGGGCGTCATTGCTGCGGTGAACCACCGAGGCGACAGCGATTCCACCGGCGCGGTGACCGGCAATATCCTCGGCGCGCTGGTGGGCTACGAGGCCATAGACGCGCGCTGGAAGCAGGAGCTGGAGCTTCAAGACGTCATTTTGGAGCTTGCAGACGATCTTTGCTTCGGCTGCCAGATGCGCGAATACGGCAGCTACCGCGACGAAGACTGGGAGACAAAATACGTCAAGCTGCGCCGCCCGGTCAGAGACGCGCTGACGTAATGAACGCCAGTCGGCCAAGGACAACAAATCGGCACGGACCCGGAAGCATCCTTCCGGGTCCGTGCCGATTTTGGCTTTGTTTATGCGCGGTTGAACTTTGCCTTAGGCTGCTTGCAGCGCGGGCAGCGCCGGTCGTCGCCCGGGCGCTCAGCGCACCTCGAGCAGCTCGATGCGGAAGTTGAGCGCCTTGCCGGCCATCTCGTGGTTGGTATCAAAGGTGATCATCTTGTCGTCCTTGGCGGCGATCCTTGCGGGGACGGGTCTGCCGAACTGGTCTTGCAGATAGACCCGCTGGCCCACGCTGACCTGGTCTGCGCCGGGGACTCTTGCAATCTCGACCGAGAAGATGGCCTCCGGATCCGCCTCGCCGTAGGCCTCCGCCGGGGTCAGGCGCACGTCTTTGATCTCGCCGACCTCCATATCCGCCACCGCAGCGTCGAAGCCCGGGATCATCTGCCCGGCGCCGCAGACAAATTCCAACGGCTCGCCGCGGTCATAGGAGGAGTCAAACTGCGTCCCGTCGTCCAGGGTGCCGCGATAGTGGGTGCGGCACGTTTTGCCAACGTTCTTTCCATCCGGCCCTGCGTGGCAGCCGTTCGCGCAGTCATGCTCGCCGCAGCCGTGCTCGCCGCACTCGTGATGCGCGCCGTGGTGGTCGCAGGTCACGCCGGCGTCGGTCAGCTCGCCGCGCAGATAGGCCGCGACCGCCTCGTCCGCGCTGCCCTGCGCGCCG
>ONCN01000173.1 GCA_900316335.1 uncultured Eubacteriales bacterium | reverse complement strand
GGGACACCTCTCTCTACGGTTAATGTTTGTGGTAAATTCATTAAACCATATTGGGGTGCCCTCTGTCTTTATTTTTCCTACAATTATTTTACACTAAGTGCAAAGCCGGCGCATGACTTTTTCTCACAGGGCTTTTCAAACAGGCCAATCTGTGCTACAATGGGAAAAACGCAAAAGGAGCGAAGCAATATGTCTCAACTGCAAACGCTTGCGCAGGCCATTTGCCTGGATACCCACAGCAGCATCCGCCTGGCGGCGGAGGGCCTTGTGATCCGCGTGGATCCCTTCCGCGTGGCCGATGCGCCGCACGATGCGGATCTCATCTTTGTCACCCACGACCATTTTGACCACTATTCGCCCGAGGATATCGAAAAGGTCTTAAAGCCCGATACCGTCTTTGTCGCCCCGCACTCCACCGCCGCGCTGATCGAAAAGGCCTTCCCGGGCCATGCGTGCTGCGCAGTCGGGCCGGATGAGACCTGCACGGCCTGCGGCGTCCGGTTTCAGACCGTCCGGGCCTACAATCCGCAAAAGCCCTTCCATCCCCGGGCTAACGACTGGGTGGGCTACGTGCTGACGCTTTCGGGCCTTCACGTCTACATCGCCGGCGACACCGACCGCACCCCCGAGGCTGAGGCGGTGCGCTGCGAGATCGCCCTTGTGCCTATCGGCGGGCACTACACGATGGACCCCGCCGAGGCCGCCGCGCTGGTCAACACCATCCGCCCGCAGCTTGCCATCCCCACCCACTATGGCAGCGTGGCAGGCAGCCCCTCCTGCTATGGCGACTTTGCCGCCCGGGTGGATCCCGCCATCCGCGTGGAAGCCAGACTCTGAGTCAAAGGGAGGACGTACATGGAATACCGCACTGACCGGTCCGGCACGAAGCTCTCGGTCCTGGGCTACGGCTGCATGCGTCTGACCAAAGACAGCAAAGCCATCGACCTGGACAAGGCCGAGCGCGAGCTTCTGGCCGCCTACCGCTCCGGCGTCAACTACTTCGACACCGCCTATATCTATCCCGGCAGCGAAGAGGCGCTGGGCCAGATCCTTGCGCGCAACCATCTGCGCGAACAGGTCTACGTGGCAACCAAGCTGCCGCAGTATCTGATCCGCAGCGAAAGCGGCCTGGAAAAATACTTTTCCGAGCAGCTTGCCCGCCTGCAAACCGATTATATCGACTATTATCTCATGCACCATCTGACCGACGTGACCATGTGGCAAAAGCTCAAGGATCTGGGCGTCGAGCGCTGGATCGCCGAAAAAAAGGCTGCGGGCGCCATTCGCAGCATCGGCTTCTCCTTCCATGGCGACACAGCCCACTTTCTGGAGATTTTGAACGACTACGACTGGGATTTTTGCCAAATCCAGTACAACTACCTCGACGAGGACACCCAGGCGGGCCGTGCCGGGCTCAAGGCCGCAGCCGCGCGCGGGATCCCCGTGATCATCATGGAGCCGCTGCGCGGCGGCAAGCTGGTGGACCTGCTCCCCACCGGGGCCAAGCAGATCCTTGCGCAAAGCCCGCGCGGCTGGACGCCAGCCCAATGGGCCTTCCGCTGGCTGTATGACCAGCCCGAAGTTACGGTGGTCCTCTCCGGCATGAACTCGCTTGCCATGGTGGAGGAAAACTGCCGCACCGCCTCCGAGGCCAGAGCAGGCGATCTCACCGAGGCCGACCGTGCCGTGCTCGCAGCGGTCAAGGACGAGATCCGCCGCAGCGAAAAGGTGGGCTGCACCGGCTGCCGATATTGCATGCCCTGCCCCAAGGGCGTGGATATCCCCGGCATCTTCCGCTGCTACAACGCCATGTATACCGAGTCCAAAGGCCAGGGCCGCTTCCAGTTTGCGCAGACCGTCGGACTGACCCGTGAGCCCGCCTTTGCCGACCAGTGCGTGGGCTGCGGCGCGTGTGAGCGCCACTGTCCCCAGGGCCTTCCCATCCGCGCCGCCCTGAAAGAGGCGGACCGCGCCCTGCGGCCGCCGCACTATAAGCTTGCCATCGGGCTTGCCCGCCGCCTGCTGCTGCGCCGCCCGGCAAAGCAAAGCCGCGCCGAGCAGGGCAGGGGGGAGCAGCACCAATGAACAATCATCCCCCCGCCTTGATCTGGGACCTCGACGGGACCCTGTTGGACTCTTACCCCATGATCGTGGAAAGCCTGTATCGCTTCTACGCCGCCCGCTGTGCCTGCCCGACGCGCGAAGAAATCCGCCTGTTCGTCCTCACCACCTCAGTGCGCGACTTTGCAGCACACATGGCCCGCAAGACCGGCGTGCAATTGTATGACGAGCTTGCAGACTACCGCGCCATCCGCGCCGATTTGGAGCGGGATATGGCGCCCATGCCCGGCGCCCGCGCGGTTTTGGAAGCGCTCTCTCAGCGCGGCGTCACCCACGACGTTGTGACCCACCGCGGCGCAAGCACCCGCGCGGTACTCGTGCGCACGGGGCTGTGGGGCTGCTTTCGCGCGATCCTCACCGCCGAGGATGGCTTTCCGCGCAAGCCGGACCCCGCAGCGATTGTGCATCTGATGCAGGTCTACCGCCTCGACCCCGCCCGCACCTTCTACGTGGGCGACCGCAGCCTGGATCTGGACTGCGCAGACCGCGCCGGGATCGGCAGCATCCTCTTTCACCCGGCGGACAATCCCACACCTGTGCCTGCGGATCGGCTCGTGGTCACGAGCCTGCCGGAGCTTCTGACTCTGCCGGAGCTCTCCTTGTGAGAGCCCGAACGCAATCAGGAAAGGAACGAAGCAACATGGAACAGTCTTTTGATCTGCAAAAGCACATCGAACAGGGCGTGGAGCGCATTGTCGCCGACACCATCAAGGCCACGCTGAAAAACCCAAAGGAGAGCGCCTTTATGCTCAAGTTTGCCGCCGCCTCGAAGCGCGCCTCCAAAACCAGGCTAAAGCTTGAAGAAGAGGGCCTGCACGTGCCCGGCTTTTTGATCGCCAGCATCACCAGCCGTTGCAACCTCCACTGCGCAGGCTGCTACTCCCGCTGCAGCAACGCCACCAACGACGACCCCGCGGTGGAGCAGCTTACCGCCGAGCAGTGGCTTCGCATCTTCCGCGAGGCCGAGGCGCTGGGCGTGAGCTTCATCCTCCTGGCCGGCGGCGAACCCATGATCCGCCGCGACATCCTCGAGCAGGCCGGGCAGATGCAAAACATGCTCTTCCCCATCTTTACCAACGGCACGTTTTTTGACGAGCAGTATTTTAGCCTGCTGGACCAGCGGCGCAACCTCATCCCGGTTTTGAGCATCGAGGGCGGCCGCGAGATCACCAACGCCCGCCGCGGCTCTGGCATCTATGAGTGTGTCAGCGCCAACATGGAGACCTTCCGGCAAAAGGGCTTGATCTTCGGCGCCTCCATCACCGTGACCACCGAGAACGTCGAGGAGGTCACCTCGCCCGCCTTCCTGGACACCCTGGCGCAAAAGGGCTGCAAGCTTGTGATCTACGTGGAGTTTGTCCCCGTCACTGAAGAGGCGCGGCATCTTGCCCCCGGCGAGGCCGAGCGCGCCTATATGGCCAAGGCTATGGAAGCGCTTCGAAAGACCTATGCAGAGATGGTGCTCCTGTCCTTCCCCGGCGACGAGCTGGCGATGGGCGGCTGCATGGCCGCCGGGCGGGAGTTTTTCCACATCAACTCCCATGGCGGCGCCGAGCCCTGCCCCTTCTCGCCCTATTCCGACGTCAATGTGAAGGATACCTCTCTTCGAGAGGCCATCGCCTCCCTGTTCCAAAAGCTCCAAAGCCAGGGGATCCTCAGCGGCGAGCACGTCGGCGGCTGCGTCCTGTACGAAAAACGCGACCAGGTCGAAGCCCTGCTTGCGCCCGGCCAATAAGCCAAATAACGACCGCGCCCCCTGCCTTGACATTCGCCAAAGCAGGGGGCGTGGTGGTTTGTATGCGCGAGAACAGGGCAAAAACCCGGTTTTCGCGCGGCCGGAGGTTTATCGGCAGAGAAAGGACGTGAAATTTGAAACCACAGGTTGATTTTGCGGCATTTCTGAGATATCATACAAGTAAAAGATCGTTCAAACCAGTATGAGATCAGTCACTTCAACGTGACGTCGCAGACGGGCGCAGGGATCTGGAAGGAGGACGTTTTATGCAGAAACCGGAGCAGACCCGGCGAGAGCAGCTTCGGCTGGCTCTGACGCAGGGCTATGAGATCGGCCGCAGGGCAACCGCTCTGGGCCGCGTTGCGGACTATATCCCCGAGCTGGCAAAGGCAGATCCCGGGGCCTTTGGCATCAGCATCCTGGATCTGAGCGGAGAAGCGCTCAGCTTGGGGGACGCCGAGGTCCGTTTTTCCATGCAATCCATCTCCAAGGTGATCCTCCTGGCTCTGGCATTGCAGCGCCGGGGCGAGACGGAAACCTTCTCCCACGTGATGATGGAGCCCTCCGGGGACGCCTTCAATTCCATCTTAAAGCTTGACACCCGCAGCAACCTTCCCTTTAACCCCATGATCAACGCCGGGGCCATCGAAACCACCAGCCTTTTGGTGGGCGACGTGACGTTTGCCGATCTGCTGGCCTATACCCGCCGCCTTTGCCTGGATCCGGATATTTCCCTGGACACGGCGATGTACAACAGCGAGTTTCAAACCGGGCACCGCAACCGGGCCATTGGCTATCTGCTGAAAAGCAAGGGCGTGATGGAGGCGGACCCGGAACAGACCGTGGATCTCTACTTCCGCATGTGTTCGCTTTCCGTGACGGCAAAATCTCTGGCGGGCCTGGGCCTCGTCCTTGCCAATGGGGGCAAGGACCCCTTCACGGGCGAGAGCCTGATCCAATCCGATCACGTCCGCATCATCAAGAGCATTCTGTTCACCTGCGGCATGTACGACTACTCCGGCCAGTATGGCGTCCGTGTGGGGGTGCCCAGCAAAAGCGGCGTGGGCGGTGGCATTGTCTGCGCGGCCAAAGGTCCCCTGGGCATCGGGCTTTATGGACCTGCCCTGGATGCCTTTGGAAACAGTTGCGGCGCGATCCACGCCATGACGCATATTTCCCGGGCCTTGAGGCTGCATGTGTTCGACTATTGAACCTTCCGCAAAAAGCCCGGCAGCAATGCTGTGCAGGACGGGGGCATTATCCCTGTTCCAGCTCCCGCTCGCAGGCGGAGCGAACGTCGATGGGCTCCCATTGCAGCCAGGGCGGGCAGGGAAGATGGCCGGAGGCCGCCTCAGCCTCCTGCGCGGCGCAGAGCTTCGCTTCCTGCTGTGCCAGCACGATCCCGATATCCGCGACGACCAGGCGCTTGAGAAACCGTCCGGCGTTCTCGGTCACAAGGCCGCGCTTGACAAAGCCGATGGTCACGGTCAGATCGGAGCGGACGGCAGCTTCGGCCTCGCCGGTGTCGCCGTTCATCCCGCTGTTGATATCCACGCTGATCACCCGCACGCCGGACTCGTTGATCTCTCGCACCGCGTCAAGCCAGGGCTGTCGCAGGCTGCCCTGAAAGCCCGTCCCCAGCAGACAGTCCACAATGGTGTCGCAGCCATAGAACGCGCCAGGCGCATAGGGCTCCATGGGAACGCCGAGCGCGGCGGCAAGCTGTGCGTAATACGCGCTCTCTTCGGTCAGCCGTTCGCTCAGCTTCACCAGTCTGCAGGCGTGATTGTGCCTTGCCAGGATGCAGGCCAGGGCATAGCCGTCGCCGCCGTTGTTCCCGCCGCCCACGGCAATGGCCGTCTGGCCCGCCCAATCCAACGCCCGGAAGACGCCCAGCGCCGCCCGGTACATCAGCGTCCGACCGCTGCAAAAGCGCTCGATGGTCAGCCGGTCGCTCTCGCGCATATTCGCAACGGAAATACAGTCCAGATCCTTCATCCTCGCTCCAACCTTTCCCGGATCTCGCCCACCGGCGCCCGATCTGCCTTACAAAGCACCCTCGGCGTCACGCGGGGGCTGCATCGTTCTGTACAGCCGCCCTGCGAGGATCCAAATCACCGCCGTGCACAGCGCGGCCCAGACCTCCACCGACCAGAGCGGCGCCACACCGCGCTGATAGAGCGCGGCAAACAGATCCGTCAGCGCATGCAGCGCGATGGCGGCGGGCAAATAGCCCTTCTTTTCCTTTACAACGCCGTAATACACGATGACGGTGAGTCCAACGTGCACGAGCATCGTAAGCAGCCGCTCCACAACGTTCAGCGCCATCATCCCGTAATCAAACGCGGCGGCAGCTTGTACCGCCGGAAGCGCGGCGGAGGCGGTTTCCTCTGTGATCTGCAAAGAGCGGAGCGCGGTTTTGACGTCTGTCTGCGTAAACAGCACCGCAATGACAAGATAGCTGATCAAAGCCGGTAAAAGGACCGCCAGGATCTCCACGCCGCCATGCCCGATGCCGTAGAGGACCGCGTTTTCACGGGTACGGTCCTGTTTTAAGGCGTATTTCAATACGATATGCCGTCCGCACTCCTCAAAGATCCCTGCCATCAGCGCCCCGTACACGACGAAGGCCGCCGTGTTTCCGTTCAGAAAGCGCGAAACGGGGTTGTCTGACACAATGCAGAAATAATGCACGCCAAGCTCCAGCACCCGCGCCGAGAGCAGAAAGCCGACCGCGCCCGCGACCAGCCAGCCCAGCTTTGTCTGCGCTTTGTGCGTTCTGCGCCACCAGAGAAAGGCGCCAACCGGAATGGCGATCAGCATGAGCACCGTGATCAGCAGTGCGGGAATTGCGCTTCGGCCAAAGACGATCTGTTCAAACTCCGTCATGTTTCCTCGCCTCCCCAAATCTCCACGCAGAAGCCCTTGTGACCGCAGGCCGTACAGGTCAGCTTGCGGGTCGCGGGCGTATGATTGGCCCAAAAGGCTTCCTTCAGCGTGGGCTTGAATACCTTGTGACATTCCGGGCAGATGTATGTTACGTGGTTGAAGTAATACCGGCTCACCAGCGTGCCCCAAACCGCGGCCACCGCCGCCCATACGGCAAACGGCAGCCAAATGCCCTTGAAGATCCAAAGCAGGATGGACCCCCATTGCAGCGCCGTGACCGGCAGCCCGGTCAAAAGCATCATCCAGCGCATGCGCTTGAGTTTTTTCTTGCCTTCCATACATACGGCTATGTCCCCGATAGAGTCGAGGGAGACGGTCGCCTGGCTTTTGAGTCCGCTTTTCAGCTCACGCAGCTTTTCCAGCTTTTCCTCCTTGTCAGAGAGCTCCTCCAAAAGGACCTGCTCCTGCTGCTCGATCAGCAGCGAGATCACCTTTTCGGGGTGCTCCTCCTTCAGGATCTGGGAGATCGCGTCGATCGAAAGGTCCAGATCCCGCAAAAAGCAGATGATCCGCATGCGCTTCAGATCGTCCTCTGCGTAGAGCCGTCTGCCGCCCTCGGAGAGCTCGCTGGGAACCAGAATGCCTCTGGCATCGTAGTACTGAACCGTCCGGACCGTGACGCCGGTGCGCTTTGCAAGCTCTCCCGTCGTGTATTTTGACATAGCCTTCACCTCCTTACGCCATGGATCATACCACATGACGCTGCGTCACAAGCAATACCTTACGCAGCAGGATTTTTCTCATTTTTAAAAAAAGTTCCGATTTTCCGGCCAACCGCCGTCCGCCTTCCGCGCGGCGCGCCGGCTTCACACGATCAGACCCTTCGCCCAGTCAAGCAGCCCGTCGGACTGCTCCAGAATCAGCTCCTGCCAGATCCCGGCGTAGTACAGGCCCTCGCCGCGCGCAGCGTTTTTTCGGTTCCCATACACGTGCTCCGGCATCAAAAAGGGCTTTGC
>ONCN01000134.1 GCA_900316335.1 uncultured Eubacteriales bacterium | reverse complement strand
GGCGCCTGCGACTGGGACGGCAAGAATTTCAGCGAGCTGTCCTACGACGCGGACAATCAGCGCTACTATAACAACGGCAAGCCCGAGCTCAAACGGGACTTTGTAGAGCCCGGCGGCGGCCGAAACGCCGCCTACAAGTGGGTCGTCGCGCAAAGCGGCACCATCGTCGTGTCCGGGGAATACGTCAAATTTGCCAACAGCGACGATCCCAATGCCGACGGCACCTGCGTGCGCATCTTCCTCAACGGCGTGGAGAAGAAGTGGATGGGCAGCAATACCATGGGCAATTTTGCCGAAGAACGCAAAGAGTCCTTCTACGAGACGTATACGGTGCAGGCGGGAGACGTTTTGATTTTCGCCGTCAACCCTGAGGGCAACGATGCCTGGGACGGCGGCCGCTTGAGCGTCACCATCCGCAGCAACTAATACCGTCTGAACGCCAAAGACACAGCAAAGCCCCCATTCAGCCTTTGACTGAATGGGGGCTGTCTGTGTGTGAAAGATACCGTCGGGGCTTTCGAGGCGGATCAGATCGGCGAAGGGAATCTGCCGCCGGTCGATGCCGAGCGTTCTGCGCACGTCCGGATCGACGCCGGTGCAGATCCCCTCGGCGGTGTGAAGCTGGCCCTGCGTTTGATAGGCCTCGCTGTGCCTGTCGGCGCAGGGAACGTAATAGGTGACGCAGATGCGCACCGGATGGGCCCGCACCGCCCGGCTCGAGCCGGCCAGGGCGCGCAGAATGTCCAGCCTTCGGTTCAGCTCCCGCAGCGCCTCGCGGCTGAGCTCCGGCTTTGGGATATACAAAATCTCCTTGCGCGAGATGGCAAAGTTGAAGCCGCGCAGGGCGTCAAACGGCGCAAACAGCTTGGCCCGCGCGCCGACGTCCATCTTCGGGTGCCGGATCGAAAAGTCGTCGAACCGGTCGTGCTGCGGCCGCCCGTGCCGGTATACGTCGAGATACTTGAAATCCGCCGGCATCGGCATCACGCCGATCTGTTCCATAGCCTTCCGCCTCCTTTCCGTGCCGCGCTCACGCGCGGTGTCCGCCGATCTGCCGGTTGCGCTCGAGCCCCGTCGCGCCCTCCATCAGGCTTATGCCGCGGCAGAGCGCGTTGGCGCCGTATTTGCCGCGGATCTGCTGCATGGCACCGCGCAGCGCGTTTTCCCGCGCCAGGGCGTCGTAGTCCACAAACAGATTGAGCTGGCTGGCCGCCGTGTCCTCCGAGACCCGGTCTGCGCAGACCCCCAGCCGGCGATAGAGCAGCCGGTGGTCCGTGTTTTCGTCAAAGGCCTGCAAGACCGCCTCGGTGATCTGCCGGATGCTGTTCGTCTCGATGGGGAGCCGGACGCTGCCGCCGCTGTGCCTGGGGTGCAGGCGGCCGTAGTAATCCAACGAAACCGGCCCGTCGTAGCCCGGGCAGTGCTCCAGACTCTTGTGGTCGTAGGATACCCACCAGCCGCACGTCCTGGTCACCAGGCGCCTGGTAAACAGATCTGTGCAAAGCGCCTCGGCCATTTCGGCAAAGACCAGGCGGGCCTGCGGGTATGGGTAGGGCTTTGGCAGCACCTGCCCGTTGGACAGGCTGTGCCGCTCGGCCTTGTAGGCCTTGATCTGGGCCATGGTCACCGGCTCGATGCCCCAGGCGTGATCGACCAGGATCTCGCCGTCGATGCCGAACGTTTTGTAGAAAAAATCCTCGTCGTACAGGCTCTTTCGCGCGATATCCCCCATCGTGAACAAAAAGGCCTTCTCCAGCCGTTTGCGTTTTCCCGGGCCGATCTGCCAAAAATCCGTCAGCGGCCGGTGATCCCACAAAAGAAACTTGTAAGAGTCCTCGCTCAGCTCCGCGATCCGGACGCCGTCGCGGTCTGCGGGGGCTTTTTTTGCAACGATGTCCATCGCGACCTTGGCCAGATACAGGTTGGTGCCGATGCCGACCGTTGCGGTGATGCCGGTCGTCTGCAAAACGTCGCGGATCATCGTCATGGCAAGCACCCGGGCGGGGTTTGTCCCCTCCGCCTCGGCCTGCCTGCGGTAGAGATGGAGATAGCCGGTCACGTCCAGAAAGCACTCGTCGATGGAATACACGTGGATGTCCACCGCAGAGACGTAGCGCAGATAGATGGAATAGATCAAAGCCGAGATCCGCTCGTACTCCGCCATCCGCGGCACGGCGATGACGTAGTCCACCTTGGTCCGGTGCAGGCACTCATAGCGGCGGATGGCCTGCTTTGCCTCGAACAGGCGCGGCCGGCTGGGTACGCCCATGGCCTTGAGCGCGGGGGAGACCGCCAGGCAGATCGTCTGATCCGACCGGCTCTCGTCGGCCACCAGCAGGCGGGCCTGCAGCGGGTCAAGCCCCCGCGCGACACACTCGACGGACGCATAGTAGCTTTTCAGGTCGATGCAGATATATACGTGCTCCTGCAAAGGCAAGGCGATCACCTCCGTGCGGTCTGGATAAGCGGACAAACGTGTTCGATTTTTGCGCAGAACGCGCTCGAACCCTTCTGTCAACTACCAGTATAAAAACCCCGCAGGCTTTTGTCAACGCTACTTGCATAGCCATTTGTGAAAACAATATTGACAGAACTGTTCATAAGTGGTATAGTATAACCAGAAAAGGAGGCGACCGTATGAAAAAGGCCACCACACCGCTCCGCCCGGTCCGCGATACAAAGCAGGCGCGCTACAACGCCGAAGAAGCACGCGCCGAGAACGTTCTCGGCCGGCGGCTCACCCTCGCACGGCAGATGCAGGACGTCTCTGTGAAGGAGCTGCAGCGGCAGTTGAAGCTGCGCGGCGTCGAGGTCGGCTATACGACCCTCTTCCGCTGGGAAAAGGGCGAAACCGAGCCGCAGGCCTATCAGCTTCTTGCAATCTGCGACGCGCTGGAGATCTCCGATCTGCACGCCTTCTTCATGGGCGAGCGCAAGGGCGAGCAGCTCAACGACGAGGGCATCAAAAAGCTGATGGACTACCGCGCCGATCTGATCGCGACCGGCAAATATGCCCCCAAGCCCAAGGCGCCCCGGCAGGAGATCCGCTACGTCGAAATGCCCGTCAGCTCCCTTGGCGCCTCCGCCGGCACCGGCGAGTTTTTGAGCGAGGAAAACATTGCGCTCATGCGCTTCCCGGAAGACAGCGTCCCGCCCAAGGCGGATTTTGCCATCCGCGTGGTCGGCGACAGCATGGAGCCGGTCTACCAGGACCGTCAGCTTGTGTGGGTCCAGATCTGCAACACGCTTCTGCCCGGCGAGGTCGGCATCTTTGTGCTCGACGGCCAGGGCTATATCAAGGCCTACGGCGAGCAGGAGCCGGAGTGCGACGAGCGCGAGGCCTATACCGACAGCGAGGGCGTTTTGCACAAGCAGCCGGTTTTGATCTCCTATAACCAAAAATACGCGCCCAAGCGGATCACGCCGGACTCCGGCTTCAAGATCTGCGGCCGCGTCCTGCGCTGAACGGTCCGGATCATGGGACAGAACGTCTGCTATGATACGGCAAAACGCCGCACAAGGGCCGCTTTCGGCCCGGGGCGCACGCGCCGCGCGGCCTGCCTTTGCTTGGGAGGATGCAACCATGGCAACTACATTTGATACCGTTTTGCGTGTCCGGCAGCTTGCCGACGAGCACGCGATCCCCCTGTCCCGCCTTGTGCGCGACTGCGGGATCCACCACTCCACCCTTTCGGCGGCCAGCTCCCGCGGCGGCCAGCTCCAGGTGGACACCATCGCCAGGATCTGCGAGGTCCTGCACATCACGCTTGCCGAGTTTTTCTCCGCGCCCGCTGACCGGGCGGCGGAGCAAGCCGCGCGCAGCAGCGCATACAGCCCCGGCGCGCAGAAGCCGGAGCAGGCAGAGAAAAGAGGAACACACGATGGCACTTGATCTTCACGCCAAAACAAAAGCCCAGGCCGCCTGGGAGCACATGACCCGCGAGCAAAAGAACCGGCAGCTCTTTCTCAACCAAAAAGCGCTGCTCGACTGCTTCTTAGAGCGCCGCGCCATCTCCCGCGCCCAATACGAAAAAAGCCTCGGCGACCTGATCGCCAAGATGCACGTCGCATAACCCACGCGAACGGTCCCACCGATTGGGGCCGTTTGGCTTTCTTTCTCCACTGCACAAGCGGCGAAACGCGTAGAAAAAGGTTGCACGGCAAGCAAACAGATGGTATAATTCAGTTATATCACAGAGCGTGCGCAATGGAACTGCCAGCGCGCATCCGTACAACAAGGGAGGGGATCAGGCAATGAAAACACGCGTGATATCTATACTGCTGGTAATTGTCCTCTTGATATCCATGTGTGGCTGCAAATCCGGCAATCCGGCGGAGGAGCCGTCCGAGGACCAGCAAAACGCCGCAGGGATCGACCAGCAAAGCAGCCTCGGTGCAGCGGAGCTATCTGAATCGTCGCATATATCCGAGAGCTCTGTAAAGCCTCCTGTTACAGAGGAGAACACGCCGGAGCCGCTTGAAACAGCAGAAGACAGTGCGCAGGCGTCTGCAACAGATGAGAGCGCCACAGACCCGGCGCCCACAGAAGAGATTGCCGCGCCTTCGACCTCTGAGCCTCCCGCCGACGACGAGACGCCGGTGAGCACAGAACTTCCCACGGAGCCCTCCGAACCGGACAACCCGACGGCGCAACTGTCCCAAAAGCAGGAAAATTCCATTGCGATGCTGAACTATCTTGCCATGATCTCCCAAGAAATTGAAAGTGCAAAAGATACCCACAACAGCCGCTTGCTCCTGGAAGAGGTGTACGCTTCGCTGCTCAATAACACGAGCCCGGATAAATTGGATGAAAAATCACAGCGTTATATCTCAGAGCTGCTGGATATTATCAAAGATTACAGAATGATATCCCTGAAAAGAGAGCGGCTGCAGCTTCTGTATGACCAGGAAAAAGCCATACTCATACGCGAAGGCATGCAAAATATGCTCCACGGCGTGTCGAATAGTTTGACGGACTTGAATAATTTAGACTGGAAACAACTGTCTGTGAATGTCACATTTACAGCCCTGGAGTCATATAATCAGTATAAAATCAACTCTGCGGAGCTGGACAACGAGTTTATGATCAGCGGATGGGAGCTGGACGACAAGGAAGCCGAGACAATTCATAACAACAGAAAAACGGCCTTCAACTACATGATCGACATTGTGAGAGAGTATGATCTTCCCGGTACGCTGGCGCTCAGTGAAGAGGCAATTCAAAACTTTGTCACACAAACGAAGAATGAAAACGTGTTCCAACGCCTGCAATTTCTGGAATCCAAGGAGGCTGTGTACGGCAAATTCGGAGAATACTGGCTTGCGCGTGCAGATTGCTACTATGAGACTGACGACTATGCCAAATGCCTGGAGTGCATCAACCGATATAAAGACCTTAATACCGGCATCTTCCGGCAAGATTTCTCCTATGCAAAAAGACTTCCGGAAGCGATTGTTTCCGCGCAGCACGTTTGCTCCAAAGATACGTATGTAGAAGTGATCGCCAACTATACGGACGCGCTCACCCGGAACGCGGCAGACTCAGATTGGGCCCTGCTCTATTTTGCGGCACAATCCTACATAGATTTGTATGAAAAGACAAACGACAAGGGGTACTTGCGGGCGGCATACGATATCGTTGTCAACAACATCAACCATTTGGTCGGCACGCAGATCAAGAACAATACGGTTTATCTCAACGACCTGGAAGAGCTGAAATTGGATCCCTTGAACATTCGCGAGGATGCCACAAAGAAAGAGGCGAAAGAACAAAAAAAGAATTATAAAGAAGAAGAGAAACGACTGGATGCCCTGAATAAATCGTTGAAGAAAAAGAGAAAAACAGAGCTGCCCGCCGTGTATGAACCGCTGATCCTCAATTGTGATCTGCTCTTTGCGCTTGCGGAAGAACTCGATATCAGCCAGGAAGAGAAAACGAGGATCGAAGGGATTCTTCAATCGAACACCGGAGGCGTTTTCTTAACAAAGCCGATCAGCGAATACTACTCGTTCGGGCCGCACGCAGATCAACAGTACATTGCAGTCCTGAATACGAAAGAATTCATTTTGAGTGCTGACCTGCTTTGTGAGGGCGCAACTGTGACGGCAAGCGTTGAGACGGACCATGGCGTTGACGTATTTGACGATTGGACTGTTTCAAAGGTTGAACGAGGCGCATCCAGGATATCGTCCTTCTCTGCTTACTTTGAAAGTGATGAGATCAAAAAACACGATTGGAGCGACGGCGAGATCGTCACATTTACGGTGTCATATCGGGATATTTGCGATCCGCTGGAATTCAAATTACAAGTAAAATACAAGGAAAATTGGTGGATTCTTCAGGATGACGTGGAATTCATCCAGAAATAACAGGCAAAAGGAGAACAACATGAAGCTTGCAGTCACATACGAAAACGGGTCCGTGTTTCAGCATTTCGGGCGCACGGAGGCCTTCAAGGTATATGAGATCGAAGACGACAAGGTGGTCCGCGCCGAGGTGATCGGCACAAACGGCAGCGGGCACAGTGCGCTGGCGGGGGTGCTGGCGGAGCTGGGGATCGACGTTTTGATCTGCGGCGGGATCGGCGGCGGCGCGCAGGCCGCCCTTGCAGATGCGGGCATCGAGGTGTGCGCCGGCGCGCAGGGCAGCGCGGACGAGGCGGTCG
>ONCN01000019.1 GCA_900316335.1 uncultured Eubacteriales bacterium | reverse complement strand
ATGATCGCCTGCGCGCTTGACGCGGGACTGCACACCGTCCGCTTGGAATACGAAGCGCCGGGCTTCAACCTGGGCGTCAAGATCAGCGTCATCTGTCTGGGCGTGTTTTTGGCCCTGGTGGTGCTTGCTCTGGTGATGCGGCTCACCACGCCGCCGATGGATAAGATCACCATGACCCTCGCGGATCCAGACCGGGACCTCGACGAGGAGGATGAGGGCGAGGATCTCACCCCCTACGTTCCCACCCACAGCGCCGACAGCGTCTCGCTGCCGCAGGACGCTACCATGGAGGTCCCCCGGCAGAGCCCCACCACCTCCATGCCGCCGTTGGACATGACGCAGCCCATCCCCCGCAGAGCGGATGAAACCGATCAAGACCAGGCGGATGCAGAGTAAGCCTGACCGGGCGTCCTGTTAACGCGAAAACCTAGCAAAGCCCTGGAAACGGGTTTCGTTTCCAGGGCTTTGCTGTTTTTCATGCCGCTGATGCGACCTTATTCTGTGGCCTGCTTGATCGACAGGCTGATGCGCTTTTTCTTTTCGTCCACGCCGAGGACCTTCACGCGCACCACCTGGCCCACGGTGAGAACCTGGGAGGGGTGCTTGATGAACCGGTCCGCAATCTCGGAGATATGCACCAGGCCGTCCTGGTGCACGCCGACGTCCACGAATGCGCCGAAATCAATGACGTTGCGCACGGTGCCGCTGAGTACCATGCCGGGGCGGAGATCCTTCAGTTCCAGCACGTCTGTGCGCAAGATGGGCTGGGGCAGACTTTCGCGCACGTCCCGGCCCGGCTTCATCAGCTCGCGCACCACGTCTGTCAGCGTGGGCAGTCCGATCTCCAGCGTCCTTGCGGCCTTCTCGGGGCCGTAGGCGCGCAGGGTCTGCTCCAGGTCTGCAAGACCGCCTGTGCTGGCCTGCGCAAGGTCGCGGCCGAGCAGATCCATCAGTCCCTTTGCCGCCGCGTAGGACTCCGGGTGGACGCCCGTGTTGTCCAGAACGTTTGTGCTTTCCGGCACACGCAGGAAGCCTGCGCACTGCTCAAATGCCTTGGGCCCGAGCTTGGGAACCTTCAAAAGCTCCTTCCGGCTGTGGAAGGGGCCGTTTTCTTCGCGGAAGGCGACGATGTTCTTCGAAGCCGCGGCGCTCAGACCTGAGATCCGTGCAAGCAGGGATGCCGAGGCGGTGTTCAGATCTACGCCCACGGCGTTGACGCAGTCCTCCACCACGGCGTCCAGGGCGGTTTCCAACTGCTTTTGGGGCATGTCGTGCTGATACTGGCCCACGCCGATGGCCTTCGGCTCGATCTTCACAAGCTCGGCCAGAGGATCCTGCAGCCGCCTTGCGATCGAGACCGCCGAGCGCAGGTTCACGTCATACTGCGGGAACTCTTCCGCAGCCAGCGGGCTTGCAGAGTATACCGAGGCGCCGGCCTCCGAGACGATCATATAGCTGATCGCGCGCCCGGCCTCCCGCTCGCGGCGGATCAGCTCCACAGCCATCTGCTCGGTCTCGCGGCTGGCCGTGCCGTTGCCGATGGCAATGTGGGCCACCCCGTGGCGGCGGATCAGGCGCGAGAGGGCGGCAATCGCCTCCTCCTGCTGCCTGGGTCCGTAGGTGGGATAGACCACGGCGGTGTCCAGCACCTTGCCGGTGGGGTCCACCACGGCCACCTTGCAGCCCATGCGGTAGCCGGGGTCCAGACCCATGGTCACCTTGCCCTTCACAGGCGGCTGCATCAAAAGCGGCCGCAGGTTCAGTGCAAACTGCTCGATGGCGCCGTCGCACGCGGCCTCGGTGAGCGCGGCGCGCTGCTCGCGCTCAAGCGAGGGGAAAAGCAGCCGCTCATAGGCGTCCTTGGCTGCGGCCTCTACAAAGGCCGTGGCGGGGCTGCCATAGTGCAAAACAGCCCTTCGAAGGGTCTGCATGGCCGGCAGCTCGCCCAGTTCCAGACTGACCTTGAGATACTTTTCCTTCTCGCCGCGGTTGATGGCCAAAACCTGGTAGCCCTGCAGTGCTTTGATGGCCCGGTCGAAGCTGTAATACAGCGCGTAGACCGAGTCCTCCTGCGTGGCGGCCCGGGCATGGAGGGTGCCAAGCTCCCTGAGCTGCCGCCGCAGCGCCTGGCGCAGCCGCGCGTCGTCTGAGATCCACTCGGCAATGATGTCCGAAGCACCGGCCAGCGCGTCGGCCACGCTCAAAACGCCAAGCTCCTCGCTCAGATACGCCTGCGCTGCCGTCTCGGGCTCCGGGCAGGACTTCTGCTGCGCAAAGAGCAGCTTTGCCAAGGGCTCCAGTCCCTTTTCCTTGGCAACAGAGGCTCTGGTGCGCCGCTTTTGCTTGTAAGGCCGGTACAGATCCTCCAGCTCTGCAAGCGTGGCGGCGGCGTCCAGGGCGGTTTTCAGCTCGGGTGTGAGCTTGCCCTGGCCGTCAATGGCCTTTTCGATCGCCTGGCGACGCTCGTCCAGTCCCCGAAGATATTGCAGCCTGCTCTCAAGCTGGCGCAGGGCGGTGTCGTCCATCGAGCCGTGGAGCTCCTTGCGGTAACGGGCGATAAAGGGGATGGTATTGCCCTCGTCGAGCAGACGGACGACGTTTTCAACGTGTTGTTTGTCCCGGCCCAGCTCCCGGGCCAGGGTCGTGATGATATCCATGGATAATCCTTTCCGAAGCAAACGCGCCCCGGGCAGCGCCGGGGCGCGGGGATACGTGATGCGCTCAGAAGCTGCCGAACCTGCAGCCCCAGCTCTCCACCAGCCGGACGATGCCGGCAATCAAGCCCTCGTCCTCATGGTAGGAGAAGGTCATGGTCTGGCCCTGGGTTTCCAGCTCCATGAACTTATAATCCAAAATGGGGTGGAAGAACAAGCTCAGCACCTGACCATTGTCGTGCGACTTGGTCAGACGCTCGCTGATGCCGGGCAGATCCTCCCGGTCGTAGACGTAGTCCGCAGGGGTTGGAACCCAGCGGCAGGTATGGTCGTTTATGGTGACAGACTCGATCCTGCCCTGGGGGTCCGCGTCGGGAAGCTGCTGATAGCTCACGTCGAAGTATTCCGAGCACAAATCGCACTGCTCCGGCGTGACCGCATAGTGGGGGAACTCAAAGAAGGTGTAGGTGTAGCCAAGCTTGCTGCAAATATCTGCCGCCTTGTCAAAGCGCTCGAGGACCTGCTCACGGGTCAGGTCGGCGTCCTTGCCAAACTCAATGCCGATGGCGGAGATCGTCTCGCCGCTCTGATGGGTGTAGCCGTGCAGGCCCAGCAGGCCGCCGCTGGTCACAAGCCGATCGAGCGTGTAGACAAAGTCGGCGTTGTAGAAGTCCAGATCCTCAGAGACGTCGTTGACCACGCCCTCTTCGGGGTTTACGTACATCGGGATCCAGGCAATATAGAAAGCCTCGGTCCGGTCCTTGAGATAGTCGCCGAAAAACCGCAGCAGGGTGAGGTTTTCGTGGGTGAAGCGGCCGTTGAGCCCGCGGTCTGCCATGATATCCTCCAGCCGGAGGTAGGCGGTGGTTTCCTCAGTGGCCTTCTCCGTCCGCTCGGTCTCAGCAGGCCAGGCATAGGCGGCCCGGCGATAGAGGCGAACCGTTTCTGTCTCGGGGTCAAAGGAAGCCTCAAGCCCACCCAGAACGGCGGCGTCAGCCAGGGAGATCCAGGGCTTGCCGTCGATCTGATAGCGCGCGAAGGTCAGATCCTTCGCCCGGTAGGAGAGCTTGCCCCGCTCGGTGCAGGGACCGAGGACCTTGGGATCCACATAGGGGCGGTTGCGCACGCAGACCACCTGGCCAGCCAGCGGCTGATCGGCAAAGGCCAGGTCATAGCGGCGCACAAGCGCCTCGTCGGGGGTTTCAAGTCTCGCGCAGCCGGCAAACAGCAGCAACGCCAGAACCAGGGTGCAAAAGAGTGTCAGTTTTGATTTCATTTCAGTCTCCTTCAGGGGTCATTCCAGCTCAAACGCGCCGGTGTAGAGTCGGTAGTAGGTGCCCTTCTGGGCGATCAGATCGTCGTGGCTGCCGCGCTCGATGATGCGGCCGTGGTCGAGCACCATGATGGCGTCAGAGTTGCGCACGGTCGACAGCCGGTGGGCGATGACAAACACGGTGCGGCCCTTCATCAGCGCATCCATGCCCTTTTGCACCAGGGCCTCGGTGCGCGTATCGATGGAGGAGGTCGCCTCGTCCAAAATCATCACCGGGGGATCGGCCACCGCCGCGCGGGCGATGGACAGAAGCTGTCTCTGGCCCTGGGAGAGATTGGCGCCGTTGGCGGTGAGCATGGTGTTGTAGCCCTGGGGCAGACGACGGATAAAGTCATGCGCGTTGGCAAGCTTTGCCGCACGGATGCACTCTGCGTCCGTGGCGTCGAGCTTGCCGTAGCGGATGTTGTCCATCACGGTGCCGGTAAAGAGGTTGACGTCCTGCAAAACCACGCCCAGCGAGCGCCGCAGATCGGGCTTTTTGATCTTGTTGATGTTGATGCCGTCGTAGCGGATCTTGCCGTCCTCGATGTCGTAGAAGCGGTTGATCAGGTTGGTGATGGTGGTCTTGCCCGCGCCGGTGGCGCCGACGAAGGCGATCTTCTGACCGGGCTCAGCCCACAGGCTGACGTCGTGCAGCACGGTCTTGCCGGGCACGTAGGCAAAGTCCACGTCATACAGCCGCACGTCGCCGCGCAGCCTGGTGTAGGTCACGGTGCCGTCGGCCTGGTGCGGATGGCGCCAAGCCCAGATGCCGGTGCGGCGGTCGGTCTCGGTGAGTGTGCCGTCGCTTGCCTGCTCCACGTTCACCAGGGTTACATAGCCCTCGTCAGCCTCGGGCGCCTCGTCCATAAGCTGGAAGATCCGGTCTGCGCCTGCCAGCGCCATCACGATGGAGTTGAACTGCTGGGCGATGGCGTTCACCTGGCCGGTGAACTGCTTGGCGATGTTGAGGAAGGAGATGACCACCGACAGCTCCAACACCTGGCCGAAGGTGCCGTTGACCAGGCCGCTGATCGAGGCGTTCGGCAGCTTGAGGGTGATAAAGCTCGCGCCTGCGATGGCAATGAGCACATACAGCAGGTTGCCGATGTTGTTCATGATGGGGCCGAGAATGTTGGCAAAGCGGGTGGCGCGCGTGGCGTCCTGACAGAGCTCCTCGTTCACGGCGTCAAAGTCGGCCTGGCTTTGCGCCTCGTGGCAGAAGACCTTGACCACCTTCTGACCGTTCATCAGCTCCTCCACAAAGCCCTCGACCTTGCCGATGGACTTTTGCTGGCGGATGAAGTTGGCGGCGGACTGCCCGCCGATGTGCTTGACCGCAAAGGTCATCAGGAACACACCCACAAGCACCACCACCATGAGGTTCATGGAGTAGTAGAGCATGATCGAGATCATGCCCACAAGCATAATGCCGGATTGCAGCAGCCGGGGCAGGCTCTGGCTCACAAGCTGGCGCAGGGTGTCGATGTCGTTGGTGTAGTGGGACATGATGTCGCCGTGGCCGTGGGAGTCAAAATACTTGATGGGCAAGCCCTGCATCTTGTTGAACATGCGCTTGCGCATCTTGTCCAAAAAGCCCTGGGTGATCACGGCCATCAGCCGCGCGTAGAGGAAGGAGAAGAGCATGGTCAAAACCAGCACCGTGATCATCAGGCCCAGGACCTTCCAGACCTCGCCTCTGGCCTCGGCCCAGGTGGCGCCGCCGGTGAAGCGCAGAATGATATCGGTGATGTTTTTGATAAAGACCGAGGGCGTGATGTTGCCCACAGAGTACAGGGCCATAAAGACCATAGCCAGCAGGAACAGCCACTTATAGTCGTCCATCAAAAGCTTCAGGACCCGGCCCAGGGTGCCCTTTTTGACCTTGGGCATTTCCCGCTTGGGTTGTTTTTGCTCAGCCAATGTCGCTGCCTCCCTTCGTCTGAGAGTCGTAGACCTCGCGATAGATCTCAGAGGTCTCAAGCAGATGTGCATGGTCGCCCTGGGCAACCACACGGCCGCTGTCCATGACCAAAATCAGATCTGCGTCCTGGATCGAGGCGATCCGCTGGGCGATGATGAGCTTGGTGGTGCCGGGGATCTCCTCGCGGAAGGCCTTGCGGATCAAGGCGTCGGTCTTGGTGTCCACGGCGGAGGTGGAGTCGTCCAAAATCAAAATCTTGGGCTTTTTCAGCAATGCCCGCGCGATGCAAAGCCGCTGCTTCTGGCCGCCGGAGACGTTGGCGCCGCCCTGCTCGATATAGGTGTCATACTTGTCGGGGAAGGTCTGGATAAACTCGTCGGCCTGGGCCAGACGGCAGATGCGGACCATCTCCTCGTCGGTGGCGTTGGGATCGCCCCAGCGCAGGTTTTCCTTGATGGTGCCCGAGAACAGCACGTTCTTTTGCAGCACCACCGAGACCTGGTTTCGCAGCGCCTCCATGTCATAGCTGCGCACGTCCACGCCGCCGACCTTCACGCTGCCGACGCTCACGTCATACAGCCGGGAGATAAGCTGGATCAGGGTGGTCTTTGCCGAGCCCGTGCCGCCCAGGATGCCCACGGTCTGACCCGAGGCAATGTGCAGGTTGATGTCCTCCAGCGCGAAGACCTCGGCGTCGTCGCGGTATTTGAAGCTGACGTTCTCAAAGTCGATGCTGCCGTCCTTGACCTCGGTTACAGGCTCGGCGGGATTTGCAAGGCTGGGCTCGGTGTCCAGAACCTCCACGATCCGTCGCGCGGCCTCGCCGGCCAGGGTGATCATCACAAAGATCATCGAAAGCATCATCAAGCTCATCAAAATCTGCATGGAGTAGGTGATCAGACTTGCCAGATCACCCACCTGCATCGTGCTGCCGCCGGAGGAGATGATTACCTTGGCGGAGAAGTAGGGGATGAGGATCATGCAGATATACATTGCCAGCAGCATCAGCGGGTTGTTGATGGCAAGCAGCTTTTCTGCCTTGGTAAAGTCGTTGCGCACGTCCTCAGAGGCCGCACCGAACTTCTTCTGCTCGTAGTCCTCGCGCACGAAGCTCTTGACCACGCGCATGCCCTTGATGTTCTCCTGCACGGAGTTGTTCAGATTGTCATACTTGTGGAAGACCGCCTTGAACAGCGGCATGGCCCGTTTCGCAATGAAGAGCAGACCGAAGGCCAAAATGGGGATCACCAGCAAAAACACCAGCGAGATCGCCCCGCCCATGCGGATGGACATGACCACCGCAAAGATCAGCATCAAGGGCGAGCGCACCGCAGTGCGGATGATCATCATAAAGGCGTTTTGCACGTTGGTCACGTCTGTGGTCAGCCGCGTGACCAAAGACGAGGTCGAAAAGCGGTCGATGTTGGCAAACGAAAAGCTCTGCACCCGGGCAAACAGGTCATGGCGCAGGTTTTTGGCGAAGCCCGCCGAGGCTGAGGCCGCAAACCAGCCCGAAAGAATGCCGCAGCCCATAGAGCACATGGCCATGATCACCAGGATCAGACCATAGCGCAAAACCTGCGACATCTGGGCTTGCGCTTCGATGGAGTTGATGAGCTTTGCCGTGATCAGCGGCAGGGTACATTCCAGTCCGACCTCGCCCACCATAAACAATGGGGTGAGCAGGGTATCCCGCTTGTATTCCCGCACGCTGGCAAGGAGCTTTTTGATCATGGGGTTTCCTCCTGTTCCCGGTCCGGCAGGGGCGCCGGATCGTTGATGGTTTCCAATACCCGGTCGAGCAGCGCGCACAGTTGGACGCGCTCTGGCTCAGACAGGCCCGCCGCGGCGCGGCGTTCGTTCTCCTGCAGCTTCTCTAAAATTGCGTCGTGGCACTCGATGGCCTTCTGGGTCACCACCACGCGCTTGCGCCGCCGGTCCGTGTCGGCGTCATAGGTGACAAAGCCCTTGGCCTCCAGCCGCTGCAGAATGCCGGACACCGTGGGGTGCCGCCAGCCGAAGCGGCGCACGATGTCGCCGGGGTAGACCGGCTCAGGGCTGCTGCGCACCAGATAGCCCAGCACAAAGGCCTGCGAGGACGTAAGCTCCAGCTCCGCGATGCTTTCGTTGCGCATCTGGTCCATGGCGCAGCTCAGCCGCTTGATCCTGGGCCCCAGAGCGTGTTCAAACCGAAGCAATCAGATCCTTCCTTTCTGTGTATGATGCGTTCTCCGCACAGGCGGAAAACAGAAAATGTAGCTTGCTAAATAATAACATAGCAAGCTACATTTTTCAAGTGTCACTTCTCACGAAAACAGCCTCCCCGCACCCACATATTTCAGCATTTCGCCCGCGTCCTTGCCGTTGTCGATGTCCGCAAGCGCCTTTTCGTAGGTGTCAGTCAAAATCCCGGTCACGCGCTTTGCCAGATTGCGGTGGTTTGCGTCCGTGATGCCCATTTGCCGCATCGTGTCCTGCACGAAGGTCGGGATGCCCCTGGTGTTGAGCCGCCGCTCGGTGGTCTTAAGCTCGCGTCTTGCGGCCACTGTCAGAAGCGGTCAGCGCGGGGCGCTTGGTTCCAGGGGAGTGCGCTGCAGCCTGTTTGGCTGCCGGTCGGTCAGAGGCTGCCGGTCTCAAACCCGGCAGCAAAGCCCGCAAGGCGCTGCATGCCGTCTGCGACCAGCGAGCGGGGGCAGGCAAGATTGATGCGCAAAAAGCCGCGGCCGGTCTGGCCGTAGATCTCGCCCGGGGTGACGAACAGACCGGTCTTGGCGCGCAGCTCGTCGGCAAAGGCCCGGCTGTCGGGGCAGACCCGGGAGATATCCACCCACGTCAGATAGGTCGCCTCGCCCGGCACCACGTGCAGCTTGGGCGCGTGCTCGGCCAGATATGCGGCGGCAAAGGCCCTGTTTTCGGCAACGTAGGCGCAAAGCTCGTCCAGCCATGCCTCGCCCTTGTCAAAGGCGGCGACGGCTGCGCATACGGCAAAGGCGTTGGGCTCGCCCACCTCGTCTGTGTTGAGCTGCCGCCAGATCTTATGGCGCAGATCCGGGTCCGGGACGCACACCGCCGCGGTTTGCAGACCCGCCAGATTGAAGCACTTGGTCGGGGCGATCGCCGTGACGCTCAGCGCCTTACAGGTCTCAGAGGCGGCGGCAAAGGGCACGTAGCCCTTGCCGGGCAGTGTGATGTCACAGTGGATCTCGTCGGACAGGACGCGCACATGGTGCTTTTTGCACAGCTCGCCCACGGCAGCCAGCGTCTCGCGCTCCCAGATCCGGCCCACGGGGTTGTGGGGGTTGCACAGCAGCATCAGCGTGGTCTGTGGATCAGAAAGCTTTCGCTCCAGATCCTCCAGATCCATGCGGTAGGTCCCGTTTTCGTAAACAAGCGGGTTTTCCAGCACGTGGCGGCCATTGTTGAGGATGCTGTTGTAAAACACGTTGTAAACCGGGGTCTGGATCACCACGTTTTCGCCCGGCGCGGTCAGCCGCCGCACGCTGCTTGAGATGGCGGGGATGACGCCGGTGGTGAACACCAGCCAGTCCTTTTCGATGGTCAGACCGTGGCGGCGCTGCCACCAGCTCTGATAGGCCCGGTACCAGTCCTCGGTCACGTCGCCGTAGCCGAAGATGCCGTGATCCAGGCGCGCTTGCAGAGCCTGCAAGATCTCCGGGGCGGCCCGGAAGTCCATATCCGCCACCCACATGGGCAGCTCGCCGTCCTTGACGTTCCATTTGATGGAGTTGGTCCCGCGGCGGTCGATGATGGCGTCAAACTCGTACATGCTCAGTCCTCCTCGTGGATCCAGTCAGGGTGACTCGCGCGCTTGTCCACCTGGGGGCATTGCACGTCGGTCGCGGCGGGGTCCACGCGGTTCGTCTCCACGATCAGTTCCCCGATGGCGGGAGCGCGCAGCGTCCCGGAGCGGGGGTTGAGCACGCTGTCGATCTTCGTGGTAACGTCCGCCTGAATGTCAGAATACTCAAAGGCAAGATCCGTGTGGATGAGCTTGCAGTTCTCCAAAACCAGGCCCTCGACGTAGCACAGACCCTGCAGGCTCTCGATGGTGCAGTTGACCAGCCTGAGATTTTTTGCGTTCCAGCCCAGATACTCGCCGGAGAGGAACGAGTCATATACCGTCACGTTCTCGCTGTTCCAGAACGCGTCCTTGGTCAAAAGCCGGGAGTTGCGGATCACCGCGTTCTTCACCCCGTCAAAGGAATAGTTGCCGTCCAGCATCAGCCCGTCCACGGTCAGATCCTGGCTGTTCATGGCAAAGTAGTCGCCCTTTGCCGTGACGCGCTGCAGCTGCACGTCCTTGCAGCTCCACAGCGTCTCATCCGCCCGGGTGAGCGACACGTTTTCCAGCCGCAGCCCCTCGCACCGGCGGAAGTTTTTGGGCGCCTGGATCACGGCGTTCGTCACGCGCATGTCGCGCGTGTACCATACGCCGGCGCGGGCCATCTCCAGCCAATGGCAGTTTTCCACGGTGACGTTGCGGCAGTACCAAAGCGGGTATTTCCAGCCAAAAAGACAGTTATCCAGGCTCAGATCCCTGCCCTCCTTCAACGGGGACTCGCCGTCGTCAAACACAGAGTCGGTCACGCGCAAGGACTGCGCCGCGTACAGGGCTCGCTCGCCCGTAAAATGCTGTTGAGTCAATTCTTTCATGGGGTACCTCGTTCATCGTTTTGTTTTTATTGTAGCATAGTCTGTCAAGTACAGGAACCGGTGCGCAAAAACAGGGCGCGCTGCAAGCGATACTTGCTTGCGCGCGCCTTGCCGTTCAGAGCTTATGCCAGATAGCCGGGCCGCGCCTTCACACCGAAGCGGGCCTCAAGCTCGTGCATCTGCGCGTCGGTGATGGTGTTCACCAAGGGCAGGTGGGCGATCTTCATGTAGATCTCGGCAGCCTTCTCGGCGGTTTCGATCAGACCGAAGGTTTCGTCCAGATCCTTGCCGGCGCCGTAGATGCCGTGCTGGGACCAGACCACAAGTCTTGCCGTCTCCATCTTCTTTGCGGTGGCCTCGCCGATCTCGTTGGTGCCGCACAGCATCCAGGGCACCACGTTCACGCCGTCGGGGAAGACCACGATGCACTCGGTGCACATCTGCCACAGGGTGCGGGTGAACTTGATCTCATCCAGATCATGCACATAGGTCATGGCAAGCAGATTTGCCGGGTGGCAGTGCATGACCACCCGGTTTTCGGGGTCCACCTTCATCCGGGCAACGTGACTCATCATATGGGCCGGGAACTCAGAGGTGAACTTGCCGCCGTCGGAGTAACCCCACAGAAGCTGAGCGGTTTTGCCGCCGTCGATCAGACGGACGATGCCCAGGTTGTTGGCAGGATCATACTGCACGTTCTTGAAATACTTGCCGGTGCCTGTGACCAGGAAGCAGCAGCCCTCCAGCTCGGGTGCGGCAAAGCCGGTGGGGATCTCGCGGATCACGTGATCCAGATCCAGATAATCGGCAAGGTCGGCCTCATGCAGCAGCACAGACACGTTGCCGCCGTTGCGCTCATCCCAGCCGTGGGCGTACATGTTGGTGAGGGTGCGGACCAGGTCTACCAGATAGGGAGCGGTGAGAATGTCTTTCATTGGGGTAACCTCCATTTTTGTGTGAATGGAAAATGGAGAATGGAAAATGATGGTATTTTTCATATCGTCGATATGAAAAATTGAATCAAATCATCCCGAAGGGATGCCGTAATTTTCCATTTTCCATTTTCATTTTTCAATTTATCTCGTAATCACGTCTACCGGCACATTGAAGATCTTGGCGACCTTCAGGATGGTGTCGATCCAGCGGCCGGACGCTGCGGCCATGTGGTGGGTGGGGCCGGCTTCAGACCAGCGGTTGCAGAAGTCTCTTGCGCCGCAGGTGAAGCGGGTGCGCATGTTGGTGTCGCCGAAGGTGAAGATGGGGCCCTCCTCGTTCACACCCTCAGCCACCACAAATTTGAAGTGACCGTCGCGGTCCTGGGTGATGCCAAGATAGGTGACGGGGCCGGGCGCCGGATAGAACTGGGTCAGATAACCGCCGCCGGTCTTGCCGTGGAAGACGGGGACGATCTTCATCGTGGGCTTCTTAGCCAGAGAAATGTCCGCGTCGCCCGAGCCGGAGTGGCCGATGATGCAGATATCCTCGGGGAAGTCGATGGAGTACATTTCACTGAGCTGCCCCATGCCGGAGATGGTCTTGAGGATGGACATGGCCATGGCCACCTTGATGTCACCCTCCACCGCGCAGGCGGTGCCCTGCTTGATCAGCATGGAGAAGGCGGGGATCAGCATGGAGTCGAGCTTGCCCGCGATGCCCTGGGCAAAGCCGTCGTAGTGCGAGGCCACAAAGCCCAGCTTTTCGTCCTTGACCCATTGCTCAAAGGCCACGACGTATTTTGCCATATCCCAAACGGTCTCCACCGTTGCGCCGCCCTCAATATCGAAGGTATTGAGAATGTCCTCCGCCTTGGCGCGAATGGCGGCCTCGTCTGTGATATCGTCGGCGATGGCCCACATCTTTTCCCAGTCAAACTGCTTGGTGTAGAGCCACATTCTGTGGTACAGGTTGGTCTCGTCGATGTACAGATCCATCATGCCGGGATAGGGCCGGCCGATCTGGGCCAGGTTGGTGTCGCGGAAGCGGCGGCGTACCTGGGCGGCGCGGCACCAATCCTCGATCTCGGCGTCGACCTCGGGGTCGCCGCCCTCGACCACACCGGTGATGACTGCGTGGCGCTTGCCGGCGCGCTCCAGGTCGGCAACCATCTCGCCCACGGCGCCGCAGGCGTAGAGCTCACCAAGCCACGTGGCGGTGTCGGTGTTGGCGTAGTCGGGCGCCTGCTTCTTTTGCAGGTTCACCAGCACCACCGGCACGTCCAGATCGCGCACGGCGGGCAGCATATTATAAGAGGTGGCATAGGTCAGAAGCTGGAGGATCACCAGATCCACGTCGGCTGCGCGGAACTTGTCGCCCGCAGCCATAGACTGCTCCTTGGTGGTGACAATGCCGCCGTCAATCAGCTCAACAGAGGCGGGGATGCGGGTCTTGAAGTCCTGATACTGGCCCTCGAACTCCGGGACCAGGCTGGGGAACTGGGGCAGATACGCCCCCAGGGCGATGGCGAACACGCCGATTCGGGCTTTGGTGTTGACTAACATGATGTTTCCTCCTTGTCGGAATAAGAAGATGGACCGAAATTCGGTTATTTCATCTGAATTTTCAAATTGCCCATGGCCGTGGCTTCGATCGGCAGTGCGACAACCTGCTTTTGGGTGAAGTGCTCGGTCATGCGGTTGAGGAACTGGTTTTTCGCGCCGCCTCCGACGATGTACAGCTTGCGATAGGTCTTGCCGGTGTTCCGCTCGAGCTCGTCCAGGGCGTTTTTGTAGCTCAAAGCCAAAGAGCGGTAGGCGCAGCGGAAATAGTCCGCGGGCGTCTGCGGTCTGGCCTGGAGCATATCGTCAAAGGCCTGGACCATCGAGGCAGGCGACAGGAAGCTTTCGTGGTCTGCGTTGACCACCTCGTCAAAGGTACTCTTTTCGGCCATTGCCACGATCTCGCCAAAGGGCGTCTCGGGCAGAAGCTCTGCGCGCAAACGGTTGACCAGCCACATGCCCATGATGTTCTTCTGGTAGCGGTTGTAGCCCACGCCGCCCTCGTTGGAGTAGTTGGCCTCCTGGCTGCGGTCGTCGGTGAGCGGCTTCGGGGTCTTCACGCCAAGCAGGCTCCACGTGCCGGAGGAGATGTAGGGGTGGTTGCCCTGCATCGGGATGCCCTCCACCGCCGAGGCGGTGTCGTGCGTTGCGCACAGGACCACCCGGCAGGTGCCGCCAAGCTCCTCTGCAAGCTCGGGCCGGATGGAGCCCAGCACGGTGCCGGGCTGAGAGAGCGATCCAAACAGCCGCTCGGGCAGGCCGAGCTTCCGGATCAGCTCGCGGTCAAAGTCCAGACTCGCGGCGCTGACCAGACCCATTGTAGTGGCGTTGGTAAACTCGTGCGCTTTGACGCCCGAGAGCTTGTACATCAGATACTCCGGCAGCATCAGATAGTCGGTGGCATGGTCCAGACGGCCGTGCTCCTTGTCCCAGAAGAGCTGATAGATGGTGTTGAAGCTCTGAAACTGGCATCCGGTGCGCCGGTAGAGGTGGTAGAAGGGCACCAGCTTGTGAAGACGGCCAATCACCTCTTCGGTGCGATGGTCGCGATAAGCGTAGCAGGGCAGGATCTCCCGGTCGCCGTCAAGCAGCACGTAGTCCACGCCCCAGGTGTCCACAGACAGGCTCTCAAGCGAGCCGCAGCGGGCAAAGGCCAGACGGATGCCCTCCTTCACATGGGCGTACAGGGCTTGAATATCCCAGATGAGATGTCCGTCCCGGGGCTCGACTCCGTTGGGGAAGCGGTAGATCTCTTCTGTTTTGAGTTCGCCGTCCTCCTGCCAGGCCACGATGTGACGGCCGGAGGAAGCGCCGATGTCGATGGCAAGGTAATAGCGCATAGAAACTGCCCCTTTCTTTGGATGTACTCATTGTACCAAAGAAAGGGGCAGGGTGCAAGGTCTGAAATTATCAAAAAAAGTGTCCTTTCTTGCAAAGCATTTCAATCTCACCGCTCTGACGCGCCCAGGCGGTAGCGCCGCGGAGAAAGGCCGAAACGCGCAAGGAACAGCCGGTGGAAATAGCTCACGTTCTCATAGCCCACGGCCTGGGCGATGTCGTCTATCCGCCGCGCCGTGTTGCGCAGCAGCCACGCCGCCTGCGACAGCCGCTTTTCTTGGATCAGCTCGGTGAAATTCTGTCCGGTCTTCTGCTTGATCAGCCGCGAGAGCGCGGGGATCTCATAGTGCAGCTCCTGCGCGATCTGGCCCAGACTTCCGTCGCGGTAGCTCTCCTCCACATAGCGCAGTACCCGCCACACGGTCTCCCGGCTGGGGGAGGGGACCATCAGCGCTTCGGTGTGGTCCACAAGCTGTACAAACAGCAGGCTCAAGGTGAGCTGCTGGATGCCCCTGCGGTTCGGGCTGGGGTCAAAAAAGGTGCGAAGCAGGTTTTCCATCAGATTTTGCACCGGCCGGAGCGCCGAGACGCGGAAGCACAGATACTGCTCCTCGCTGCCGCCGCACAGACAGTCCAGCAAGAACCGGCGCAGCGGCGTCTCCTCGTCGCCCAGGTACTCCAGGGCCCCTGCAAAAAAGGCGGGCCGCACGATGAAGTTAACGGCAATGTTCGTCTCCGAGGCGGGGAGGATTTCCTGGATGGCGTTCTGGCCCAGCATCAGAAGCTCGCCCTCCTGCAGCTCGATGCGGTCGCCGTTGATGATGTGGGTGGTTCGGCCCCGGCACATATAGACCATCTCCACGTAGTCGTGGGTGTGAGGCGGGAAGTGGACAAAGCGGGTGTGGGGCCGCATGGCGATCTGCCGTCCGGCGGGCAGAAGCTTGTCGCCGGTGATCACGTCCCGGCTGCCGTCCATGTACAGACTGCGGTCGATGGCCGCCGAGCCCGCCAGGATCGCCGCCTCCTCAGCAGTGTGCGGACCAAGCCGCGCGATCAGATCCTCCAGCATACAGGTTTCCTCCTTCCGGGTGACTATCGCCATTTTACCACAGTTTTTGCCTGTGAGCAAGGGCAAAGGGGTCAAACCCGACAAAATGCAAGGTCCCTTTGCTTGACAGCCAGGCCTCCGGGATGATACAATCAGACAAACAATCAAAGGAGGTGAGCGCCTGTGCATCCCGGACAACTGATCCGAAAGCTCCGGCGGGAGCGGAACTGGACCCAGGAGGATCTGGCAAAGCGTCTGTATGTGACAAGGCAGACCGTCTCTGCCTGGGAAAAGGGGCTGGCCCAGCCGTCCAGCCAAAGCCTTCTGGCCGCGGCCAAGGTGTTTGAGATTTCTCTGTCCCAGCTCATGGGGGATGGAGCGGCCGACGAGCCTGCTTCAACCGCGCCCGTCACAGAGCAAAGCGCCGTCACCGCGCGGGACGGGGCCCTGCCGGTTTCCTTTGCCTGGTGGCCTGTGGCGGTGCTGGCCGCCCTGGTGTGCCTGTGCGCCAACAGCTATCTGCTGCTGCGGCAGCGGCCTGGACTGATTGTGGCGGTCATCGTCCTGTTTTTGACCGCCAATCTGCTGCCCGGCTGGTTTGAGCGGGCCATCCCCACGTCCCGTCTGCGCGTCTGCTTTCACGGAACCAGGGTGCTGCAGGTCTTCACCCTGTCCACGGCGGGCTCTGTTGCCGCCCAGGCGATTTTGGGCGCGCTGCTGCTGCCTGGCCAATGGGAGCTCTGGCTTTGGAGCGCGGGCTTTGCCGTGGTGGTCAACGCCCTGACCTTCTGGAACGGGATGCTGTCCATCTGGCTGACCTCGGTGCAGTTGGGCTTGCATCTGCGGCTCATGGGGCTGCTTTTCGGCTGGATCCCTGTGTTCCACCTCTGGATCCTCAAGCAGATGATCCGTGTGACGGAGCACGAGGTCCGCTTTGAAACCGGCAAGCATCTGCTGAATCTGGAACGGCAGGACGAGGCTCTTTGCCGGACCAAATATCCCATTTTGCTGGTCCACGGATTTTTCTTCCGGGATTCCCGGATCTTCAACTACTGGGGCCGGATCCCCCGGGAGCTGGAGCGAAACGGCGCAAATATTTACTACGGCCAGCAGCAATCGGCCGACTCCATCGAAAACAGCGCCGAAGAGCTCAAAACGCGGATCCGGGCCATCGTCAAGGACACCGGCTGCGAAAAGCTCAATGTGATCGCCCATTCCAAGGGCGGGCTGGATATGCGCCAGGCGCTGCTGGATCCCGAGATCCGGGCCATGACAGCCTCTCTCACCACGATAAACACCCCCCACCGGGGCTGCGCCTATGCAGACTATTTGCTGGAAAAGATCCCCGAGCCCAATCAGCGTGGCATTGAGAAGGCCTACAACGCCGCAGCGCGGCGTCTGGGCGACCGGGATCCGGATTTTATGGCGGCAGTCCGCGATCTGACCAAGGCCCGGTGCGAGGATTTTGACCGGCAGACCCCTCTGCCCGATGGCGTCTTTTGCCAGAGCGTGGGCTCCCGCCTGAGCCGCGCCGGGGCCGCCCGCTTCCCGCAAAACGCCACCTATCATCTGGCGCTGCACTTTGACGGGCCGAACGACGGCCTGGTATCGGAGGGCTCCTTCCGCTGGGGCAGCCGTCTGCTCTATCTCACCACCCCGGGCCGCGAGGGCATCTCCCACGGCGACGTGGTGGATCTCAATCGCCGGGATATTCCGGAGTTTGACGTGCGGGAGTTCTACGTCCGCCTGGTCCACGATCTCAAGGCGCGGGGATTATAGAAAAGAAAAACGGTTTTCGATCCGATCGGTCGAAAACCGTTTTTCTGACTAGCTTTATTCCCTGTGCAGCAGCCGACGCAGCTCTGCGGCGCAGGCTGTGCGCAGCAGCAGATTGGCCGCGGCGTATACAAGGCCGGAGCACACGATGCCCAGAACCAGGCGGGGGATCGTCCCTTGCACCAGCAGACCCGAGCCCCAAAGGGCTGCGGCAGATAGCGCCAGGCAGATCAGCGCCTTGCCGCTCTCCTGCCAGGTGGGATTGTAGGCGCGAAGCCCCAGATAGCGAGCAGCGGACCGGCCCAGCAGCAGGCACCCGAAGAGCGCCGCCGCACTGACTGCGGCGCACACGCCGAAGATGCCCAGCGTCTTGGCGCCGGCAAAGGCCAAGACCACGCAGAACACCAGAGCAGCCGCGTCGATCCAGATGATCCGCTCCGAGCGCTGGAAGGCAAAGTGGATCTGCCGCAGCAGCTCCCGATAGGCCACCAGCGGAAAACCCAGCGCAAATCCGCACAGAGCCAGCGCCGTGAGCCCCACGTGATCTTCGGTGAAGGCGCCGCGCTGGTAGACCAAGGCCACGATCTGCCGACTCAGCAAGACGGTCACCATGGCAACGTAGATCAAAAGCTCCAGCCCCACCGATAAGACGCGGCGCAAAAGCGCGGAAAGCGCCGCCCGGTCCTCGCGCGCTGCGCAGTCAGCCATGCGGGGCAGCAGCGTGAGAGATACCGCGGCGATAAACGTGCCGGTGACCAACTGCTCAATGGAGTGGGCATAGGCATAGATGGTGGCCGTTCCCTCGGCCAAAAACGAGCAGACAGCCTTGCCTGCAATGGTGTTGAGCTGCATGACCACGTTGCACAGAAGCAGCAGCATGGTCGAGCGCACAAGCTTTGTCAGCTCCGGGTCAGACGA
>ONCN01000199.1 GCA_900316335.1 uncultured Eubacteriales bacterium | reverse complement strand
ATTCTGGAGTTTATCCGCCGGGACGACGGCGACTGGGTCGAGGTGCTGCCAAACGGCGCGGCCAGGACCGATCCGATGGACATGGAGCGCGTGGAGCTGTTTTTTGCTGAGGACTGCGTGTATCTCGACCAGCTCAGCGCGATTTTGGATGGCAACAACGAGCCCTATGTGCGCGGTTCTCTGGCTGAGCTGTTCAACCAGGTCTACGGCGATGAGATCCCGCTGCTCGGCATCCAGATCCGGGGCAGCCGCGTTACACAGGCACTCTTGTATTATTCTCCGTAAGACCGGCGCGGTTTTGCCGGTTCCACAAAAAAATCCCTGCGCAGCTCGCGCAGGGATTTTTTTGTGCAGCTCAGCACGTCGCATCTTCGTCGGCAAAGCTGAACAGATGATCCAACGGCGTCTCCAAGACGCGGGACAGCGACCAGGCCAGGCGCAGGGAGGGATTGTACTTGCCCCGCTCCAGATTGCCGATGGTCTCGCGGCGGACGCCCACCAGCTCAGCCAGCTCTGCCTGCTTGAGACCCTTCTTTCTGCGATGCTCTCGGATGGTGGTGGTCATAGCTCCTCCTTTACATGAGACCGCAAACCAGATCGGTATAGGCGGCCGCGTCCTCGATGGGAAGATCCGCCAAAATCAGGCCCTGTGCGTAGAGGACCTTGGCATAGCCTGCTGCCTTCTCCTCGTTCTCGGGCAGAAGCGCGCGCAGCGCCTGCAGGGCATGGTGCTCCGGGTTCACCTGCAGCACCTTTTCCACCGGCACGGCCATCTCCGGGTTCACGCGGCGGAAGTATTTTTCCATCTCAAAGCTCATGCCGCCCTCGGGCACCAGGCACACGGGGTGCGAGCCAAGCTGGGTGGAAATCTCAGCCTTTTTGATCTTGCCCTCCAGCGTCTTTTCCAGGAAGGCGATCACGTCCTTCCATTCCTCAGCGGTCTGTTCGGCTGCCTTCTTCTCGTCCTCGGTGGCCAGATCCAAATCGTCGGTGAGCAGGCTGCGGAAGTCCTTCTCCCGGTAGTTCATGAGCGTCTGGGGGATGAACTCGTCCACCTCCTCGGTCATGAACAGCACGTCATAGCCCTTTTGCTGCAGCTTTTCATACTGCGGAAGCTGAGACAGGCGGCTGCGGCTCTCGCCGGCGGCATAGTAAATGTGCTTCTGATCCTCACCCATGGCGTCGACGTACTCGCCGAGCGTCACAAGCTTGCCCTGCTTGGCAGACCAGAACAGCAGCAGATCCTGCAGCGCGTCCTTGTGCATGCCATAGTCGGAGACCAGGCCGTACTTGAGCTGGCGGCCGAAGGCGGCGAAGAATTTTTCATAGTCCTCGCGCTGGTCCTTTTGCAGGCGCAGCAGCTCCTGCTTGATCTTCTTTTCCAGGTTGGTGCAGATGAGCTTGAGCTGGCGGTCATGCTGCAGCATCTCGCGGCTGATGTTCAGGCTCAGATCCTGCGTGTCCACTACGCCGCGGACAAAGCGGAAGTGATCGGGGATCAGATCCTCGCAGTGCTCCATGATCATGACGCCCGAGGAATAGAGCTGCAGGCCCTTTTTATAGTCCTTGGTGTAAAAATCATAGGGCGCCCGGGCGGGGATATAGAGCAGCGCCTTGTAGGTCACAGCGCCCTCCACGCTCAAGTGGATCTTGGCAAGCGGCTTTTCATAGTCGAAGAACTTGTCGCGGTAGAAGGTCTCATATTCCTCGTCGGTGACGTCCTTCTTCGCTCTCTGCCACAGGGGGACCATGGAGTTGAGGGTGCTCAGCTCGGTGTAGGTCTCATACTCGGGCTCCTCAGACTCCTCGGTGCCGGCCTTGGGGCGGGAGCGCTCGACCTCCATGCGGATGGGGTAGCGGATATAGTCGGAATACTTCTTCACCAGGGACTGCAGCTCGTACTGCTCCAGGAAACGGGAGTACTTCTCGTCCTCGGTGTCGGCCTTGAGCTTCAAAATCACGTCGGTGCCCACGGTGGTCTTCTCGGCAGGGCTGATGGTGTAACCGTCGGCGCCCGCGGACTGCCAGAGGTTGGCCTCGTCAGAACCATATTTCTTCGACAGCACGGTCACGGTGTCCGCCACCATAAAGGCGGAGTAGAAGCCGACGCCAAACTGACCGATGATGTCCACGTCGGCGTCCTTCTGGTCGAGCGCCTGCTTGAACTGCAGCGAGCCGCTCTTGGCGATGGTGCCGAGGTTTTGCTCCATCTCCTCCTTGTCCATACCGATGCCGTTGTCGGAAATGGTGAGAAGCCCCATCTTCTTATCCACATGGATGTCGATGGCAAAATCCTCCCGGCTCAGACCCACGTTTTGATCGGTCAGAGACAGATAGGCCAGCTTGTCGATGGCGTCGCTGGCATTGGACAGCAGCTCACGCAGGAAGATCTCCTGGTGGGTGTAAATGGAATTGATCATCAGGTCCAACAGGCGTTTGGACTCTGCTTTGAATTGCTTTTTGGCCATAGTATCACTCTTTTTGTGTCAGTATTAGCACTCAATTTCCTTGAGTGCTAACGTTATTATAGCAGAGCTTCCCAAAAAAGCAACCCCTGGGCGAAATAATTCACAAACTGTTCAAGATTGGGATAAAGCGGCACATGACGCCCAAGGAACTGGCTGCGCATCGCACATGCGCCAACATGCACACGCTGCGATATACGCGCGTTTTTCGATGGTCTGTGCAACCTCCGACCGTTCTGATAATCGGAGGTGCCTGCAATGGCGCTGCGCGACTGGCCGCTGTGGTCAGCGGCCACTACGGGATAGGTGCATTCCGTAGTGGCGCATGACCACATGCGCCAGCACGTATACGCTTCGATATTCGCACGGTTTTCGATGGTCTGTGCAACCTCCGACCGTTCTGATAATCGGAGGT
>ONCN01000201.1 GCA_900316335.1 uncultured Eubacteriales bacterium | reverse complement strand
TGGAGTCAAACAATTTCCCTTAGAGAATGGAAGGTATGTTGTCCTGTTGTTTAAGGCAACACAGTGGTCGGGTGATCTTATCTCATCAGAGGAAGGCCAAATGGAATGGATCAAGTACAGTGACCTTTCTGTAGTAAAAACCGTGGATGATTTTGATGATCTTCTGAACGTGATGAACACGCCGGAGCTGACTGAATTTCAGTATTTGGTTTCGGGAGACGAATGGAGAGTATCCATCAAATAAACCATCGTGACAGGAGAAACATATGATTTGCTTTTTGACCAGCAGAACAGACGATCCCGCCACCGGCGGGCTGAATGCGGCCAACCATTTGATTGACGAGCTGCGGCTGCACGTTCCAAGCCCATGCCGCGCCCTGGATATTTGCTCTGATCCGGACGGGTGGGAGAAGATGGATTTTTATGCCGCGCTTTTAAAAAAGCAGTTTACGGATGCGGGCTTTTCCTTCTCGCAGATCTGCACCCTGGACAGCCGGAACGAAGCGCAGGCGGCGGCGCTTGTGCGCCAAGCCGATCTTTTGATCCTCTCGGGCGGACACGTGCCCACGCAAAACCGTTTTTTCCAGCGGATCGGTCTGCGCAAGCTGTTGGCGGACTACAACGGTGTTGTGATCGGGATCAGCGCAGGCAGCATGAACAGCGCCGACGTGGTGTATGCGCAGCCGGAAGAAGACGGCGAGGCCATTGACCCGGCGTATCAAAGGTTTTTGCCGGGGCTTGGTCTGACCAGGTACAATCTGCTGCCGCATTATCAGGAGAACAAGGACGACGTTTTGGACGGGCTGCGGATCTATGCGGACATTGCCTGCCCTGACAGCATGGGAAAGGCCTTCTATGCGATCCCGGACGGAAGCTATTTGTTTGTACGCGACGGCAAGGCGGAGCTGCGCGGCGAGGCCTATTTGGTGCAGGACGGCACGATCAGGCAGATCTCTTCCGACGGTGAGGTCGTCTTGCTTTAAAAGCTGCAAAACGCCCGTATTGGGAGCAGAGCGCTCTCGATACGGGCCTTTTGCCATTTTACGGCTGCTCAACCGCTGCAAGGAACAGCGGCAGCTCGGTTTCGGTGTCCAAAATCAGAAGCAGATAGGGCCGATCGAGCCGCACGGTTTTAAACGTGGGCGTCGGCTCCAACGCAGACTCCGGGGTCAGCGTGACCAAGGTGGCGGCAGCTGCCGTCACACCGGAGCAGTCCAGCTCAAGGCGGGTCTTCTGCAGAATCTCGCGCACGACAAGGCTGTCGTCTCCCATCCCTGCAAAGTTCGCCTTGCCCGGCTCGAAGGGATCCAGCACGCCAAGCTTTTGCAGCGCGGGGATCAGGTTGCTGCTCCATTCCAGGCTCAGCTCCGGCATAGCGGTGTTGACCTGGTACGCGGTGCTCTGCGTGTCGAGCAAGGATCGCAGCTCTGCGCCGGTAAGGCCCTTCAAGGCCGTTTCCAGGTCCTGCTTGGGCAGCAGGGCCACACAAGCGAAGCCATCTTGCAGAGGCTTGAGAAAGCCGGTGAAGGTCTCATCCTCAAGATAGATCTGTTCGCAGCCCTCCAGCATCTGACAGGTCACCTGCTCGCCTGCGGCTGTTGTGAAGGTCCCGGCCTCAGTGCTCCCATAGGGCGTGCCCCAGAGCGCGCGCAGATAAAGCGTGTTGGTCAAACACAGTCCGCGGGGGTTGGGGAAGCAATCCAACAGCCGCTTGATCAGTCCCCTGCTTCCGTTGCGGATCCAGGCGTTGACCGCGTCTGCGCCTTCGTCATCAAAGGGAATGCGGTACACGTCCGCGCCGTAGTAATCGGCGTTGGTCTGCAAGAAGCGATCCGGGACGATAAAGCCATTCTCCCGGCTGATCCAAATACCGTTGTGCAGCGCGCAGGTGCGGCCGGCCTGCGTCAGATCCCGCTTCCAGCAGGCCAGGGCAGGGTTTAACTGCGCCATGGGCAGGCCGAAGGCCGCTTCCATCTGACGCAGGCTCTCTCCCTCGGCGCCATTGGCGCACATGGCCAGCGCGTAGAGCGCCGAGGCGGGAGAGATCACGGTGTTCTGGCCCGGCTGATCGGAGGCGCGAAAGAGGTTTGCGCAAAAATCCAGAATGGTTGTGCGCGCGTCATCCGGCATGCTCTTCGGAAGCTCGGCGCCGGGCCGGAAGCCTCTGGAAAGCTCTTCGCCCCGGATGCGGGTTGGGCGGAAGCAGTCCTTGGTCGCGCGGAAGGCCAGCACCGCAAGCTTGGCACACTCGGCGCGGGTCAAGGGCGCTTTGGGCAGAAAGCGGCCAGCCTCGTCGCCAACCATGATCTGCATGGTATACATACAGCGCACGCCGCTAAAAGCCCACACGGAGATCTCCTGCCTGTCCGTAAACGGCAGAGAGGTCGTCTCTTCGGGCAGCTTCGCCTCCATATACTGCAAAAAGCGCAGCAGCAGCGTGGCGGCCTGCTCCCGATCCAGGATCGCATCGGGGGAGAATGTGCCCGCCTCTGTGCCCCGGACGACCTCGTGCAGCCCCGACCACAGCGCGGCCTCTGCATACCAGGCGTCATCCTGCACGTCCCCGAAGGGCCCCACGCCCTGCATCAGCCCGAGAATACGGGCATTCTGCACGTCCCAATAATACCAAGCCGAGGGCGGCACATCCACGCAGTCCGGCGGCGGCGTGGGGGGCGCAAGCGCAAGCCCGGTCAGAGACAGCGCGCACAGCATGGCCAACGCCAGCAGCGCAGCCATCAACCGCCGAAGCGGGAAACTCTGAAGATCCTTCATGTTCAAATCGCTCCTTTCTTTGGAAAAGCATCTGACGTCTTTTTGCTTTTGTACATAAAACGATCCGGCAGGGGAAAATATCGCACCAAAAGCAAAAATCCGGCGGATACGTCCTGCTCAGGACGCTTCCGCCGGGTCTGCCGGGCTGATATGAATGACGCAAAACTCCGGCCGGTTGAAGACTCGCGGGATGGAGCCGTGGGCTGCAAAGCCGCTGGAGATGATGAGCTGGATCTTGCCGGGGT
>ONCN01000202.1 GCA_900316335.1 uncultured Eubacteriales bacterium | reverse complement strand
CCATAGCCCCCGTCCCGTAGTGGCCGCTGACCTCAGCGGCCATAGCCCCCGCCCCGTAGTAGCCGCTGACCTCAGCAGCCATAGCCTCCTTCCAGTAGTGGCCACTGACCTCAGCGGCCATAGCCCCCGTCCCGTAGCGGCCGCTGACCTCAGCGGCCATAGCCCCCGTCCCGTAGTGGCCGCTGACCTCAGCGGCCATAGCCCCGCCCCGTAATGGCCGCTGACTCCCATGCGACTAGCTGCGCATCGGCCAGTCGCGCAGCGCCAATGTGTGCACGCCCGGTCTTTTGAACCGCCCAGAGGTTCTACGGGCCGTCGAAAAGCGTGCGTATATGCGGCCTTATGTGTGCTGTCGCATATAGTCATGCGCCGCAACGGGTGCGTGTTTCTGTGTAGGGGCGACCATCGGTCGTCCGCGGCAGGGGACAACGAGAACAAACCGCCGATGCAAATCCGTACCCATCCGGGCCTTACGAAAAGAAGACCGACAGCGCCTTTTTGCGCCGTCGGCCTTTTCCATATCAATTATACCCTCGCACCGCAAATCCCCGTTCATGCGGCTCGATGGAAAGCGGAATGATTTCGGTTCCCGTGATCTTGATGTGCGCCTGGCTTTTGAGCTGAAACAGCAGCTTCCGCACCTGCGAGACTCTGCCCTGCGCCTCCAATACCACCCGGCCATCCGGCAGATTGTCCACCCATCCAGTGAGATACAGGCCCCGGGCCAGATAATAGGCTGTGTAGCGAAACCCCACGTGCTGCACCGTGCCGCTGAAATAGATCCGCCAGCGGACAAAAGAAGCCTCTTCCATCTCGTCACCTCCGCACCCCCATTGTACCCGGTTTTTCCGCCGCGCGCAAGAGGGGAGACCCCATTCTTTCAAATTCCGTCCTTTTTCTGCAGGAAATGCTGTTAGCCTTGACTCACTTTATGGTCGCGTGATATGATATTCGTGAAGATTTACCATCGGTATATCCCACTCTTCTGATATCGAGGCACAGTTCCATGACTCTGAAAGACTTACAAATTGGCAAAACCGCCGTCGTCACCCAGGTCGGCGGCGAGGGCGCGCTGCGTCAGCATTTTTTGGATATGGGCGTCATCCCCGGCACTGAGGTGACCGTGGTGAAATACGCGCCAATGGGCGACCCGATGGAGCTGATGCTCCACGGCTATGAGCTCACCCTTCGCCTGGCAGACGCCGAAAAGATCCAGGTCACCGCCGCGTCCGGAGCTTCCGCGCAGGAGCATCCTGCCGCCAGGCGCGCGGCCACCCATCACCCCGGCCTCGGCGAGGGCGGCAAGTTCCACCCCAAGGGCTCCGGCACGCCCTTGCCGGACGGCACAACCCTGACCTTTGCCCTTGTGGGCAACCAAAACAGCGGCAAGACCACGCTGTTCAACCAGCTCACCGGCGCGAACCAGCACGTTGGCAATTTCCCCGGCGTCACCGTCGACCGCAAGGACGGCCAGATCCGCAAGCACCCCGATACCCTGGTCACGGACCTGCCCGGCATCTACTCCATGTCCCCCTATTCCAGCGAAGAGATCGTCTCGCGCAACTTCGTTCTCCAGGAAAAGCCCAAGGCCATCATCAACATTGTCGACGCCACCAACATTGAGCGCAACCTCTATCTGACCATGCAGCTTCTGGAAATGGGCATCCCCATGGTCGTTGCGCTCAACATGATGGACGAGGTCACCGCCAACGGCGGCAGCGTGGATATCAACCGCATGGAGGCCGAGCTCGGCGTGCCGGTGGTCGCCATCTCCGCGGCGAAAAACGCCGGCGTAGACGAGCTTGTCAGCCACGCCCTGCACATTGCCAAATATCAGGAGCGCCCGCTTCGCCAGGACTTCTGCGACCAGACCCAGCACGGCGGCGCGGTCCATCGCTGCCTGCACGGCATCTCCCACCTCATCGAAGACCACGCCAAGGCTGCCGGCCTGCCCACGCGCTTTGCCGCCAGCAAGCTCATTGAGGGCGACCGGCTGATCGAGCAGCAGCTCAAGCTGGATCAAAATGAGTCTGAGATGGTCGAGCACATTATTCTCCAGATGGAAAAAGAGCGCGGCCTCGACCGGGCTGCCGCCATCGCGGAGATGCGCTTTGACTTTATCGCCCGCGTCTGCCGCGTCTCGGTCCAAAAGCCCCGGCAAAGCCGCGAGCGCCAGCGCAGCGAGCGCCTGGACCGTATCCTCACCGGCAAATACACCGCCATCCCGGCCTTTATCGCCATCATGGGCCTGGTGTTCTACCTTACCTTCCATGTGATCGGTCTGTTCCTGCAGGATCTGCTTGCCATGGGCATCGACGCCCTTGCCGGCATCACCGACCGCGCCCTCACCGCCGCCGGCGTCAGCCCGGCCCTTCATAGCCTTGTGATCCAGGGCTTGTTTGAGGGTGTGGGCAGTGTGCTGAGCTTTTTGCCCATCATCGTCACGCTGTTCTTCTTCCTGTCCCTGCTTGAAGACAGCGGCTATATCGCCCGCGTCGCCTTTGTGATGGATAAGCTGCTGCGCAAGCTGGGCCTCTCCGGCCGCTCCATCGTGCCGATGCTGATCGGCTTCGGCTGCACGGTGCCAGCCGTCATGGCAACCCGCACCCTTCCCAGCGAGCGCGACCGCAAGATGACCATTCTGCTCACGCCCTTTATGAGCTGCTCGGCGAAGGTGCCGATCTACGGCTTCTTTGTCAGCGC
>ONCN01000204.1 GCA_900316335.1 uncultured Eubacteriales bacterium | reverse complement strand
ATCGCCTTTGTGCAACTATTTGTTCTTTGACCGATGAGCTCATCCGGAGCGTTACGTTACGTGATTGGATTTTTAAATGTTTTAATTGAAGTTTAGTATTAATTGGAACTTCGCATCAAAAATTCCGGGAAAAGGCTTGCATTTCCGTAGGATGTTGATTATAATATAGTTAGCAGTTGCTAACTATCAAGCTTGAAAGAGGGTTTGTGTATGACGGAAAAGAAAAAAAGCGATCTGGCCGTCCTGCTGGGCTACGCAGGCAGCTATAAGCGGCTGACCTTTCTGGGCCTGGGGCTCTCGGCCGTGGCCATGGTGCTGGGCACGCTGCCCTACGTCTGCATCTGGTTGGCGGCCCGGGACCTGATTGCGGTTGCCCCGGAGTGGTCAAAGGCAACGGAGCTCGCCAAATACGGCTGGCTGGCGTTTGCGGCGGCCTTCGGCGGGATTGCCGTCTATTTTGGGCATTGATGTGCACCCATCTGGCGGCCTTCCGCACCGCCTCCAACATCCGCAAGCAGGGCATGGCCCATCTGATGAAGGCGCCCTTGGGCTTCTTTGACTCCAACGCCTCCGGCTTGCTGCGCAACCGCCTGGACGGGGCCGCCGCCGAGACCGACACCCTGCTGGCCCACAACCTGGCGGATATCGTGGGCAGCATTGCCCTGGTTCTGACCATGGTGGTTCTGATGTTCGTCTTTGACTGGCGGATGGGCGCTGCCTGCCTGCTGGCGGCGGTGGTCTCTGTCGGAGCCATGGCCACGATGATGACCGGCAAGAACGCCGGCCTCATGGCAGAGTACCAGGCTGCCCAGGACGTGATGAGCAAGGCCGGCACCGAATACGTCCGGGGTATCCCAGTGGTGAAGGTGTTTCAACAGACGGTGGACTCCTTCAAGGCCTTCCGCCAGGCGATTGAGGATTACAGCGCCAAGGCCGAGCACTACCAGGCCGACGTCTGCAAGGTCCCCCAGGCCGTCAACCTCACCGCCACGGAGGGGGCCTTTATCTTCCTGGTGCCGGTGGCCCTGCTGCTGGCACCCAAGGCCCTGGCCGACGGCGACTTTGCGGGTTTTGTGACCAATTTTGCCTTTTACGCGGCCTTCTCCGCCATCGTCTCCACAGCCCTGGCCCGGATCATGTTTGCTGCCAGCGGCATGCTGCTGGCCAGCACCGCTCTGGGCCACATTCAGCAGGTCATGGACGCGCCGACGATGGAGATTACCGACCGGCCCCAGGCGCCCAGGGACAACAGCGTGGCGTTCCGGAACGTCAGCTTCACCTATGATGGCGCAGAGCTGCCTGCCCTGGAGCACGTCTCCTTCCGGGTAGAGCCGGGGCAGACCGTGGCCCTGGTGCGCCCCTCCGGCGGCGGCAAGACCACTGCGGCCAGCCTGATCCCCAGGTTCTGGGACGTGAGCGCCGGCAGCGTCCTGGTGGGCGGCGTGGACGTGCGGGACATGGACCCCCATCTGCTGATGGACCAGGTGGCCTTTGTCTTCCAGAACACCCATCTGTTCAAAACCAGCATTTTGGAAAACGTCCGGGCTTCCCGACCCGACGCCGCCCGCGAGGAGGTCCTTTCGGCCCTGTCGGCCGCCCAGTGTGACGACATTCTGGAAAAGCTGCCCAACGGCGTTGACACCGTCATCGGCACGGAGGGAACCTATCTCTCCGGCGGCGAGCTGGCAGACGGCGCAAAGACGCTGGAAGATGCGATCTCGGAGGTCGCAGACCGGTATTTGGAGGCGGATCTGTCCAACCTGCGCAGCTTCACGGCGGCAGAGGACAACCCCCGCATCGGCGGGGCTGCGGACGACGTGGTCATCAACAAATATGCCAGCATTGCCGCGGGCGTGATCATTGTGGCGCTGGGCGTGATCATTGTGGCGCTGCTGGGCTATGTGATTTCGGTCTTTGTGATCCACACCATCGAGTCGGAGCGCAGCGTGATCGGCACGCTCTATGCCCTGGGTGTACGGCGCAGGGATCTGATGCGCCACTATCTGACGCTGCCGGTCCTCATCAGCTTTCTGGGGGGACTTGTCGGCACCCTGGCGGGCTACAGCAGCCTTGGCGTCCCGCTGCAGACGGCGGATACCTACGCCTATTTCTCCGTGCCCACGCTGGACACGGTGATGGAGCTGCCGGTGATTTTATACGGCGTGATCCTGCCGCCGGTGATCGCCGCGCTGGTCAACCTGGTGGTGATCCGCCGCAAGCTCTCTGCGCCTGCCCTGCAGATGATCCGAAACGAGGACAGCGCACGCCATGTGTCTGAGCTGGATCTGAAAAACCTGGCGTTTTTGCCGCGCTTTCAGCTTCGGCAGATGCTGCGCGAGGGGCGCAGTGCCCTGGGCGTGGTGCTGGGCATCTTTGTGTGTCTGCTTTTGATGATGATCGGCATCAACGCCTACGTGCTGTGCCTGCACGTAGGACACAACAACGTGGCGGACACCCGGTATGCGTATATGTATCTGTACAAATACCCGGAGACCACGGTTCCGGCAGGCGGAAGCCCGGCCTATGCCGAGACGCTGAAAAAAGAGGTGCTGGGCTACAATCTGGACGTCACCGTTCTGGGTCTGGAGCCGGACAACCCCTATTTTGACGCCCACCCGCCCGCAAGCCAGAGCCGCGTTGCGATCAGCTCCGCCATGGCACAGAAATACGGCCTGTCTGTAGGTCAGCCGCTGGTTTTGCGCGACGAACAGAATGACCGGAGCTACGCCTTCACCATAGAGCGTGTGGTGGACTATTCCCCGGCCTTCTTCGTGTTTATGGATCTTGACGCCATGCGGGAGCTGTTTGACAAGCCCGAGGACTATTACAACACCGTCTTTTCAAGCCACGCCCTGTCCATCGAGCCGGGCCGCCTGTACAACGTCAGCAGCAAGCAGGACGTGGAGAAGGCTGCGGACATCTTTGTCAATCTGATGTCCTCCATGGTCTACACCATGATCCTTGCCTCGGCTGTGATCATGGCCATTGTGATGTATCTGATGATGAAGGTCATGCTCGACCGCTCGGCGCAGAGCATCGCGCTGTTTAAGGTGTTCGGCTATCGGCGGCGGGAGATCAGCCGGCTGTTTTTGAGCGGAAACACGGTGCTCATTGCGCTTGGGATCCTGATCTGCATCCCGCTGTCAAAGCGGATCATGGACGCGCTTTACCCGTATCTGGTGTCCAACGTGGCATGCGGCATCGATCTGCACATGGCCCCCTGGGTCTACGCGGTTTTGTATCTGGCCTGCATGCTGATCTATGCAATCATTCACGCGCTGCTGGTGCGGCGCATCCGGCAGATCCCTGCAAACGAGATTTTGAAGGCCAGAGAATAAAAAATCGCAAGCAGGCAGCAGACGGTTCGCGTCTGCTGCCTGTTTGCGTTTGGCTCAACCCTGCGCGGCGAGGGCCGCGCCGCGCTCGAAGGCGGCCCGGCATTCTTCGGGGAAGACGGTCTCGTGCCGCGCCTGCTTGGCGGCGGGATCGAACATGGTCCAGGGCCAGTCGGTCTTGCCATAGTCCTTGAGCTGCAGGGTGTCGCCACTGACAAAGACCTGCGTGGGGCCGACAAAGCGGCTCAAGGTCTGGCGGTAGCCCTGCAGCAGGCCCTGATAGGATGTGTCGGGCGCGTTGCTGGTCATCATCAGCAGCACGGGGATCGCCCGCTCGCTGCAGCAGGGGGTTTCAAGGTTGTAGGTCAGATTTTGGAAGATCAGCCGTTCATACAATGCCCGGAAGGAGGCCGTGAGCTCCCCCAGATAGTTGGGCGAGCCGATGATCAGCCCGTCGGACGCACGGATGGCGTCCAGAACCGGCGTTAAGCCGTCCCGGCAGATGCAATGGCCCTTGAAGCGCTCCTTCTTGCAGCCGAAGCAGGAGATGCAGCCGGTGTAGCGCTCCAGCCGGAACAGGTCGAAGCGCTGGATGCTCGCCCCGGCGGACTCGGCGCCGCGGGCTGCTTCGCTGAGCAGGGTCTCGGTGTTCCAGCCCATTCTGGGGCCGGCGTTGACAACGACGATGGTTTTGCTCATAAGGGTCCTCCTCCCCATGCCTTTCCCGGCGGGGCTTACAGGTCGATGGTCTCAGGCGCTTCGGTAAAGGAGCTGAAGGTCGCCTTTGCGTTTTGGAAGAAAAGCATCTGCATATTGCCGTCGTCGGGGTCGTACATAGGCTTGAGACTGGGCATTTTTTCCAGCATGGCCACCTTGACGGCGCGATCGTCGTCATTGACCAGCTCGCCCGCCACGCGCAGCCACTTGCCGCCGTGGAAGGCGCAGAGCTCCGCCTTGGGGTTTGCCGCAAGCTGGTGGGAAACCGGCTTGACCTTGCCGGTCTGGATGTACAGACGGCCCTGCCAGACCAGAGCCGTGCCAAATGGCCGCACGCGGGGCTGATCGCCCTCAACCGTGGCCAGGTAATAGGTGCCCGCTTC
>ONCN01000205.1 GCA_900316335.1 uncultured Eubacteriales bacterium | reverse complement strand
CCCATAGAAAGAGGCGTTGCCTCAATCCAGCTTGTTATCGCTGTTTTGAGACAACGCCTTTGCTTTGTATGATTCATTCTTCAGGTTTCAGTCTTCCGTATCCATTACAAACGCGACAGGGTTTTGTAAATGAATACGGAAGACGTAAGACTGAAACATGAAAAAAAGATATATGCTTGTGCGCGCAAGGCATTGCGATCACTTGATTGTCTCAAACGTGCTGCAGGAACGCGCACCGTCGTCGGAGGGATCACACACCAGACCTTGCAAGCAAGCTCGGCCAAGGGGCCGCTGTCCTCATTGGAGTCCGTGCCGGGAAACCATCCGGTTTCTTTGGATGCTCCCCTCAGAGAAAAACTGTTATGAGCTGCAGGATGCTCATAACAGTTTTTTCTTTCGAAGGGAATTCTTGTTGCTTTGTCTGCCTATCGCACAAACGGTGCGTTGTATGCTTCGTTGATCTCCCGCAGCTCCTTCAGGCCGTCAATATAGGGCTGGTAGATGCTTTCGATCCGCCCGCCGCCGCGGTTGTCACAGCCGGAGCAGAACTCGCAGTCGATGCCGCAGCTGCCCCACAGGGCCTGGTGGACGATCTGCTCCCGCTCGGCCCTGGTGGTATCCTTGATCAAAAGGGATTTCCTCTGTTCCATGGTATCGCTCCTTTCCTTTGGCTCAGTATTCGTCTTCCAATTCCGCGCGCTTCCATGCAGGATCGGGGTATCTTTCTGTTTCAAAAACCCAATCCGTCTGCTGCGTGGGCTCAAGCAAGAAAACTGTCTGCTTTGATCGTCCTATGTGCGGTTCAGCACGGCCTGGCGGGCGGCGCTGAATACGGCGTTGTATTTTTGCTTCTCCGAAGCCAGGCAGGCGATGTAGTAGACGGTGCGGGCGTCTTTGTCCGAGATGGGCACGGAGACCCGATCCCCCTGTTTGGGGGCCCGTTCCAGCATCCGGTCGGAGTTGAAGAAGGGCAGCGTGGAGGCGTCGATCAGCTCGCCCAGGGCCTCAAAGCTGTTTTGGATCAGAAGATTGCCGGGCTCCAGGTGCCGTTTGCAGACCTCCATCCAGAAGCCCACGCTGTGGACCATTAAAATGCTGACGCCTTTGAGATCTGAGAAACGGATGCTTTGCCGCTTGGCCAGGGGATGCTCCTTTGGGAAGGAAACGTATAACTGCTCGTCAAGGTATCGCTGGGCAAAGAGCTCCGGGTCCTCGGGAGCTTCGTGGAGAATTGCAAGCTGGTACACCCGGTTTTTCAGCCCGGTGAGAAGCCGATGGTCCTCCGCCAGCTCCGAGGTGAGGACCATGCCGAAATACTGCTCCTGGAGGGTGGGCTGAATGGCGTTCAAGGGGAAGGGAGCGCAGGAGCCCAAACTGACGGTACGCCTGCGCCTTTCATATTCCGCAACCCCCTCCGCCATTTCCCGGTCCAGCGCCAGAATGCGTTTGGCGTAGTCCACCGCGTGGGCGCCGGTGTCGTTCAGCGTGATTTTGCTGTTCTCCCGGTCAAAGAGCTGGACGCCCAGTTGGGCCTCCAGCTTTTTCATAGAGCGGCTCAGGGCAGGCTGAGACAGATGCAGGGCCTCCGACGCTTTCAGAAGCGTACCGTGCTCCGCCACGGCTGCCAGCTGCTGCAACAGATAAATCTCGATCATGGCGCTCGCCTCCTATAACTGTGAGTAATACCAGTATGCCCGATTGGCAGTGGACAGTCAAGAAAAATTGTGGTAAACTCCCATCAGAAGCAAAGAAAACGCCCGACAGAAAAGGAGATTGCCCCATGAAACAGCCCTTGATTCTATACTTTTCGGTTTACAGCAGCACAAAAGCCCTTGCAGAGGAGATCGCCAGGCAGACCGGCGGAGATCTGCTGGAGATCGTGCCCGAGATCCCTTATGACAGCGACCGCAGCCACTACAACGCCCTAGCCCGGCTTGCCAAAAAGGAGCACGACGAGGACCGGCGTCCCCGGATCAAAAATCCCCTGCCCATTGCAGATTACGACACCGTCTATCTGGGCTATCCCATGTGGTGGTACACCTTCCCGATGATCCTCTACACCCTGTTTGAGCAGTACGACTTCAGCGGCAAGACGATCATCCCCTTCAATACCCACATGGGCTCCTGCGACGGCGGCACCTATCAAACCATCCACGAGCTGGCCCCCAAGGCCAGACTGCTCCCCGGCCTGCCGGTGGAGATGTCCGACGCCGAGCGCGGCGTTCCCCAGCGGGTTTCCCAGTGGCTGAACAGCATTGATCAAGAAAGAAAAATGGAGGTAGTATGATGGAATACGCGATTTTATCCAACGGCGTGAAGATACCCATGCTGGGCTACGGCGTCTACCAGGTGACCAAGGACGAATGTGAGCGCTGCGTGCTGGACGCCCTTTCCGTGGGCTATCGGCACGTCGACACGGCCCAGAGCTACTTCAACGAGGAAGAGGTCGGCAGCGCCATCCGCAAGAGCGGGATTCCACGGGAGGAGATTTTCCTGACCAGCAAGGTCTGG
>ONCN01000207.1 GCA_900316335.1 uncultured Eubacteriales bacterium | reverse complement strand
TGATATGAATGACGCAAAACTCCGGCCGGTTGAAGACTCGCGGGATGGAGCCGTGGGCTGCAAAGCCGCTGGAGATGATGAGCTGGATCTTGCCGGGGTGGAAATAGCCCCGGTCATAGCGGGGAAACCAGCCCTGCATGGGCGCATACAGCCCCCCAATGCCGGGAATGCGGATCACACCGCCGTGGGTATGGCCGCTGAGGAAGAGGTCAATGTCCCAATCCTCATAGGCGTGTACAAAAATGATCGTGTCGGGATAGTGGGCCAGCACAATGGTGGGCAGGCCAGAGCTCTGCATCCGGGACATCAGGAGGTATTCTGGCGACTCCCGGTATTCTTCCCTCGATCGACCAAAGGGATACAGGTGCCCGAGCGTACCGCCCAGGCAAAGGCGGTTGCCCGCGACCTCCACCAGAGCGCGCCTTTCCTGGAGCAAGACGGCCCCGGTTTCGGCAATGCGCGGTGCCAGATCCCGGCCTCCGCTCGCGATATAGTCCCGCTCGTGATTTCCGTAGGAGGAATAGACCGGTGCTATCTGCCTCAGCGCGCGCAGAAGCGCCAAAAAACGATCTACCTCGTCGTCAGACGCGTCGCGGCTGATCATATCCCCCACGGTGAAGATCACGTCGGGGCTGCTGTCGCGGATCTGCGCAAGCAGCGTCTCATTGTTCTCGCCGAACTCCATGCTGTGAAGGTCTGTGAGCATCACCGCCGTGAAGGGCTGCTCTACCCCCGGGATCTGCACGTCATACGCCCGCGCCGTCAAAGCCCGGCGGCACACAAAGACCGAGATCCCCGCAGCCACACCCCACGCCAAGGCCAGAACTGCCAATATGATGAGGATTTGCTGATATCGCTTGCACGCCAGAAAGCGTTTGAGGATTGTTGTACATTTTTTCATAGTTGTTTCGATACTCGCCGCTGATGAAGTCTCCCACCACGCCAGGTGGGCAGATGGCGTTTGCACCACCAAAAGCCTGCTTTCATTATACCGGAAATTGGGAAAAAAGGCAACGGAATTCTGTGGCCGGAAAAGGTTTTTCGCGGGATTGTGCTTGTTTTGATTGCATCCGGGGATGATCTGTGGTATGCTGGACACAGAAGGAGGGTACTTGCAATGTATTATTTCATTTTACCCACGCTGTTTTCCTACAACATTATCCTGGTTGCCGCGGCGGTGATCCCGGCGGTGTTTTTGATGGTGAAGGTCTATCGCTCTGACCGGATGGAGGCGGAGTCGACCTCGCTTTTGTGGTCGCTGATGAAGGCCGGCATCCTCTCTTCCCTGCTGGCCTTGGTGGAGGAGCGGATCTTAGGCGGGCTGTTAAATCTGCTGGTGCCGGAGCAGACCGTGCTGCACGAGGTCATCTTGTACTTTGGCATCGTCGCATTTGCCGAGGAGAGCTCAAAGTATCTGCTGCTCAAGCGCAGAAGCTGGCGCTCGGCGGAGTTTGACTGCCAGTATGACGGCGTAGTCTATGCGGTGTTTGTCTCGCTGGGCTTTGCGTTGTGGGAAAACATCAGCTACGTTATGGCCTACGGCTTTGGGACTGCTCTGGTTCGGGCGCTGACAGCCATCCCTGGGCATGCCTGCTTCGGCGTGTTTATGGGCATCTTCTACGGCCTGGCCAAAAAGTATGAACGCAGGGGCCAGCAGGACACCGCAAAGCTTGCACGGGTCCTGTGCGTACTGATACCGGCACTGCTCCACGGGGCATATGACTTCATCGCCACCGCCGAGTCCGGCACCTGGTATTTTGTGGTCTTTATTCTGCTGCTGTTTGCCGTTTCCTATTATTTGGTTGGGAAGGCAGCGAAAAACGACCAGTATATCTGAGCAAGGCCGCGGAAAAAGCAGCCGATGGGTGTGCGCCTGCGAGGGAGCGACCGTCGGTTGTCCGCGATAACAACCCCGGAATTGAACACGCCGATGCAAATTCGTGCCCGATCGGGTTTTACGGATTTGCATCGGCGTTTTGGTATTGTTGGCCCCTATTGCAGAAACTGCAACCGCTCGCAGAGGCGCATGACGCCCGGGGGACTTGCTGCGCGCCGCACATGCGCCAGCGCGGGCACGCCTGCATAAGCTTCGACGATTTCAAAAATCGGAGGTGCCCGGAACGGCGCTTCGCGACGGGTCGATGTGGTCATCGACCCCTACGGGGCGGGTTTCTCTGCGGGGCAGGTACAGAAGCTTCGACGGTTTCAAAAACCGGAGGTGCCCGGAACGGCGCTTCGCGACGGGTCGATGTGG
>ONCN01000208.1 GCA_900316335.1 uncultured Eubacteriales bacterium | reverse complement strand
AACCGGCGACCTGCTGATTACGAATCAGCTGCTCTACCGACTGAGCCACAGTAGCATTTGCTCAAATACTATATCATAAAATGTCGCTCGCGTCAATGATAATTTTCGCCGCATGGGATGAAAAAATTCAGCACGGTGGGTAATACTGGTTGGAGCAGGGATGAAACGATTTGAGGCAGGGCAGAAGAGCTCATCGCCAGGCTGCCGCGAGCAGCCGCGCTGCCTGCTCGACCTTGTCGCTGCGCAGACCGCCGTAGCCAACGACAACCGTAGAGGGCAGGGCAGGAGCAGTGTGACAATACGCGCTCAGACCCCGCAGAGCGATCCCAGCCTCAAGCGCCCGCTGACACAGCTCCGCCTCAGAGATGCCGTCCTTTTCCAACAAAAAGTGCAGCCCGCCCTGGTGTCCGTGCAGGCGCACGCCCTCAATGCGGCACAGGGCATCCACCAGCGCATTCCTGCGCGCCTTATAACGCCCGCTGACTCGGCGCAGATACCGGGCATAGTAACCCTCCTGCAAAAATCTGGCCATCACCGCCTGTTCATATCGGGAAACGGTGGAGCTTTGATAGCCGAACAGAGCTTCGTAGCGCCGCAGCAGAGGATAGGGGAGCACCAGATAGGCCATGCGGATCGATGGCGCTAAGGATCTGCTGAACGTGCCGACGTAGATCACCTTCTCCCGATGGTCCATGCCCTGCATCGCGGGCAATGGCCGCTGGTCATAGCGGAACTCGCTGTCGTAGTCGTCCTCAATGAGATACCTCCCATCCGCCTCCCAGGCCCAGCGCAAAAGCTGAGAGCGCCTGGAGGCCGGCATGGTCATCCCCATGGGAAACTGGTGCGAGGGGGTCACATAAGCCACGCTGACGTCGGAGCTTTGCAGCGCATCCGGCTGCAGCCCCTCGCTGTCAAGCGGCAGATAGCGGATCTGCCGATCCTGAAGGCGCAAGATCTGTGCAAAGGCGGGGTATCCCGGATCCTCCACGCCGAACACCGTGTCCTTTGGCAGAAGAAAGAGCAGCAGTTGGGTCAGATATTCCATGCCGGCGCCGACAACGATCTGCTCCGGCGCGCAGGTAACGCCGCGGTACTCCCCCAAAAAAGAGGCCAGCGCAAGCCGAAGCGCCGGGTCGCCTTGCCGATCGCCCCGCTGCAGCAGCTCGGGAGAACCATAGACGACCTCCTTGTTGAGCTTCGCCCACGTTGCATAAGGGAACACACTGACGTCCACCGCCGCTGTGGACAGGTCGATCTCCGGTGCGACAGGCGTTTCAGGCGCATGACGCACCAAAGGCCTTGGTGCTGCGACGGGAGCAAGCGGGGCAAAGTTTGCAACGTAGTATCCGCTTTTTGCTTTTGCGTTGACGTATCCTTCGCTTACGAGCAGCGCGTAGGCCGTCTCCACCGTGGACAGGCTGATGCCGAGTTCTGCGCAAAGGCTCCGCTTTGAGGGCAGCTTTTCACCGGTACGGAGCGCGCCGCGGCGAATTTGCACCGTAAAGAAGCGGTAAAGCTGCTCATATAAAGGCGTCTTGCCCTCGTAAGAGAGGGTGGGCATGGAAGACAGCATAATCTGACCTCCTAAAAAATATCAAAACTGGACATATACACCATGCCAGATCGTGCTATAATCATACACAGATCCGAAACCAATGTCAAGGGGGTCTTTTTATGAAACAAGAGCGCTTTACCACGCACAAGATCGTGTTCATCGCGCTGATGGCGGCGCTGGTCTTTGTGTTGACGATGTTCCGCTTTCCGCTGCTTAACTCAAAGGTGCACTTTGCCAATGCGATGTGCCTGCTCTCGGGGCTGCTTTTAGGTCCCGTCGGCGGGGGATTGGCGGCTGGCATCGGCTCAGGCCTGTATGACCTTGTGGGCGGCTATGGGCTCGATGGGGTTATCATTACGGTTGTCTCTAAATTTCTGATGGCCTTTATCTGCGGCCTGATCGCAAAAACCGTTCACGAAACGCAGATGCCGAAAACCGAAGCGCACCTGCGTGTAACCTTGGGCAGCATCATCGGCGCATTGAGCTATGTTGCGCTGTATATGCTCAAAACCGTGGTCTATCAGGCCTTTGTCTA
>ONCN01000210.1 GCA_900316335.1 uncultured Eubacteriales bacterium | reverse complement strand
GCCCAGTCGATGGGAGCGTGAGACCAGTAGTCAACTGCGGGCATATCGGTGAAGTTTGCACCCGGGCAGACGTGCGGGGTCGGCGTCGGGATCGGCGTGGGCTCGGTCTTCTCGACCAGAGCGGCGATCGCGTCGTCCAGGGCCTTCTTGGCAGCGTCGAGCTCATCTTGAGTCTTGGCTTCCCCGAGGGCCTTCTTGGCAGCCTCGATGGCCTCGGCCAGGGCCTTGGCGGTCTCTTCGGTATACTTGTCGGCGTCGAGCTTCTCGGCGTCTTCGATGGCCTTCTCCAGCGGAGCCTTGTCGAGAACGGGCTCCTCGGGCTTCTTCTCAAGGGCGGCGATCGCGTCGTTCAAGGCCTTAGCAGCGGCGTCAAGCTCGTCCTGGGTCTCGGCGTCGGTCAGCGCCTTCTTCGCGGCAGCAAGGGCGTCTTCCAGAGCCTTCACGGACTCTTCAGTGTAGTCGTCCTTCTTGACGGCCTCGGCGTCCTTGATGGCGGCTTCAAGCTCGGTCTTGTCGAGAACGGGCTCCTCGGGTGCGGTACCGGGCACCAGGATCTCGACGGTCTCAGAAGTGGCGGTGGTGTCTTCCTCGGTGACCTTGACGGCAACCTTCTTGGCGGGGGTCACGGTGCCGTCCTTGGCGATGACGGCTTCCTTGTCGGAGACGAACTCCACGGTGTAGCCGTGCGGCGCCTTGACGGTGAGCTTCTCAGAGGTCTTCGCGGGCAGGGACTTGACCATGTAGTCGGCAGCGTTCTGGGCGGCCCAGGTCAGCATGCCGGCTTCGTCGCGGACGGTCTCGCCGTTGGCGGACAGAACAGCGACGTACTCAAAGGCCAACTCCACGGGTTCTTGATAGTTGCGCTGGGTGGGACCGTAGTCCTGGGTGGCAAACAGGGCGAACTTCACGTCCTTGAGGGGCGCAACGTAGGTGCCGCCGTCGGTCCAGGTCTTGCAGTTGTCGTTGGAGTAGGACAGCACGTAGGTGTCGGTATAGGGATCACCGGTGCGCTGGATGCGGAAGTAGAAGGTAGCGGAGCCGTCGCTGTTGGCTTTGGCGGTCGAGACGTGGCCGTTTTGGTTCATGGCGCGGCCTCCGGTCTCATAGAAGGGCTCCACGCGGAGGTTGTTCTGGCAGTTGATGCGGACGTAGTTATCCTCGTCCTGCCAGGCGATGACCTGCACCTGCTGGTAGTTGCCGGTGGTGGTCTTGGGATAGTAGGCCTTGGCGATCACGTCCCAGGTGCCCTCGGCGGGCATGGTGAACATGTTCTTCCAGGCATTCGGCGTTGCGGTCTGGTAGATGCTGTTGTGCTGGGTGGGCATGACCAGGCCCAGGCCCTCCTCGAAGCGGTAGTAAGACCAGGCGTCGTCAGGATCGGGCCGGTCCTTCTGCTCGTTGAGGATCGTCCACTGGCTCTCGTTCATGCTGCCGTCGGCGAAGTAGTCGTCCTTGGGCACGGCAAGCTCGGTGCTGGGCTTCTCCTTGAGGGCGGCCACAGCGTCGTTCAGTGCCTTGGCGGCGTCATCGAGCTCGGGCTGGGTGGTGGCTTCCTTCAAAGCAGTCTTGGCGGCAGCCAGGGCCTCTTCAACCTTGGCCCAGGAGTCGTCGGTGTACTGCTCGCTGCTGAGTGCCTCGGCCTTCTCGATGGCTTCCTTGATGGCGGTCTTGTCCAACTGCTGCACAGGCTCGCCGCCCTCGAAGGTCAGAGACTTCAAGGTGAACTTGTAGCCCTCGGTCATGCCGGTGTAGGCGTCGATGATGATCTCGTCGGCGTCGATCCCGGTGTCTTCAAAGGCGAACATTTCGGTGAATTCCGCACCGTCGTCGCTGCGGGAGCAGGTATAGGTGGTGCCTTCCTTCTCAATGCGCAGGAAGTAGGTCTTGTCGTCGGTGTCAAAGCCGGGGGTGCTGGACTTGGTTTCCTCCGTGATGGCGCCATCCTTGCGGATAAAGTCCTGCATGGCGCCGTCGCCGCCGCGGATACCGACCAGATTCTGGTTGTCGCCGCCCTCGGAGGCGAAGAAGGCGAAGAACTGGTAGAAGCCGTTCTGGGCGCTGTTGGAATTGAACTCGACCTCGAGGGTCGCGGTCCAGTCGCCGGAAACGGGAACCTTGACGGCGTCAATGTCCGCCTCGGCAATGCTCCGCTTGGCGGGCTCGGGACCGCCCTGTGTGGCAATCAGGGCAAGGCCGACGCCCTCTTC